>CBDUZS010000005.1:0-69106 GCA_965371785.1 uncultured bacterium
GCAGCTCTGATGGCCATTAGAGCTTCGCGCAAGGGCAAGGGCAAGGGCAAGGGCAGGATACTCATGGCTGCCAGCCTGAATCCAAGATGGCAGGCTGTCATACGTACTTATCTGGGAAGAACCGGCTTCGAGCTGGCAACCGTTCCAGTTCGTGAAAACGGCCTCCTGGATGCCTCAGCCATCGGAGATCTTGCCGGTGACGGCCTTGCCGGGCTGATCGTCCAGTACCCTGATTACTACGGTCTTGTCGATGATCTGGCGCCTCTTGCTGATTTGACACACGGTGCGGGTGGACTCCTGATTGCTGCAGCCGATCCTGTTGCAATGGCAATGCTGCAATCTCCCGGATCCGCCGGTGCAGACATCGTTACAGGTGAGGGGCAGCCGATGGGCATTCCCCTTTCCTACGGAGGACCGTACGTTGGATTCATGGCTGCCGATGAAAAACTTGCCAGGAAGATGCCCGGCAGGATCATTGGCCGTACCGTCGACCGTGCCGGTGAGACAGGTTACGTCATGACGCTCCAGACGAGAGAGCAGCACATCAGGCGTGACAAAGCCACCAGCAATATCTGCACCAATCAGGCGCTGTGTGCGCTTGCCAACACCGTTTACTTCTCCCTTCTGGGTGAGAGTGGTTTTCGCGAAGTTGCCTCTCAGTGCTTCCATAAAAGCCATTACTTAGAGGAAAGACTGCTCGAGGAAGTGCCTGGAACCAGGCGTATCTTCGAGGCTCCCTTCTTTCGTGAATTCACTCTGGAGTTTCCGGTTCCCGCTTCAGACCTGCTCGAAGCCATGAGCGGAAAAGGCATCATTGCGGGAGTAGCCGTTCCAGAACTTGCTCCGGGAGCCCTTCTCATAACGGCAACCGAGAAAAGGACTCGCGAAGAGATCGATGATTACGTCACCGCAATCTCCGCCATTTGCGGGGAGGTGGCACGATGAGACACTCGACGATATATGAGAACAGCCATCCCGGACGAAGAGGGGTGACTCTCCCCGATCTCGATGTGCCCCTGAGCAGTGTCCCGTTCGCTCCGGAGCAGATGAGAGATGGTGAAATCGGTCTTCCAGAACTGTCAGAAGGTCAGGTTCTCAGACATTTCGTCAGGTTGAGCCGGAAGAACTACAACCTGGAGGAGGGAATCTATCCTCTGGGATCCTGCACGATGAAGTACAACCCGAGGCTGAATGAGAACATGGCAAGAATTCCGGAACTGGCCGGTTTGCACCCCCTTGTTGCAGACGGTGATGCCCAGGGTTCTCTGGAGATCATGTACAGGCTCGGGGAGTTCCTCTGCGAAATCACCGGTTTCGAAGGGGTAACCGTTCAGCCTGCTGCCGGCGCACAGGGAGAGTACACGGGTCTCATGCTGATCAGCAGTTTTCACAGATCTCTGGGGGAAAGTCACAGGAACGAAGTCCTGATGCCCGATTCCGCTCACGGAACGAATCCTGCAACCTCCATTCTTGCCGGGATGAAGATCGTCGGTGTGCTCTCCAATGAGAATGGTGAAGTAGACGCAGAGGATCTCCGTGCCAAGGCGGGCCCGAACACGGCAGCTTTCATGCTCACCAATCCGAATACGCTCGGCATCTTCGAATCGTCGATAACCGAGCTGACGCAGATCGTACACGATGCCGGTGGTCTCAACTACATGGACGGCGCCAACATGAACGCTCTTCTGGGTATTTCCAGGCCGGGAGACATGGGGTTCGATGTCTGTCACCTGAACCTCCACAAAACTTTCTCTACTCCCCACGGAGGAGGAGGACCCGGTTCAGGCCCGGTCGTCTGCCGGAAAGATCTGGTCCCGTTCCTTCCCAGCCCGGTCGTGTTCAGGGACGCAGACGGTTGTTACTCACTGAACGAGAATGCCCCCGGTTCCTTCGGAAGGCTTCTTGCCTTCCACGGTCATGTGGGTGTTTTCTACAAGGCTTATGCCTACATCAGGCTGCTTGGAGCCATGGGCCTCCGGAAGGTGAGCGAGAACGCTCTGATCAATGCGAATTACCTGATGGCGATGTTGAAGGATACGTACGATGTACCCTTCGGCAACGGTCCGTGCATGCACGAATTCGTTGCGTCGGGTGCCGCTATGGCTTCGACGGGAGTCAAGACTCTCGACATTGCGAAGCGACTGCTGGATTACGGATTCCATGCTCCAACGGTTTACTTTCCGCTCATCGTCAAGGAAGCGCTCATGATCGAACCCACTGAAACCGAGAGCATGGAAGAACTCGACAGGTTTGCCGCGGCGATGATGTCCATTGCGCGCGAGGCAGAGGAAAAACCTCATCTGGTCACGGATGCTCCGGTGAACACACCGGTACTCAGGCTCGATGAAGTACTGGCAGTCAAGGAGCTCTGTGTGGTGGAGCCATGGACGAAGAAAGCAGAGAATTAGAGTCCTCCGTACTCGAATGGGTGTCGCACCCGGCAAGGGAAAGACCTGGCGCAACGCTCCTGCTCGTCATGATAATCCTGCTTGCAGGATTCGCAGCTGCGCTAACACTGGAGAACTTCTGGTGGGGAATCGTCGGAATTGTCCTGCTCTTCCTGGCTCTATGGAGTTATTTCCTGCCGGTGAAGTTCAGGATGAACGGCGCAGGGGTGACGAAGAAGTCTCTCTTCGGTACGGAGAAAAGGACCTGGCGAGAGGTGAGGAGCTGGATACCGGACAAATATGGTGTGCTCCTCAGTCCCTTTCCCGGACCTTCGAGGCTCTCCAAGTTCAGAGGGCTATCTTTACAGTTTTCAGGCAACAGGGAGGAAGTGCTTGAGTTTATTCGCGACAGGTCCGGGGGAAAGTCTCTATGAGGATCACGGCGAGGAAGACTACACCGATCTGATTGAGAAGATCGCAAAAGCGGTTGTCTCCAGGCAGCTCACGGTACCCGCGATCATTCTGCTCGAATCAGTCAAGCCGCTTTCCTTCCTGGGAAACCAGCTCCTGATATTCGCGAATCCGGTGGTGTCGCTGATAGTTCAGTCGAAAGATTACTACCGGTTCGTAAAGATGAGTGAAGAAAGGGAGAACCTGGAAAAACTCATAGTGGCAATAGAGGACGAGAACGCTCGCGATGATCAGCGCAGAAAAGCCCGGAAGGTTGCGCAACGGAAAAACAAGAGGTCTTTCTGGAGCCGCATCCGGCCCGGAAAGCAACCCGATAGGGAAACACTGAAGGGAGACGGCATTGGCCAGCACGGACATCACCAGGATTCTGGCGACTGACTGCGGCAGTACCACAACCAAAGCCATTCTGATAGAGAAGCGTGACGGTGAATATCGTCTCATCCGCCGCGGCGAAGCGCCCACTACCGTTGAAGCTCCGGCCGAGGACGTGACCATGGGAGTTCTGAATGCCGTTGGAGAGATAGAGGATCTCGAGGGCAGGAGGCTCCTTAACGACTCCAGGGATGGAATCCATATTTCAGAGGCTGGTGGTTCGAAAGGGGTTGATATCTACATGTCCACGTCTTCCGCTGGCGGAGGTCTTCAGATGACCGTGGCGGGAGTCGTAAAATCGATGACGGGTGAAAGTGCCCAGCGGGCCGCACTCGGTGCCGGTGCTATCGTCATGGATGTTATCGCCTCCAACGATGGAAGGCTTCCCCACCAGAAAGTTGCCGACATTCGACGCCTCAGACCGGATATGATCCTCCTGTCCGGGGGTATAGACGGCGGCACCCTTGACCATGTGATCGAGCTTGCTGACGTGATCAGGGCAGCGGATCCCAAGCCCCGATTCGGTGTCGGTTACAAGCTGCCGATAATCTTTGCAGGCAACATCGACGCTCGGGAATCCGTGGCCGAGGAACTGGGCGAGACGATGGAACTCAAGATAGTCGACAACCTCCGTCCCGTCCTCGAGAGGGAGAACCTCGGACCTGCAAGGGACACGATTCATGAACTATTCATGGAGCATGTCATGGCTCAGGCTCCCGGTTATTCGAGACTGATGAGCTGGGCAGGGCATTACGTGGACGGGAAGTGGGAACAGGTTCCGATAATGCCTACTCCCGGCGCGGTTGGCAGACTGATAGAGACCGTTGCCGAGAAAGAGAAAATCCACGTGATGGGTGTGGACATCGGTGGCGCTACAACCGACATCTTCAGCGTCTTTGACAGCGATGGCAAACCCGTGTTCAACCGAACCGTGTCCGCGAACCTCGGAATGAGCTACAGCGTCTGCAACGTTCTTGCATGTGCAGGCATGGACAACGTCATGAGATGGGTACCCTTCCATATCGATGAAGCCGATCTGAGGAACAGGATCAGGAACAAGATGATCCGGCCAACAACGATACCCCAGGAACTCGAAGAACTGGTGGTCGAGCAGGCAATTGCAAGGGAAGCCCTCAGACTCGCCTTGGTGCAGCACAGAGAGCTCGCGACCGGGCTGAAGGGTATCGCCCAGGAGCGATCGATAGGAGATGCCTTCGACCAGACCCTGACCGGCACAACACTCGTTGACATGATGGCTCTGGACCTGTTGATCGGTTCCGGCGGAGTGCTTTCCCATGCTTCTCGGAGATCACAGGCGGCTCACATGATGATCGACGCATTCCTTCCGGAAGGATTGACGATGCTCGCTGTCGATTCGATCTTCATGATGCCTCAGCTGGGAGTTCTGTCAGAGGTCCTTCCCAGAGCTGCAAAAGAGGTTTTCGATAAGGATTGTCTGATAAAACTCGGAACCTGTATCGCGCCTTCCGGACCTGCGAAGAAACACTCGGTTCTGGCCGTGATGAATCTTTTGATGCCTGACGGTACATCCCGAGAAGAGCAGATCGTTCCGGGTGAGCTGAGGGTTCTCGACCTGGGCGTCGGAGAAAAGGCAGCAGCCGTGATCAAGCCTTCGAAGGGTATTGACGTTGGCGCGGGTCCAGGCAGGGAATGGACGGGTGATCTCGAAGGAGGCGTTGTCGGGCTGGTTATAGACGGTCGTGGAAGACAGCCGTTCCTCCTTCCCGAAAACGATATCGAGAGAATCCGGAAACTCCAGGAGTGGTCGAATGCGATGGATGCGTATCCGGAACGTTACATGGCTCTCGGGGGAGGTGAACGCTGATGGCATTTGCATATACGCCGGGGCTCAGAGTAGCCGATGTCACGATTATTCGCAAGGAGAGAAGGCTGCCCCTCAAGGGTGAAGTGCTGGTCAAGCTCGGTGATGAAGTCGGGGCGGGAACGGTGGTTGCAAGAACCGAACTCCCGGGTAACGTCAAGATGCTCAACATCGCCAACATGCTCGGCGGCCTTCCCCCGGAGGATGTTCCTGAACTGCTCTTCAAGAAGTCGGGGGATGCACTGGCAGAAAACGAACCGATCGGTCAGTCGAAAGGCTTTCTCGGTCTCTTCAAGAATACGGTTCGCTCCCCGATAGAGGGGATATTCGAGAGCTTCAACGAAATAACCGGACAGGCCGTTCTCCGTGAACCGCCCATCCCCGTGGAGATCGACGGATACGTTAAAGGCTCGGTCGTGGAAGTGCTCGAGGACGAGGGCGTCGTCATCGAAACACGATGTACTTTTGTCCAGGGCATTTTCGGAATCGGCGGTGAAACCCGCGGTGAACTTAAAGTAGTAGTCGATTCCGCCGATCAGGAGCTGTCGGACGACCTCATTACGGAGGATTGTAAAGGAAAGGTCATTGTGGGAGGCTGCTACATTTCCCATTCCACTCTGAAGAAGGCCATTGCAGCGGGCATCGCAGCCGTTGTCGTTGGTGGTTTCGACGACAAGGATCTAAGGGACTTCCTGGGTTTTGACCTGGGCGTTGCCATCACGGGACATGAGAACAAGGGAATCACTCTTATTCTTACCGAGGGTTTCGGCAGGATGACGATGGCTCATGGAACATTCGACCTGTTGAAGACGAGAGAGGGCATGATGGCCAGTGTCAACGGCGCCACTCAGATACGTGCCGGAGTGATGAGGCCGGAGGTCGTGATTCCCGTCGGAGGCGATGTTCTCGGCGGCCTATCGAGTGACAGACAGGCCGGAGCAATGGACATCGGCTCACCGATCCGCTGCATCAGGGCTCCCTACTTCGGTATGCTCGGAATGGTCTCTTCACTGCCTGCCGAGCTCCAGGAAATCGACTCCGAGTCCCACGTCAGAGTTCTGGAAGTCGAGTTCGAGGATGGCTCGAAAGCGATAATTCCGAGAGCCAACGTGGAACTGATAGAGAAGTAGGTCGGAGCCGTTTGACAACGCAGACAGGTTTGAGGATATAATGATTGAAAGGCCCCCGCAGACGGGGCCTTTCCTGCGTTTCTGGCGCAATTGAAGGAAGGAAGGGATATATGAACACCGTTCTGATACTGTTCCTGGTGCTCCTGCCCTTTACAGCCTCAGCACAACAGACGGGATCGGTTCCCGATCTCCCTGACGTTGTCGTTACTTCTGCAGGAGACGTACCGAACGATGCCGGGGGGGAAATATCCTTCGAATGGGAAGTAGACAAAGGAGGGGCACTTCCCGATTCCCTTCTGATCTACCGCCGTGTAACCGGATCTGACCAGTTCGAGGTCGTCGGCTCCTACGCACCCCTTTCCGGGGATGGATCCGATGCAACTGCTGTGAATGGAATCGAGTACGAGTACGCTGTCGTACCTGTTCTGGACGGTTTCACCGCCGATCCATCATGGAGCGCACCGGTAATCGCCACGGCTCAGTGGATCAACAGCGGCCGGATTGGAGCCCTTATCATCCTCGTGATACTTTCTGCAGTCATTTTCTGGTTCATCGAAACAGGTAAACGGGGAAAAAAGCTCTACATCCGCGAAATAGGAGGACTGTCGGCTGTTGAAGACGCGGTCGGCCGCGCCACCGAAATGGGCCGACCCGTACTCTACATCCCCGGGATCATGGACATGGACGACATCCAGACGATAGCCAGCATGGTCATTCTGGGCAGAGTGGCCCGGAAAACAGCCGAATATGGCGCTCCGCTCATCGTCCCAACAGCACGTAGCATCGTAATGAGCGTTGCGCAGGAAGTCGTGAAGGAGGCATACCTCCAGGCGGGAAGACCTGACGCATTTCAGAAGGAGAATATCTCTTACATCACGGACGACCAGTTCGGGTATGCCGCGGGTGTCGACGGAATCATTGTCCGCCAGAAGCCTGCTGCGATCTTTCTGCTGGGCACGTTCTACGCTGAAAGCCTGATTCTTGCCGAGACCGGCAGGAGCGTAGGCGCCATTCAAATCGCAGGAACGGCAATGCCCAGCCAGATTCCGTTCTTCGTTGCAGCCTGCGATTACACGCTGATTGGAGAGGAACTGTTCGCCGCCAGTGCATACCTGGCGCGTGAACCAAAGCTCCTTGGCAGTCTGAAAGGCCAGGACACGGCAAAGCTCTTCTTCATGTGCGTCATCGTTCTGGGTGTGTTATCGGCAACAATTGGTCACCTGTGGGAGCCTGCGGGAGCGGTTGCAGAGTTACTCCGCAGGATCACTCATGTGGAATAGGAGGCTGAAATGAGACTGGCAATTCCACTGGCAATCACGTTCGCTGCCGGCATCATCATGATCCTGCAGTTCTTCATTCCACACCACCCCTTCGGCAGCCTCGGTGAGTATCTGCAGGAATGGTTCTTCATCGTAGCGTCAGCAGCAATTTTCCTCGGAGCGATGAACCTGATGCACGTGCATTTTCGCAAGATCAGGCTGAAGCTTCTGAACTGGAAGTACAGCCCGGTAACGATCGTCGGCTTCCTGGCAATGTTAGTTACAGGGTTGATATTCGGAGTAACCGAAGGCAGGCCTTTCGACTACATGTTCCAGCGCATGGTCGTTCCGATGGGAGCGACGATGTTCAGCCTTCTGGCCTTCTTCGTAGCCTCAGCCGCCTTCAGGGCTTTCAGAGCATCGAACTGGCGGGCGACGCTGCTACTGGTATCGGCGTTCATCGTCATGCTGGGCAGGGTACCGATCGGCCACATGATCTGGAGCAGGATTCCTTACATCTCCGAATGGATAATGCAGTTCCCCAACCTTGCCGGTCAAAGGGCTGTCATGATCGGCGCGGCAATGGGAGTGGTAGCGACTTCGCTCAGGATGATCTTCGGTATCGAGCGAAGCTACCTCGGAGGTACGGACTGATGGCTGGATTCTTCGAAAAACTGGGGGGAACCGACAGGAGAGTGATATTCATTCTCATGGCTCTGGCCGTACTCGTTCCCCTGGTCCTCAAGGTCAGCTTCCCCATACCCGTGGGTGAGGGTCCAAGCAAAGACCTCTTTGATCACATAGCATCTCTTCCTGAGAACTCGAACGTATTAGTCAGTTTCGATTACGACCCATCGACGATGCCCGAACTGCAGCCCATGGCTGTTGCACTTCTCCAGGACCTCTTCTCGCGAGATTTCAACGTCATTGGAATGGCACTCTGGCCGCAAGGGGCAAGCCTGGGACAGAACGCGCTGTCAGAGGTAGGAGACAGTCTCGGTATGGTTCAGTACGAGGACTGGGTCAATCTGGGTTACAAGACAGGCGGTATGATCCTTATCGCCCGACTGGGGACCGATCTCGTCTCCTCGTTCCCACAGGACAAGGATGGAACCCTATACGGTGATATACCGTTACTGAGGAACATCTCGAAACTGTCCGACTTCGATCTGATCATCTCCCTTTCGGCGGGTGATCCGGGCATCCCGGCATGGGTGATGATGGCCGGTGACAGGTACGATGTACCGATAGGAGGAGGGTGTACCGCGGTGAGTGCGCCGCAGTTCTACCCCTATCTCGGTGCCGGCCAGATGGTCGGGCTCCTTGGCGGGCTGAAAGGTGCAGCGGACTACGAGACCATGATCAGGGAGGGAGTGGAGAACGCTCCACCCGGAACGGCCACACCGGGCATGGCTGCCCAGTCGATTGCCCACCTGGTGATCATGGTGTTCATCGTGATCGGCAACATTGCCTACTTCTCCGGCAAGAGGAGGAAGGGGGCTGTGGGATGAGCTGGGATATTATCGGAATATGGCTGGGAGCTTTCCTGACGTTGAGCCTCTACAGCTTCCTCTACAAGGACAACCCATTCTACAAGTTCGCAGAACACCTGTTCGTGGGAATGAGTGCCGGGTACTGGGTTATCTACAACATCTTCAACGTCCTGATCCCCAACTGGTGGAACAAGATGCTTCCTGTCGAAGGAGGGTTTGACCCGCTGTGGATCATTCCGGGAGTTTTCGCTTTGTTCATGCTGATGAGAATAGTGCCGAAACTTGCCGGGTATTCGAGATTGTCGCTTGCGATGATCGTTGGTACCGGTGCGGGAATAAACCTGGTCGGATTTCTGCAGACAAACGCCCTTGCACAGGTCGAAGGAACCATTATCCCTATCGGCGGTTCCAACCTAGTGGAGGTGTTCGGCAGCCTTGTAATCGTAGTGGGAGTGGTTTGCGGGCTTGCTTACTTCTTCTTCTCGAAGGCTCACACGGGAGTCCTGGGGGGAGCAGCCAACGTGGGAATTACCCTTCTGATGGTAGCATTCGGAGCGAGTTTTGGGTACACCGTAATGGCTCGTATCAGTCTACTGATAGGTCAGAGCCAGTTCCTCCTCTTCGAATGGCTTCCCACGATACCGCTTTTCAAGGGTCTGGCAGGCTGAAGATGCGCTCTGTATGGTGGAATACGACCGGCTTGACTTCACCTGGAGGTGGCCGTATTCTCAACGCGCAACACCTTCTAATAAAGGTGAGTTGTATATTTGAGCAGTACTTTATTGGTAAAGGAGTTCTAGTAAGAAGACCATTGGAGCCGTTCTTTTCCGGGGCAGAAGGGGGTGCGTACTAACGCTTTGGGATTGGACTGCAAGTGTATTCAACTCTGTGTCCGAACGGGCAGGCTGGTAAGACCTGACCAGGTTTGCGAACCAGTTGTAAAGCCTGTTTCTGGACGGGAAAGAAAGGAGCTGTACGGTGCATAAAAGAGCAATGCCGATTTTACTCGCCCTGCTCATGTTCGTTGCCCTGTCAGCAATGGCCGGAACCACGGGAAAGATTGCCGGAAGGGTGCTAGACACCAGCGGTAATCCCCTGGTCGGAGCCACCGTTATGATCGTTGGAACGAGCTACGGCGCAATGACGGACGCGAACGGTGAGTACTTCATCATCAACCTTCAGCCGGGAACTTACACACTGAAGGCCATGATGGTTGGAATGGGTGATGTAACCATGGAGGGGATTCAGGTCGTGACAGACCTGACAACCCGGACCGATTTCCAGCTCAACATCGAGTCAGTAGGACACACCCTCATCACGGTCACAGACCAGAGGGGGATGATCCTCAGGGACGTCACCAGTTCGGTTCAGGTGATAAGCCGTGACGAGATCAGGACCATGCCCGTTGCCGGCATCGCAGACATAGTCAACCAGCAGGCAGGCGCAACCAGCCAGGGCAACCAGCTTCACATCAGAGGCGGTCGAGCCGGTGAGGTTGTCTACCTGGTCGACGGAGTCGCACAGATCGATCCCCGGTTCAACACGTTCGGAAGTGATATTCCAATGTCCGCCATCAGCGAGACTTCGATTATCACCGGCGGTTTCGGTGCCGAGTACGGCAACGCCCAGTCCGGTGTGATCAACATCATCACTCGCGAGGGGGGCTCGAACTACACGGGTTCGATCAGCTTCAACGGCAACAACTGGGAAGCGCTCGGCGCAGCCAGCGACTGGACCTGGAGCCATCCTGGTCCATTCCGCGAGGCCAGGCTGAACGGTGAAGCCGCCATAGGCGGCCCCGAGCCGTTCACCAGCTATCTGCTTCCCGCCATCGGCCTCAACATCCCGGGTGACACCCGGCTCTTCATCTCCGCGGAATGGCTTCAGAATGGCGGAGGAGAAGATGGCAGATATTCCTACTGGTTTAACGGCTGGGAGGATATGACCTCGCTCAACGTCAAGCTGACCTACAAACCCACTCCGAGAACGAAGCTCAACTTCACGGGTTACTTCATGGACAGAACGCGTGGCTTCGGAATCTGGCAGTGGCACAAATTCGAGGATGTCTACATCGATGAAGATCCTCTGTCCCCGACTTACGGAGACACACTTGCCAATGGCGGGAGCATCCTCTACGGTCTTCCCACCAGGTTCAATACGAACTACAGCATCGGTTTCGCTCTGACACAGACCCTCAGCGATGCGACGTTCCTCGAGTTCAAACTCAACCAGTTCCAGGCTCGTTACGAGTATCGGATGCTGAACGATCCGGATAACCCGCTCTACGGCATCGATCCTCTGTACATGACCGAATATTTCGGAGAAGGATGGACGATTGAAGACTGGCTCGAATACACTCCCAGCAGAACTCTCGACACCGATGGGTTCTACCGGGGCGGCGCCAGCCGATACGCCTGGAACGACTCGAGAAGCACAACCTCTACTCTAAGACTCGATATCACCAGCCAGGTGAACAACAACCATCAGGTCAAGGCCGGTATCGAGGGCAAGTACTTCGATGTCTTCAACTTCAACGTCGATACCGCTTCGGGTGGAAACATCTACATGGACAGGTACCGTGTATTCCCCAATGCGGGAGCGGTTTACCTCCAGGATAAGATGGAGTACCGGGGAATGATAGTTAACGCCGGGCTCAGATTCGACTACTTCGATTCCAACTTCGACAACTGGCCGGCCGACCCGACAAACCCCGTCGTTCCGGGAACCAGCCCGAGTGACCCCAACCACATCGTCAACCCGATCAGCGTTCCCATCAAGTACCACCTGAGCCCGCGCGTCGGCTTCTCGCATCCCATCACCGAACGTGACGTGCTCCACTTCACCTACGGTCACTACTTCCAGACTCCGCAGTTCGATCGTCTGTTCGGCGGTGCCGACTTCGATCTCGCTGGCGCATTCCCCCAGGTCGGCAACCCTGACCTCGACCCCGAGGAGACGATCTCCTACGAAGTGGGTGTGAAGCACCAGTTCGACGATATCACAATGATCGACATCACCGGTTACTTCAAGGACATAACAGGCCTGGTCGACATGCAGAAGAACTTCTACACGGCAGTCGACGGCTACGATATGTTCATCAACGCCGACTACGGTAACGTTCGTGGCGCAGAGCTCTCCATCATGAGACGTCCCAGCAACTTCTGGTCCTTCAACGCCAACTACTCATACTCCGTGGCAAAGGGCAAGAGTTCCAGCGCGACACAGAACTACATCTACAACTGGGCGGGCTGGATCATTCCCAAGAAGGAATCCTATCTCCATTGGGATCAGCGCCATTCAGTGAACGCGAACGTGGATTATCGAATTCCCAGGGGTGAGGGTCCCATGATAGGTGACTCCCATTTCCTCGAGGGTTTCGGTGCTCACGTGGAGTGGGCATTCGGCAGCGGTTTCCCCTACAGCTCCGCCAACCAGGGAACCGAAGCGCCCGAAATCAACGACATGCGCTATCCGTTTACGATGAACACCACTATAAAGGTCAACAAGACCTTCTGGCTCGGCCCCGTATCGCTGGATATCTACTGCTGGGTCGAGAACCTGTTCAACAGGCATAACATCTTCGATATCAGGGATGAAGCCTGGTACGACGCAGATCAGGATGGTAACGGAGAGCCCGATCACGATCCGATGGGCCAGCTTGGTGACCCCAGTGCTTACACGAGACACAGACAGATCCGTTTCGGCATCGGTCTGGAGTGGTAACGAGATAGCCTGACAGGCTTATGATGGCTGCCCTTCGGGGCGGCCATCCGGGCCTGACATCAACAAGGAGAGTTTCTATATGCGCAAGTTCATACTTGCCTTGCTGGTGCTGGCTGCGCTCACGTGGGCTCAGGCACCGGATGAACCTGAACCGGTAGATACCGGGGATGCCGTCGAAGAGACGGAACAGGTCGAGGAACCTGCCGAGGTGGTTGAAGAGGAAGCTGTCGAAGCTCCCGTTTCGACAACTGAAGAAGTTGAGGGGGAAGAGGTCGAGCGCCAGCAAAGCGCCAGCATGGACCTCAAGGACCTCTTCATCTCCGGCGGACCATTCATGTACCCCCTCCTCCTCTCCCTGCTCATAGGCATCGCCGTCACCGTCGAGAGGTTCATTACCTACGGCAAGGCCAAGGTAAATGTTGCCAGCTTCCTGGAGAAGGTGGGAGGCTTCATCCGCAAGGGTGACCTCAGGGGTGCTGAAGATCTCTGTGATCGGACACCCGGTCCGGTAGCTTCAATTCTCAGAGCAGGTCTTCTCAGGCGCGACAAGGGCCTCGAGGACGTCGAGAAGGGTATCGAAGCTGCAGGCGGAATAGAGATGGCTTTCCTCGAGAAGGGGATAGTCGTTCTCGCATCGGTATCGAGCATCGCTCCGATGCTTGGTTTCCTGGGCACGGTTTCTGGAATGATCAGGGCGTTCGGTGAGATTGCCGCCGCCAAGAACGTCGAAGCCAGCCTTGTCGCAGGTGGTATCCAGGAGGCTCTTATCACAACCGCCACCGGACTCATTATAGCAATCCCGATCCAGATGGCACACAACTACTTCATTGCCAGGATCGGCAAGTTCGTAATCGATATGGAGGAGGCCAGCATGTTCCTGATAGACCAGCTGGCCGAGATGGAGCATCTGAAGCAGCTTTAAGAGGGAGAATATGCGGATACGTAACAAACCAAGGGCAAGCGGAGAGATCACTGATTCCTCCATGTCCGATATTGCGTTTCTTCTGCTGATATTCTTCCTGGTCACGACTACCTTCGAAGTGCAGAAGGGCATCTCCTACAAGCTTCCCAAGAAGCCCGACGAGAGGGTCGAAGAAGTTGTGATCGACGAGTCTAACAGGCTGGTCATGACGATAAAGCAGTGGGGGCTCCACGAGTACGTCGCCCTGATAGATCAGGCGCCGGAAAATGGACCACTGCAGAGAGCCCGCGCGGGAGAGGATGTCAGTCTCGAAGACACCGTGCTCACCAACGGGATCATGAAACTTGCAGCTGACAGGGCCGAAGCAATGGCCGTTGTCCGGAGCAGGCTTCTGAACAATCTCGAAGTTGCCAAGGGGGTTCCATCCGGAACCTTCTCCAGCCTGGAATCAGCCATTCAGGCAGAGAACCTGTTCACCCTGGTGCGTCCCGGAATCCTCCGGGAATCCCTGGGGGGCGATACACCGATGGAGAACGATCCGATCTTTGGAGAAGTCGCCTTTGGTGATACACTGGTTCTCGCCGACCAGCGGCAGGGCGATATCGCCTCTGTCGTTCGGGAGAGTGAGCTGGTCGTCATTCTCAAGTTCTTCCCTGACTGTGATTACGACGGCATGATCACCGCGCTCGACATGCTGAGGCGCAACGGTGTCAGCCGTACGGGAATCACCATCCAGGAGAGGCTTGGAGGTGGTGCCTGATGAAACTGAGGAGGAGAATGGGAACAAGCGGTCACATCTTCACTGGAACTATGGCCGATATCGTCTTCCTGCTCCTGGTCTTCTTCATGGCCACTACACTCTTCAAGGAGGACAGTGGCCTGAGGGTACGTTTCCCGCAGGCACACCCGGAAGTGATGAGTGAGCTCGGCAAACAGTTCCTCAGCGTGACCGTCTGGATCAAACAGATGGAACCGGGGAACGATGAAAGCGAGCTCATCGCCAGAATTGGCGATTTCGACCTTCCGATCCATCAGGTTCCAGAGCAGCTTCGGAGGCTCAGCGAGAAGTACTGGCGTGAGCAGAACAAACACGTGGACATAATAGTGTTGAACATCGATCAGAGGGTCCCGATGGGCTCTATGGTCGAGCTGTTCAATTCCATGCGTTTCGAAGAACTCTACAGCATTCAGTTCAATGCAGTCGAGTTCGGAATCCAGTTTTAGGAAAGGGGGAAGCATGTCCACCAAAGCAGAGAACAAGCTGAGACAGATGTCTTCCCGGGGAACGGAATGGGGCATTGTCGCAGGGCTGACCATTCTGTTGGTCTTCTTCGAACTGGTTCCCGCCAGCGAGATCGGCCGTCTATCCACCCGCACCACTGACTCGGAGATGGAAGCGGTCGATGCTGATATCGCCTTTGACGACGCTGTCGAGGAGCAGGAGGAAGAAGTACAGGAAGAACAGGAAGAGTTAGAGCAGGAGACGGAAGAACTGGTAGAGGAGCTCCAGACCGATGTGACCATTTCCCTGAGCGAGGATACCGAAGGGCTGTCAACGGTGGAAACCATTGCTCAGTCCGAGGAGCTTTCCTCAGGGCAGGCAGAGAGTACGGGCCCCCCGAGGTTCATGCCCGTCGAGGTGGTTCCGGTATGCACGTACAGACCCACTCCGTCATATCCCGAGATGGCAGCTCAGGCTGGTGTCGAGGGTGTTGTCACGCTCTGGGTTTACGTGAAGACCGATGGCACCGTTGCGGACGTTCAGCTCTACAACTCCAGCGGTCTGAGTTCGCTTGACGACGCAGCCGTATCGGCAGCATGGAACACGAGGTGGACCCCGGCACAGAACAACGGAATCTCCGTTGGCGTCTGGACCACTCTACAGTACGCTTTCACACTGACGGATTGATGAAATGGACAGAGAGACAGAACTGACAAACATGAGGCACATATCAGGAGGAGGGGATCCTCCGGGTATGTGCTCAGAGGAAGAATTGGAGGTGAAGGAGGGTATGAGGAACCTCACGCGAAGCAGATTCCTGGTCCCTGTCCTGCTGGTGGTATTTCTACTGGCGGGAACGGGCGTGGCCAGGGAACTGCGCGAACTCCCCATGCCGGAAGGCAACACTGACGCCAGACCACCCCTGGTCTGGGTACTTCACAATCTCAGTAACGTCTGGTGCGCCTTTCTCAACATTGGGGTTTACGGTGATCCGTGGGAGAACTACCCAAGAATGGAATGGCCCGGAGGAGAGGGAAGCAATTACCTCTGGATAGGTAACATATGGTCCTGCGTCTACGGACCCGTTACACCGACTGGAACCGTGGCCAAGTACGCAAGCACTCCGGATTACTCAGCAGGCTGGGAACTCTGGCCTAGCGAGGGATGCCCGGTGGTCAAGCTGTCACCCGGCTCCATTGCTCTCGAGCAGTCGGAATACGGATACGATGACTGGGAACCCACCCAGAACGACGATCCCTACGGGATGAAAATCTACGAGTATAACCTCGGCTGGGGCACGCCGGGATTCAACAACTTCATCGCAACCGATCACATCATCACCCATCACAGTGAGTTCGGCAATCCGGGAATACCTCTCGATGCCTTTTCCGTGTCCATAATGGGTGATTGCGATGTAGCCACTGCCGATGTGACAGATTGCCATCTGGATGACATGGTCTACTACGACGGCCATGCAATCTGGTGCAACGACCCCGACGCCACCTTCGAATACGAGTTCGATGGAGGGGTCAAGGCATCGGAGCAGGATATCTACACCTATCAGCAGAACCCCGATAACCCGCTGCCGCCGGAAGACCCTCAGAACGTCTTCTACTACTACAACTACATGGGCAGCGACAACATCCTCGACAACGATGTCGATGGCAACGGAGTGAGTGATCACTTCACCGTCATCTTCAAGATAGAGATAGCGTCTGGCGACACGATCTTCGCGGTCGAGCCTAACACCGGTCTCGAGCTCTTCGCCGACGGCGCACCACCCGACTGGTACGAGCACACAGTGGGCGATACCATCTACTGCGTGATTCCCAGAAACATGAGCAACATCTGGGATACCGATAACCCTGGAACCGGTGTCGACGACTCCGGTGAACCGGAGCTGGATCCCCCGGTTAACGGTTTCATCGCATGGCGTCTGCTCGATTTCTGGATAAAGAAGGTCGATGGAACCATTGAGCGCCCGATCGACGTTTACGGTGTGCCGATTGCCATGTCGCATTCCTGGTGGAACTGGGAGAGCGATCCTGGCAACGACATCGAGAAATACAACTACATGTGGGGAGAGAACCCGGATCAGAGCGGAAGGCACAGTGGACCTGCCTACTACGTTGACTGGACAGGCAATCCTAACGCACCCAGCGCATTCGAGCCCGTCAACGCCGGCCCGTTCCCCATCGTGCACGACAACCCCATCGCCCTTGGATACCCTCAGTTCGACTACAGGTTCCTGATATCCGCAGGTCCTGTAGAACTTGCTGACGGTGACAGCCTCCATTTCGTGGGCGGCTGGCTTGTAGGGCGCGGGCTTGCAGGGGCACGAGAAGTAGCGGACAACATGCTCGACGCCTACTACCGCGATGGCGGATGGGGTGTTCCGCAACTGCCGCCGTCACCAATCCTCTTCTACCAGGCAGGCGATGGTTTCGTGCAGCTCGAGTGGGGCGCGAACGCAGAGAGTTACAACCCGTTCGGAGGCTACAACATCTACCGCTCGACCTTCGAGCCTTCGGGATGGACTCTCATGCGTACCGAAAGCTCCGGTACCAACAGCTGGACCGACACGTCGGTTCAGAACGGCTTCCCTTACTACTACGTCGTTACCGCTTACGATGAGGTCACGACCGTAGAGAGCACGAAGTCGAACTACAAACAGACACTCGAAGGCACTCCCGTTCCGGTTGTCCCATCCTGGACCGTCGATTCGGGCTGGATGGACAACGTTTCCGTGGTGCCCAACCCGTACAGGGGCTCGGCAGCATGGGAAGTCACGTACTTCGACAAGATAGCCTTCATCAACCTGCCGGCAATGTGCGACATCGACATCTACACGCTTGCGGGAGATCTGGTTATTACACTGGAACACCGCAGCGCGTCAGGTGCGGTGGGCACGGCGTACTGGGATCTACTCAGTAGGAATACTCAGGAAGTCACTTCAGGTCTCTACATCTACCGTGTGGCGACTGAAAGTGATTTCGTGATCGGCAAATTTGCCATCATCAGATAGGGAGGAGGGACCATGAAACTAACAAGCGCAGTTCTTACAGTAGCGGTCGCCGTCTTCCTGCTGTTCCCTGCCTCTGTTGAGGCATCAGCCTATGCGAAGGTAGGAACCTCCGGTGCCCAGTTCCTGAAACTGGGAATGGGTACGCGCGGGGCAGGCATGGCAGGTGCGTTCATCGCGAGCGCAGACGACGCCAGTGCTGCATACTGGAATCCCGCCTGCCTGGTGAGGGTATCGGGAACCCAGGTGCAGTTCAGCGGGACCCAGTGGTTCGCCGACGTTCTGTACGGTGCAGCCAACGTGTCCCATCACGTACCGAATCTCGGTACGTTCGGGCTGCAGTTCGGTCTGCTCACTTCCGGTGATATGGATGTAACAACCGTCGAGGAACCTCAGGGCACAGGTGAGACGTTCACATGCTCTGATATGGTCATCGGTATATCCTACGCCAGGAAGCTGACAGATCGGTTCAGTGCCGGTCTCACGCTGAAATACGTCCGTGAGAGCTGGGATGACGTCAGTGCCGGAGGGCTTGCCGTCGACATCGGCACGCTCTACGACACGGGTTTCAGAACGCTTCGCATTGGCATGACCATTCAGCACTTCGGTGGTGAACTCACGCCGGATGGCGAATACACTACCTGGAACAGCGGCCAAGACTCAACACTTGCATACGAGTCTTACTCCATGCCGATGACCTTCAAACTGGGTCTTGCCATGGATGTAATCGACCGCGGGCCCAACTTTCTCACGGTGGAGGTCAATGGTGTACACCCGGCCGACAACGTAGAGCAGGTCAACGTAGGGGCCGAGTACTGGTACAACAACATGGTAGCCGTCCGAGGAGGCTATCGGATCAATACGGATGAAGAAGGTCTCACAGCCGGTGCGGGGTTCCGTATCCCTCTCGGTGACAAGACCATCACCCTTGACTACGCTTACGCCGACTGGAACAAGCTGGACATGGTCCACAGAGCCAGTATCGGCATAGCGTTCTGAGGAAACTGGAAAACCGGTCGGCGGGGGCTACCCCGCCCCGGTCGGAAGGAATCTGATGGTTCTCATGGCGACTTTGATGCTCAGCGGATTGACAGGTTTTCAGGTCTCCTGGACCATAGAGCCTGCAACCTTGCAGACCGACGGTCTGATCGACCTGGAGATCACCATCGTAGATGGAGATCTGCTGTTCATCATGGATTCCGGGGAAGAGGCTGCATCCTACGAGGTTGTCGCTTCCCTGGATGACGGCAGCTTTGATCGTGCCAGTGGTACGATCACGAGATCCGATCTGCCCTTCGTGGAACATCTGTCACTCTCCAGCGATGAACCGGGTGACCACATGGTCTACCTCGTTTTCGGTGATCTGGAATCCGCGCGAAGGAGGAGATGGCAGGAGGAGATTGAGATTCCGCTGATCGATCAGCTGAGCTGGTCATCAGGGAGTATCCAGATCCCTTCCGTATCTCCCATTCGGTCAAAGGGTTCAATCGCGGTGCTCTGGGAAGTGTATTCACCCTCACAGATCAGTGATACAGGTTCTGTGAGGGCTGCCTACCTTCTCCATGATCGCGGTAATCATCCGATGGGCGAGGGCTGGATGACCGAGGTTGCTTCGGAAAGTGACGGCCTGCTCTTCTCAGCCGAGCTGTCCCTTGACGGAGTCGATGCCGGTGAGTTCGAGATCACAACCGCCGCTTTCCTGAGCGACGAAATGATAACCTCATCCCATCGCACCATCAGAGTGCTGCAGAACTGGGACGTCTGGGGTGAGAACCGGGACGACACCATCAGGCTGGTGAGACCTATTGCCACGAATGCCGAGTTGAATGAGATCGAGGACGCAGCCAACACTGGAGAGAGACTGATCGTGATGTCGGATTTCTGGCTGAAACGCGATTATTCTCCTCTCGTTCGTGGTAACGAATTCCTCGAAGAGTACCTGAGGAGACTGGACTACATCTCTCTCTCCTTCTCGGTTCACAATATCAGTGGAATCGCCACCGATCAGGGCATGGTCTATGCCCTTCTCGGAGAACCTGATATCGTTGAGGACAGACCGATTGAACTGTCGACCAGCCCATATCAGATCTGGACGTATTTCTCTCCTGCCGCAACGATTGTGTTCGTGGACAAGGGCGGGTATGGCCAGTACGAACTCAATACTCCCTGGGAGGATGTCACAAGTGCATACGAGCACATGGATATCTGGAGGGCATATGAGAGCTTCTAGACAGCTTCTCCCGTTGCTGCTAATGACAGGTCTGGCCGCCGCTTCAGGGCTCGCTTCGATAAGCCAGGGTGATATCACCTTTGCAATCGACACGGCCGTGTTCTCCCTGGTGCCGGGATCTGATTCCCTTGTACTGGAAGTCTACCAGGAGATCGATGTGGAGCAGTTCGCGTTCGATGCCTCCGGACTCAGCCTGTTCACGACCGAAGCCTATCTGCTGGATACTTCGGGCGACACCACGGTGATCCAGAGATGGAACTCCGAGGTCGAATGGAGCAGGGGAAGATCGGTAGTGAATGGAACTCTCATACCTGTTTCCTCAGGGGAATACGTTCTCGTAGTCGTCGTATCCGACAGAGGAAATGGACGACAGGGCACCGTGGAGCGGGATATTCTGATAGATATCCCCGAAACGGTTAGTCAGATCGAGCTTGCCAGGTTCGTGATGCCGGCCAGTGATGAATCCTCGAACGTTCTGCGAAAGGGCGGAGTGATAGTCTATCCCGCCGCTGACAGCAGGTTCGTTCTCCCGGGGGAATCACTTGCATTCGTCTATCTCGAAATCTACAATGCAGGCGGCATGACTTACTCCCTGCAGAGCAGACTCGTCTCTCCCACCGGGGAGACGCTCTTCGCCAGACCCTGGAATTCATTCGAGATTCCTGACGGGATGTCAGTTGTCGGTATTCTCGACAGTCTTGATCTTTCCGCCGCAGCTGGAACCGGTCTTTACAGGATACGGGTATTCCTTGCTGCCGGTTCGGACACTCTTGTTGTCGAGAAACCGCTCATGATATCCCGGATGTCGGTTCAGGAGGAGATAGCTGCTGCACCGGTGGATTCTTCCGCCAGGTGCACCGAACAGCTTGCCCTTCTTCTTTCCGAAGGGGAACTGGATATCTTCGGGCATCTGGACGAAGCCGCGAGAAACAGGTTCTACGACGAGTACTGGAGTTCGAGCAGTTCTGAAAGGGTTGTGTTCGAATCGAGATGCCGTGAGAGCAACAGATTCTCATTCCTCGGCAGAGAGGGATGGCAAACCGACCGGGGGCGGGTGTACGTGAAGTACGGTGTTCCCGACGACAGAGAGATAGTACCGCTTACGAGTGGTCAGGTCCCGTACGAAATCTGGCGCTACTACTCTGGTGGTGGCGACGAGTTCGTATTCGTGGATACTGATGGAAGTGGTAGTTACCTTCAGGTCTACTCCACAGTTGATGGAGAGATCAGCTTTGACAACTGGCAGGATTTCCTTTCTCCGATCGGTGGCTCCAGATCGGGAGCCTCATACGGTGGAGCGGGAGGGTACCTGTAATGGAAGTGAAGGGTGAAAGATGTCCGGCGGTTCATCCGTCCCGGGCAAGAGAAGTATTCGATAGTCAGGTGACATGTTCACCATTGTGTCCGAGGAGGTTAAATATGAAAGGTTTCGCAGGATCGCGCCGAACGGCAGTAATTACCGTTCTGGCGGCGTTCCTGTTGCCAGCCATAGGCATTGGCGTGGCTAATGCGATCGAGCTCGGGGAAACTGTTATGCTCAAGGTCCCCGATATGTCCGAGTTCCCGGAACCGATCGAAGAACACCAGTTCACCTGTCGCGGTGTAACTGAAAACGCCGTCTGGCTGGTACAGGATTCCTGCTCCGTCGATGGAGCCGGTCTTGGAGTCCTTGATACGATAGTCTGGAACAACCTGATAGATCAGGCCGAACTCGATATCCTCATGGGTGAATTCGAGGGGTCGGGAGTCGACGTCTGGGAAGCCGTAACCGCCGGTTTCGGTGGTGTACCGGTTGACACCGACGGAGACCCCAAGGTCTGGATCACTCTGGCCACTATCAGGGACGTCTACGTACAGGATCCGAAAGACCGTAATTTCATGGTCTGGGTCAACCCCGATGATGTGAACGGCAGTGGTCTGTTCAACGATCATGACTGCATCTACATCAACATCCACACCATGACCCTCAACGCAACATCCATTCAGGTAGCCAAGGAGCTGCGAAGGATCGACATACCGAACGGACTCGGTATGCTGATCCGGACGGTCCTTGCTCCCACCGAGGAGTTGTGGCTTGTCAGAGGCCTGGGGGAGATAGCTCAGTACCTGAGCTACGGTGTAACCGTGACCGATCCCGGAGGACAGGGGATCGAGTACAACATGAACGAGTACGAGAAAACACCGTACGCCGATCTTCTCAATTATCAGGCGACTTCCTGGAAGTACGATTTCGCCGCAACCAGGGGGCAGGAATTCCTCTGGTTGATGTACCTGCGTCAGAGGCAGGGCGACGACATCATCTCGGATATCGCACAGGCCGACTCGCTTTACCTGGGAATGGACAACATCGCATTCGCGATTAACCCGTCCGCTCCCGACATCCAGGCTGATATCGTTCCGATCTACTTCGACTGGCTCGTGTGCAACCTGTACAGCAGCCTGAGAAGTACGTTCGCCGGCGGTATCTACACCTACGATTTCCTCGAGGGAAGCGATTTCCAGTTCGCGCACGTGGGCAATTCCGCAGCGTTCACGGGTAAGTTCACGAACTACCCGATGGGCATCTGGATTCCCGGCGCAACGCAAGGTCTGACCGCACCCATCTGGGCCGCTCAGTACGACTACTTCGAGGGAGACTACAGTGCCTACACCAGCGTGAGCTTCAACGGCATGTTCTCGGATGGCAGCGGATCGGGCTCGGCGATCAACGGAGCATGGGAGGGAATCCTTGTCACCATCGATTCCACTTCCATGGACATTGCCACCGTCGAGGAGATCACACTCGACAGCTGGTACAACGGCACCTTCACGCTGGCCAATAATGCCTCCTATCTGATCGTCACGAACAACAACGATGGCGGAGCATCAGACCTGAGGTACATTCTTGCTCAGGACGTCGACGGTACTCCCAGCGTCATGCTGACGATGCATCAGGGACTTGTGAGCGAGCAGTACGTTACGCTCTACACAGCTCTCTACAACATTGCCACGATGAGGACAGAGGGTTTCGACTGGGTTGGTCCCATCTTCACTGCAACGATAGACGACTCCACGTCGGGCCTTGCCATGACCGCTTTTTCGGGCGACATATGGCAGCTCCGTTTCTCGGCATGGGAGAACGGCACTTACGATCTTACCGTAGCCGGATACGACAGCGCCGGAACAAGCACCAGCGTCAGCAGAGAACTGGCAGTCGATCATGTGGTCGGTGAGCTGGGTCTCGGTCTGGAGATAACCGGTGTCCGTCTTGATGTTCCTGGTGGCGCAGCAGCTCCCGGAAGCATGATCACACTCGCAGAGAGTGATCTGCTGGGTCTTGCGGTTGCCGCCCAGGTTCCGGTATCCGGGTGCAGAGGCGAGCTTACCGGTGTAATTGCCGGTCCTGTTACCGTAACACCGGTACAGGCAACGCTCTCTTTCGAAGCCGAAAACGGACAGGCTGCGATCTACCGCTATTCCAACTCGGGATGGCAGCAGCTCGACAGCTACTATTCAGGTGGATACATCAGCGCACAGGTCAGCCAGGGGGGTGTCTACGTTCTGGGCAACGGCCCGGGAGTATCCTCACCCGCAGTTCCCTCCCAGTTCCAGCTGGGCGGCAGCTTCCCCAATCCGTTCTATGCCGAGACCATGATCAGCTTCGCGTTGCCCCTTACCGGGCACGTTAACCTGAGGGTCTACGACATGTCCGGACGCCTGGTCCGTACGCTCGTCGATGGCGACATGTCCGCCGCTAACCATGCAATCACCTGGGATGGCTGCGATCACAACGGTGATCTGGTCGGAGCTGGTGTCTACTTCTGCAGGCTCGAAGCCGCAGGACAGATCCAGACCCAGAAGATGCTCAGAGTAGAATAGGGAGGGGGGAGAAATGAAAAGCATAAGAACAGCACTACTGGTTATCCTGTGCGGCTCCCTCGTTCTTCTGGGGTGTGGGGAAGATCTCCCGACACTGCCGTATCCGGATTATCCTGAGGGCTTTGTACAGCTGGGCTGGGACGCATATGCCGACAACGACTTCGTAACTGCCATGGATTACTTCCAGCAGGCAATCGATTCCGATGTCGACTACGCGCCCGGTTTCCTTGGTGCCGGCTGGACGGCCATTTCAATGGATGACTACTGGAACGTCGCCGGAAATTACTTCTACATGGCTGCGCAACTGGACGGTGGCAGCTGCCCGCTCGCCGAAGTAGCCGAGACACAGATGCAGGACACGAACTGGACGGTATTCCAGTGCGTTGATCCTGTCCTGACGGCAGAAGACATGGCCGTCATAGAGGCTCTTGGCGAAACGTGGATCGACTGGCCCGATTCCGGTGATGTAACACTCATCGATCCGGAGATCATCGGTCAGTACCTCTACGGATCTTTTCCGTTCAACGTCGAACCCTTTCCGCGATACGGAGACATCCCGTTCGAGTACAGGTTCCAGCCCACGGCAGATAACTGCATGGCCATGTTCTCTCTCGAGAACGGTTTCACCAACATACTCGAGTACGTCGACAGCATCACTGTTGAAGGCGGAGAGACCTGGGTCTACATCAACGTTCCACACACCGATGTAATCATAACCGGCGATCATTTCCACACATGGATCTCAGCCGATAACGTGCTGGCCTACGACTACGCGACCTACACGGCCAGCGGCAGTGCCGGCCAGATCACATGGGATGCGCTTGCCGGCTGGGCTCTCCTGGAGGAGGTACGCGCCGAAAACGGTAACGCGATACTGGGGAATGCCGCCATCTGGGGGCTCTTCTCCAGCGTTGCAACGTACGACTTCGGTTCCGGTCTGTACTGGGCCGGTATCGAGGCCTTCAACGAAACCCAGCTGAAGGGAGTCGCTGCATCCGCCGCCTTCCTCGGACAGGCATTCAGGTTCGCCTGGTTCTCCTGTACCGATATGGGCTACGGTCTCGGGCTCGATCCCGAAGGCTCTACTTTCGTGTTCGATTTGATGCAGGTGATCGAATCGATGCTGACCGCACCCTAGCGGAACATCAGTATCACAGGAACCCCCGGGGTGGACCCGGGGGTTCTTCTTTTCTCCTGCGGCAGGTGAAAGGTGTCAGTACTCGATGTCGGGCTCGTGTATGCTGAAGATGTCGTAGGAGCCCTCACCCGAGTGCCTGTCCGATGAGAAGGCAATCCATTCGTGCGAAGGATTCCATGAAGGGTAGATATCTATTCCCGGATCATCAGTGACCTGAACGAGTTCATCCGTATCGAAGTTATAGACCCAGATCTCGTAATTACCCGAGCGGTCCGATGAGAAGACGAACCAGTTCTGGTACGGTCCCCAGCTGGGATGGATATCGTCAGAAGAGCCGCTCTGCACCGCGTGAGGGTCGCTTCCATCGGGCCTGATCAGCCAGATATCGCTTGATTCCGCTATTCTGTACTGAAAGAGAATCCAGCTGCCGTCAGGCGAATAGGAAGGTCGAAGGCAGTCCGCCGAAGGCTGGTAGAGAGGCGCTGGCTCGAAGTCCTCGTAAGCCGCTGTCCACAACCCCCAGGTTTCTCCGATCTCCGTGCAGAAGACAAGACTGTCCCCCACAGGATTCCATCCCGGATACATGTGCGGCAGGCTGTCGTAGAGAAGAACTTCGACCGCTGTTCCGTTACCTGGAATGGTCCTGAGTTCCGAGCTTCCGTCTTCGCGGATGGCGGCGTAGGCGATCATTCCCATCGAGTCGCTCCAGCAGCCCCAGGGGCCCGTGAACTCGTTGAAGGAAGTGAAGGTTCTCATGGACGGAGTTCCGGTTCCAGCGAAACCGAAGATGCATGGTGAACCGTTGTTACCGAACGTAGTGAACAGCAGCACACTGCCGAGGGGGGACCAGGCAAGGGCTGTGTCCGGGTAAGCGCCCGAACCTCCCCAGAGCGCTGCCGTATCCGGCCAGGGGCCTACCTCCTCAGGGTTGTCGCAGCTGCCGAGCAGCAAACTAGAGACCAGTAGCAGCAATACGTACAGCCTTGGCTTCATTTCCACTCTCCTTGCGATTTCTCACGATTTGCCCTGCATGAATTGAATACCTGAAGCAGTGCGTCAGGTTCCAGCTTCCGGTCTTTCTCTGGACGGACCGGCAAGGATTGCAGCTCCGAGAGTCAGAAGTCGTTCCACCAGGTTCTCGTAACCGCGTTCGATCTGGTGCACGTTTCTGATGAGGCTTGTTCCATTCGCGCAGAGGGCGGCAGTGAGCAATGCCATACCTGCCCTGATATCGGGGCTGGATACTTCGGTTCCCTGAAGTGCCGAAGGACCGGATACGACAACCCTGTGCGGATCGCATTGTATGATACTTGCGCCCATGGCAACGAGTTTGTCGACGAAGAAGAGCCTGCTCTCGAACATCTTCTCGAAGATAAGACTGGTTCCCTCGGCCTGTGTTGCCACAACGACTGCGGTGCTGGTCAGATCGGGTGAGAAGCCTGGCCAGGGAGAATCGTAGATGGTCGGGATCGATCCACCCCTGTCCGGTTGGACGTGAAGCGACGTACCGCCGTCGACTTCTACATCCCCGCCGTCACGGGTGATCGCAACCCCCAGTTTCGAAAGACCGTTCATTATCGGTTCGATAACGTTTGCGGGAACACCGTTAATCCTGACTCTTCCACCGCAGACGGCTGCCAGGCCGATGAAACTGCCAGTCTCGATATGATCGGCTACGATTGTGTGCGATGCTGCTCCCAGCAGTTCCCCCTTGCCGCGTACGATGATACGATTGGTTCCGCCTCCCTCGATGTCAGCACCCATCGCGATGAGCAGCGTGACCAGATCCTGTACATTGGGCTCGCAGGCGGCATTGTAGATAACCGTGTCACCGCGGGCCACTGCAGCAGCCATCAGTGCGTTCTCGGTGGCTGTTACCGAAGGCTCGTCGAGAAGAATGCTGCATCCGGAGAGATGCGGGGCTCTGAATTCTAGAAGTCCATTCGACAGGTCCACGGTTGCTCCCATTTGCTCGAGAGCGAGAAAGTGCGTGTCAAGTCTCCGTCGTCCGATGACGTCGCCGCCGGGCGGAGGGAGCGAAATCCTGCCCGTTCTCGCGAGAAGCGGACCGGCAAGGAGAATCGAAGCCCTGATGGTCCTGCACATATCCTTATCGAGCTTGAGAGGGTCGACCTCGGCAGCGGTAATACTGACGCAACCCCTGCCATGGTGTTCGACGGTTGCTCCCACCGTTTCGAGCAATGTCAGCATGGCTCTGACATCACGTATTGCAGGCAGGTTACTCAGCTTGACGGTTCTGTCCGTCAGGAGAGTTGCTGCTAGAATGGGAAGCGCAGCATTCTTACTGCCTGCAGGTGTCAGTTGACCCGATAGTGGTCTGCCTCCTTCGACCAGGTAGCAGTCCCGGGGAATCGGTCTCGTCATCCCTGTCTCCTCTTACCGCTCTTCTTGAGAAGCGTATGGTACAGGTCAGGATGTTCTTCGGGGATCCATGACTGCCTGAGGAGCCATTTGACGTAGTCCCCATCCTGCGCAACCACATCCTCGACCAGGCTTCCCCTGTACTTGCCGAAGGAGAAAGTAACAACATCGATGGGAGAGCGAACGAATGATGCGAGCTCGGACCAGTTGGTGCATCCCTGCAGTCCTCCTGACAGGGCTGACTCGAGCAGTGCTCTTACCAGGCTGGTGTCGAAGAGTGCCCTGTGTGCGTCGCCCCCGATATCGCTGTCCAGATCGAATCTGTACCTGAGAACCTGCAGAGCATGTGAGGGTATCTCAGGCCAGACATGCCTTGCGAGACGGAGAGTATCAATCTCCATCTCAGCGGAGAAGCGATTGAAGACATCCGGCATCTGACGTTTCAGAATCGTGAGGTCGTAAGGCAGGTTGTGTGCGCTGATGTAGTCCGCCCGACATGCCAGAGAGGAAATGATTTCCTCGAGGTCGGGAAGAGGAGGAGCATCCTTTAACATTCCGTTGGTGATGTGATGCACGGCAGATGCTTCGGGCGGAATCTGAGATGATGGTCTGACCAGTGCAGAGAAATCGGTCGAATTCTCACTGACTCTGGTGAATCCATCATACCGCGTTAGAATGATGGCTATTTCACAGATTTCAGCTGATTCCGGATCGATTCCGGTAGTTTCGGTATCAACGAAGAGAATTGTAGTCTGTTCGTCGTTTTCTGATGAAAAGAGATCTGGTTCAGGTATCATGTTTGCTAATCTAATCCCGGTTTCACCGCATGCAAACCCACTTTTTTTGACAATCGTAGGGGGAATTTGTTAACGTATTGAAAAGAAAGCTGTTTCTGGAATATGAAGTCGGAGATGAACTCTCTGAAATGACTGGAGGATGGAAATGAAGAAGATCACGATCAGCCTGGTACTCGCTTTCCTCATGCTGCCGGCGTGCGGCGTAGAATCGGGAGGTCCTCCTGCCGATGCGTTTATGGTCATGCCGGATGATGCAATGATGGCGTTTGCCATTGTCGATCCCATTGCACTCATATCCAACGTAGATGGATACATCGAGGAAGGAATGCCTGCTCTAGGGTCATGTTTCATTGAGAATACTCTGTGCAGTCAGCTTTCCGTTGATGACCTCGAGGCTCTGATGATGCAGTGGGGGCTCGATCCGAACGGAACCATTCTCTTCTTCATGCAAGCCATGGCTCCAGCAACGATGGGTTTTGCCGCGAATACGGTTGACTCCGAGGCCTTCTTCACACACATGTCTGACCTGGGGCTTACCTTCACCGATGCAGACCCCCTTGATAACATCGATGTGAAAAGCACGACTATTCCAACGGGGAACCTGTACTTTGCAGAACATCGCAGCGTTCTTCTGGCTGCCGGTTCACGGGGTATCCTGTCCTCCATGATAGAGCGGCTTGATTCGGGAGCGAACCCCTCGGGCGTCCAGGAGTTAGCGCCTGGAACACTCTGGAGCAGTATGGAACTCTCCGTCATGGGCCCCATGGCTGCTGCCCAGCTGGCAATGGCACGCCCACAGATCATTGCCGAAATGACCGCGGAGGGTCCTGATAACGAAATGGGTGTCAGGATGATCGGTCTCTACTTCGATGCGATCTCGGTTTTCCTCAACCAGACGGAAACCGTAGAGACCTCCCTGGTATTCGGTCCCGGGGACATCGAGGGTATGGCGTACATCACATTTACACCCGGTTCCGACCTGGCGGCTCTCATAAGCTCACCCGTGGAAGTAGTCGATCTTACAGGTCTCATTCCAGCAGGCGATGTCGCCATGGTAAGGGTATCGGTTCCCCCGGAGCTGACAAAAGCGATTCTGAGTGCCCTTTCCGATGCCACGGGTGTTGACTTCCCGGAGGAGTCGCTCACCTTTTATGCCGATTACAGCAGAAACTCGGCCATGTCGATAATGCTGGACGACGCTGGTTCGTTCATGCATCTTGTTGCGGTGTATCAGCTCCCCGAAGGTGCCGGTCTCGAAGAGGTCAGGTCCTTTTACGAGTTACAGCTCGATTTTACGACCGGCATCATGGGTGAATCCGCTGGAATGGTCGATTTTGAGCTCGTCGACACAGTGTACAATGACCGGACCTACCTTCTGTTCGACATGAACCTTGATTTCTCGAGTATGGAGATCGAGGGAGCAGACATCCCCGAAACAGGTTTTCCTGAGGATATGTCCTTTACAACCTGGATCACCGTTGACGGGGAACTCCTCTTCATCGAGATGGCTGATCAGCCAATCGTTCTTGATGAGATTCTCTCGGGCACACTCGAACGCCCGACAGCCGATTCTGCCCCCGTCTTCGCAGACGCAGGCTCCGCAGACTTCGTTATGGCGTTCAACCTCAATGCGTACATCAGGATGATCATGGTGTTTGCCGGTGAAGAGATCGATATCTCTACACTGCCTGAGACTCCCGTATGGCTGAACTGCTGGGCAATCATCGATGCTGACGAGGCAATGATCATCAAGCACGGAAGCGTCTCCGGTGCGGATCTGGTGTCACTGATCGGCAGCTTTGCGATGATGTTCTGATCCTGCAATCGTTGAAGCCGGGACGGGTTTTAGCCCCTGGAGTGGCTACTCCGGGGGCTTTCCGTTGTACACAGCCTGAGCTGCTTCGAGGCCACTGCGGATGCACATAAGCACGCAATCTGCAGCCCTGTGAGCCATGAGAGAAGCTTCTTCCTCGAGATTTTTCCGAATCGGTTCAAGGACGAAGTCTGCAAGATCTTCACCCTCCGGAGCCGGGCCCACCCCTAATCTCAATCGCTTGAATTCCTGAGTGGCCAGGCGCTCGATAACGTCGCGGAGTCCGTTGTGTCCCCCATCCGAACCGCACGCCCGCAGCCTGAGGGCTCCAAGAGGCAGGTTTGTATCATCACATACCACGAGCAGTTCACTGTCCGAGTAGCCTCTCAGTTCGAGGAACGACCTTACGGCAGAACCACTGCGGTTCATGAACGATTCCGGCTTGATGAGGTCCAGATCCTGTTCAAGCAAGGCAGCACTGAACAGACCGGCATTCGAAAAGGAAACGCCGGCTTCCCGGGCGAGGATATCCGCAACCCAGAAACCGGCGTTGTGTCTTGTCATACGGTACTTCGCGCCGGGATTTCCGAGACATGCAACAAGCCTTATCCCGCCGTCCAAATCTGTTACCGCTCCTCGCTTTCAGAGGGCTTTTCGTCAGTTTCTTCGGTTGATTCCTCATCCGCCAGGGCTTCTTCACCCTCGAGAAGTTCTTCTTCCTCTTCGGGTGTCTCGACCACAAGAACCGTGGGAGCAACGACCGTAGCGACGACAAGCTCATCCTGCAAGCTGGTAGTGATTCCGTCGGGGAAAACGATATCCGAGATATGAAGTGAGTCTCCGATACTCAGAGAACCGACGTCCACGTTGATCGCCTGCGGGATGTCCTTGGCTTTTACAGTGATCAATAACTCGTGCAGTATGTGCTCGAGTACTCCTCCCTCGACAACGCCCACCGGCGTGTTCTCGGTATGAACATGGACCATGACGCTTACAATCTGATCTGCGGAAACCCTCAGGAAATCGATGTGAAGCGGCTTATCCGAAATAGGGTCCCATTGAATATCCTTCACAATGACGGCAGTTTTCTTGCCATCGTCATAGACCAGATCAAAAAGACCGGATGCAATCGAGTAACCGAACTTTGTCATGTACTCATACTCATCGAGTTCGATTTGCAGGTAATCAGCGCTTTTCCCGTAGACAACTCCCGGGACCTTCCCCGTTCGGCGCAGTCTCCGGGCTTTTCTCGAACCTGAAGTTGATCGGTGTTTTACATTTAGTTCTACTGACATTTACTACGTCCTTTCCTGGTTCTGGCTGGGGCGGGAGGATTCGAACCTCCAAATGCAGGAACCAAAATCCTGTGTCTTACCAGTTTGACTACGCCCCATCACAGGATGTCGATCTGCTCACGAAAGATCTGACCCCGATTGGCGGATTCGCCGAGAACTCGCAGGCTTCCCTCTCCGAACGGAAGAGTACGTACAAGGCCGGTCCGGAGCCGGAAAGCCCCCAGCTATCGAAAGAATCGTCTAGCTGACCGGCAATGTCTGCGATATCCGGGTAGCTCTCGCAAAGCACTGGCAGGAAGTCATTCCACAAATCCAGCGGGAAAGGTTTACCCTCGTGCCAGGTTCTCACCGAGCCTGAACAATGCTCTTTTCGGGTATCTTCTGTCAAGGAAAGTACGGTGTTGTCCCACTGGCTGTAAGCCCATGGTGTGGAAATAGAAATAGGCGGATGTAGTATCACTGCCCAGAAAGGGGGGCAGGAGATGCGCTTTGTCCTCTCTCCCCTTCCCTCTACGAGCGCTGCTCCTCTCTCCAGAAAGAAAGGGACATCACTTCCCAGTTTCACAGCGAGGGGCGGCAGCTCGATCTCAGGGAGTTCCAACAGACTGGCAAGACCTTTGAGAACTGCAGCTGCATCGCTGCTCCCGCCGCCCAGCCCGGCAGCTGAGGGGATGTTCTTCTCGAGGTCAATGCTGACATCCTGTTCTGCTGCGGCTGCTTCGATGAAAACCTGCGCAGCTCTCCAGGCCAGATTCCGGGAATCTGCTGGAATCGAATCACCGGAGACGCTGAGATCTATGCGTCCGGTTCCAGGACGTACGTGAATCCCGATCCTGTCGGACAGCGAGATGGAGTGGAAAATGCTCGATATATCGTGGAAACCGTCGCTCCTCTTGCCCAGTATCCTGAGTCCCAGGTTGAGTTTCGCATTTGCTTCGACAGTGATGTGCCTGGCCCGCATCATCCTGTTCCCGGGAAGAACCTGAGCACGAATGCAACGCAGACAAGCCAGAGAATAACGTTGAGGAGCAGCGGGCGATCCTTCAAGAGCATCCTGTCCGGACTGCCTCCCTGGCCCTTCTGATGGATCAGATAGAGGTATCTGAAAATGCCGTAAGCAACGAATGGTATGGTTATCCAGAGCCTGTCGGAAACCTGGCTCAGCGTTCTCTCGCTGACGGTGTAGATCGAATAGGCCATAAGGCTCACGGCGGTAGCGATTCCGATCATCTCGTCCAGGAGATGTGGAGAATACTCATCAAGAGATCTTCTGTGTCCGCTGGCATCCTCTCCCAGAGAGACGACTTCGGATCGTCTCTTCGAGAATGCAAGAAATACTGCAAGGAAGAACGTGCAGACGATCAGCCATGGTGAAATGGTAACGCTGTACCCGGCATCCGATGCCACCGCTACGCCGGCGAGGGCTCTCAGAACAAAGCCCATTGCAATGAGCAGACAATCCAGGATGACTACATGTTTTAGCCTTAGGGTGTATGCGATCTGCATTACGAAGTAGGCTGCGGCGACTACGGCGAAGTTCCTGCTCAGGAGTGCTGCAGTGCTCAGGACAACAACGACCAGGATACTCGCCGCAAGACCAGCCGTTCTGATGCCCAGCCGTCCCGAGGCAATCGGTCTGTTTCTCTTCTCGGGATGAAGCCTGTCCCTGTTTCGGTCTACTATATCGTTGAACAGATAGACGGATCCTGCAAGCAGGCAGAATCCCAGTGTCGCAGCAGCGGTCACGGCAAATGCATGCCAGGTCCAGATGCGGCCGAAGAGGAAAGCGGCAAAGACGAAGAGGTTCTTGGTCCAGGATCTGATTCTGAGTTCAGCAATAATAAGTGCAAGTGCTTTCATGCAGTCTATAATAGTCTTCTGCATCTTCAGGGAAAAGCTCACACCTCGTAGCTTTCTCCATTGTCATTCAACTATATTATCCCTTCCGGTGCAAAGGGGTACAAATCGATGAGACTCTGTTCGGCCGTTCTGCTAGGAATCGCTGTATCTATTTGTGCAGCAACCGAGTATGACGTAGAACGCCTTGACTATTCAAACCATGGCAGCGTTAATTCGAACCTGGATGATCCTCTCCGCCTGAGGGTAACCGACCCCCTCACGGGTTCTGCCGTAGAGGGTGTCATGGTTACATTCAAGATGCTCGACAACAACGGCAGCCTCCTGCCCCTTCCCGGCTTCATCTACGCGCCTCTGAGTGAATCAGATGAACCAGGTCATATAACCGAACTCGCTGTTTATACGAATGCAGATGGTATCGCCGGGGTTGACCTGGAACTCGGTTCAAGAATGGGAGAGATCAATGTAGATGCGGTTGTGCTGCTTCCCGACGGGCACATCGTCGAAGTGGAGTATGCGGTAGTCGCTATCGATCTCAAGAACATTATCTTCCAGATTGTAGGCGGACTGGCTGTTTTCCTCTTCGGTATGCGGTTGATGTCACAGGGGCTTCAGAACGTTGCGGGAAACAGGATGCGGAGCATCCTCGAGAAGCTGACCAGTAACCGCTTCATGGGAGTGATAGCCGGCGCGCTCGTAACCGCAGCAATACAGAGTTCCAGCGCAACGACGGTTATAACGGTGAGCTTTGTCAACAGTGCTCTTATGACCCTGCAGCAGGCAGTAGGGGTCGTTCTGGGTGCGAACATCGGAACCACCATCACCGGCCAGTTGATCGCCTTTAAAATAACGAGTTATGCCTATCCAATGATAGCCGTTGGTTTCATCCTGGTAGCCTTCTCGAAGAGACGGAAGCGTCAGCTCTGGGGGCAGGTGATAATCGGTCTGGGATTGCTCTTTCTGGGAATGAATGCCATGTCCGGAATCCTCCAGCCTCTGAGGACTTCGGCGCCGGTTCGGGATTTCTTCATGACTTTCAGTGATTCACCCATACTCGCGATACTCGCTGGAACGATTGTAACGGTCCTGGTTCAGAGTTCCAGCGCAACCGTCGGCCTGACAATGACACTTGCCGGCGCTGGTCTTATCTCGCTGCAGGGAGCCGTCTACATCGTCCTGGGTGACAACATCGGAACGACGATAACAGCCCAGCTGGCCGCCATTGGCAGCAACAGGGCTGCAAGACGTACTGCGATGGCGCATACACTCTTCAACGTTATAGGTGCATTTTACTTTGCTCTTCTATTGTATAACCAGAACGGATTTTTCCTTCGGCTGGTGAGAAGCCTTACGGGCGACCCCATGAGACAGGTGGCAAACGCACATTCGATATTCAATATCTTCAACTGTCTCGTGTTCATTCCACTGGTTCCCCTCCTCACGAAACTGTGTACTCTGCTGATTCCCGGAACCGATTCCGAAAGGGAGGATAGTGTAGCAATCCAGCTGGATGAGAGACTTCTCGAAAGCCCGGTTCTGGCAATCGATGCCATCGAGCGGGAGGTCGTGAAGATGGCCCGGTATGCCGGTAAGGCCGTCAAACTTGCATCCGCTTGCTTTCTCCAGGATACTCAGACCGGTGACCGGATCATGCTCATGGAGGACAACGTTGATCTGATGCAGAGGGATATCACCATTTACGCTTCAAAACTTTTTCAGCAGAATCTGAGCAGTGAGCTGTCCCTGAAACTCCCGGTACTCCTTCATACCATAAACGACCTCGAGAGAGTATCCGATCATGCAGTCAACATGGTCGAGGCCTCGGAGAGAATACAGAACAAGGTCCTTGAACCTGATGGTCCACTCTCACTTGCAGCTATACAGGCATCGGAGATAGTTGCGAAGATGATCGATGCCATCGTAATCTCTCTCGAGAAGTCGGACAGGCAGGCCGCCGAGAGAGCACTGATGCTCGAAGGAGAGCTCAACCAGCTCGAAGTTCAGGCAAGGAGCAGCTATGGGGAGTCACTCACCAGATTCGGTCTCTCCGATATGAACGGTCTGGCTCTGCTCGATTTCATCGATTACTGCGAGAGAATCGGCGATCACCTGACGAACGTTGCCCAGTCCCTGCTTGGAGGGGGCGTATGGCAGGGTCAGGATGATATCCACTAGAGTTTTCCGCTCCCTGCCCTGATCCAACTCCTTTGGAGAGAGAAATGCATGAGTCAGAGATATTAGTTTCCCTGGACAGAATTGAAGAGGGTATCGCAGTCATTCTCACGAGGGAATCCTACCGCTGGCTCCTTCCAGTCGAACAGCTTCCCGAAGGAACCACGGAAGGGGATGTCCTGAGAGTACGCTTCAATATAGATCCGGAGGAGACCGCAGCTACAGCTTCACGCATCGGTGATCTTCAGCATCGCCTGCTGGACAGAACCGGAGAACAAGATGGAGACTGACCCGGGCATCCTGGTGCTCGTTGCTACCCCCATAGGAAACCTGGGAGATCTTTCCCCCAGAGCCTCGCGTATCCTGCAGGATGCCGATGCCGTTCTGGCTGAAGACACCAGGCGAACCCGGAAGCTGCTCGATAATCCCAGGAAACTTTTGAGCTACAACGACCACAATGCTGCTGGCCGACTTCCCGAAATGGGCAAACTCCTGATGCAGGGGAAAACGGTGGCAGTTGTATCCGATGCCGGGACACCGGGAATATCCGACCCGGCTTATCGCGCAGTTCGAAAAGCACTTGAAGTAGGTGCAATCGTCACTGTGATACCTGGTCCAACTGCTGTGATTGCAGCTCTGGTAGGCTCCGGCCTTCCGGTTGACAGGTTCTGTTTCGAAGGCTTTCTGCCAAGGAAGAAGGGAGCGCGGCGGAAGAGGCTGGAAGAGGCAGGGCGTTATCCTGGAACGCTGATCTTTTTCATAGGGCCGCATCACCTTTCCCGTTACCTGTTTGAAATGTACGAAGTGCTCGGTGACAGACCTGCATGTGTTGCCAGAGAACTTACGAAGCTTCATGAGGAGTACGTCAGGGGAGCCCTCGGGGAGCTCGCAACGATATATTCCGAGTGTTCCGTCCGTGGAGAGATAACGCTTCTCGTCGGAGGAACACGTACGGTTGATTGACTTATATGCGATGGATTCCTATTTTTCATAGCCATTTGCAGTTGGAGGTTACTTGGGTCTCGACAGTATCAGGAAGGCTGGCAGACAGCTCCTTGAACCGCTGGTGAAGTTGCTGGCCAGACTGGGTGTGAGTCCAGCTGCGGTAACCGTTTCAGGGCTTGTTATGGCCGGTATTGCTGCAGGATTCATCTGGAATGGGCTTTACTGGCAGGGAGCCCTGCTTCTCTATCTGGGAAGTATCCTGGATGCGGTGGATGGCGGTCTGGCAAGAGAACTGGGCCGTGAATCCAGAGCGGGAGCAGTCCTGGATTCGACGCTGGACCGAATAGGTGAGCTGTTCGTGCTGGCTGCGATTCTTACGGGAACTGCCGGCACGGAGCACAAAGTTCTTCTGTATCTCGTTCCCGCTGCCCTGGGTGGCTCGTTCATGGTCAGCTATGTACGGGCGAGGGCGGAAGGTGTTGGAATCGATTGCTCGGTTGGCGTGTTTACGCGAACCGAGAGGCTTGTCCTCATTATTACGGGTCTCGTGCTGGCGGGAGTACTCGCCGCAGGAAGTTCTGTTCTGGTCTGGATGCTGGCAGTGGTGTCCGGAGGAACCTGGCTGACGTTTGCTCAGAGACTCTGGGTTGTTACAAGAAATGGACGCAACTCGCGTCCGGAGTCGTAGATCCCCTCAGGGGAGGATATGAATGTCTAAGAAGATCAGAGTAGCTATTATCGGAGTTGGCAATTGCGCCAGCAGCCTCGTGCAGGGTGTCGAGTACTACAGGAAAGCGTCTTCAACAGATAGAGTACCAGGACTCATGCACGTGAATCTCGGTGGTTACCACGTTAAAGATGTCGAATTCTCATCTTCATTCGACATCAACATTACGAAAGTCGGGAAGGATCTCAGCGAAGCTATCTTCGCCGATCCGAACTGCACGATCAAACTCTGTGATGTTCCAAATCTTTCCGTGCCGGTTCACAGAGGCATGACGCACGACGGCATAGGTAAATACCTCAAACCGATCATCAAGAAGGCTCCCGGATCTACTGCGGACATAGTAGGGATCCTGAAGGAAACGAAGACCGATGTAGTCGTGAATTATCTCCCGGTCGGCTCGGAAGAGGCAACCAAATGGTACGTCGAGCAGATTCTCGAGGCTGGATGCGCGTTTGTCAATGCAATCCCGGTCTTCATCGCCTCCGAACATTACTGGCAGAAACGCTTCCGCGACAAGGGACTGCCGGTTCTCGGCGATGACATCAAGAGCCAGGTCGGCGCAACAATTCTCCACAGGGTCATGACACGGCTCTTCGAGGACAGAGGAGTGAAACTCGATAGAACCTACCAGCTCAACGTCGGCGGCAACACGGATTTCCTTAACATGCTCGAGCGTGAGCGTCTTGAATCCAAGAAGATATCCAAGACGAATGCCGTCACTTCCCAGATCCCCGGCGGTATAGAACCGAGGAATGTACACATTGGCCCCAGTGATTACATCGAATGGCTGGATGATCGCAAGTGGTGCTACATACGCATGGAGGGAACCAGCTTCGGAGATGTTCCTCTGAACATCGAAGCAAAGCTCGAAGTCTGGGACAGCCCCAACTCCGCCGGTGTGATAATCGATGCGGTAAGGTGCGCGAAACTTGCATTGGACAACGGTCTTTCCGGCGCGATCGAAGCGCCTTCCTCCTATTTCTTCAAGTCTCCTCCGGTCCAGCATTACGACGATCAGTGTCGAATCATGACCGAGGAGTACATCGGCAAGTATGCAAAGACCGGAACCAGGAACTCAGAGAAGAAGTAACGGAAACGGCATATCCGGTTTCTTTATTACCCTCGAGGGAGTCGAAGGAGCCGGCAAGTCGACCCGTTGCCACAATCTTGTTCTGACACTGAGAAACGAAGGGTACGACGTCGTCCATACTCGCGAACCCGGCGGTCCCCCGATTGCCGAGAGGATTCGTGAGCTCCTCCTCGATACCGAACACGTTGTCGCGCCTCTTGTTGAACTCATGCTCTACCTTGCTGCGAGAGCGGCAAACGTGCACTCCGTAATAATGCCGGCTCTCGAATCGGGCAAACTCGTAGTCTGTGAAAGGTTCTCCGATGCAACGGTCGCCTACCAGGTCTGGGGTCGCGGGTTGCCTGAAGCCGCAGTCAGAAAAGCCATCGACCTGGCAACTGACGGGCTGGTTCCGGATCTTACCGTGCTGCTTGATCTCGATCCCGAGGAAGGTTTTCGGCGGCTCGATCAACAGCAGAGAACTCTGGATAGAATCGAAACCGAGAAGCTGGATTTCCACCGGAGAGTCAGGCAGGGGTACCTGGAACTATCGAAGACTGAGCCGCGTTTCTACACAATCGACGCATCATTGCCTGAGAATCAACAGGACCGGCTCTTGCTAGAGCATGTCATCCGCCTTTTAAAAGACAACGAAGGCGGGAAGGAAGGCTGAACTAAATGAGAAGATTCATTCCCGGATGGGTTATGGTAATGGCTGCAACCGCTCTGCTGGTTGCAACCGGTTTCACTGTTCTGCCTTCAGCACGTGCAGAAAGCGCAGCATCCAGGGCTTCTGCGCTCGAACTGTTCCTCGATGTCTACAGTATGACCAGAGCAACGTACGTAGATAAACTCGAGTCACAGGCTCTTATCGAGGCCGCACTGAGCGGGATGCTGGACTCCCTTGACCCCAACAGCATGCTGCTCACCCCCGCAGAGTACGAGAACCTCAGGATTCAACTCGAGGGTTCCTTCGAGGGTGTGGGTATTACTCTCGGGACAAGGGATGACTGGCTTACAGTGGTCTCGCCAATCGAGGAGACTCCTGCCCACCGCGCCGGGATGAAGGCCGGAGACAGAATAGTCGAAATCGATGGTGATACGACCGAAGGCATGTCGACGGACGAAGCGGTATCACGGATCAGAGGCCCGGATGGGACGATTGTCGATCTGACAATCGTCAGACCGGGTATGGCAGACTCTATCCTCTTCAGCATCACTCGGGGAGTAATCGATTTTCCTTCGGTATCTACAGGCTTCATGGTGAATGACAATACGGGCTATGTGAGGTTGTCGCGGTTCTCGGAGGAATCGGCCCGGGATCTTCTCAGAGTCATCCGGGAACTCGAGGAAGAGGGTGCCGAAAACCTTATTTTCGATCTCAGAGGGAATTCGGGAGGGCTCTTCAACCCATCCATAGACGTAGCGGATATTTTTCTCCCATCCGCGTCCGAGGTCGTCATGACAAGGGGACAGGCAGTGGGAGAGAGAACTTACTATTGCAGTCGCGGCGTACTTTTCCGCGGAAACACCGTAGTCCTGATAGATGGAGGCAGTGCAAGCTCCTCCGAGATAGTGGCAGGTGCCCTTCAGGATCACGGCGCGGCAACGATCATAGGCACGAGGTCCTTTGGTAAGGGTTCCGTTCAGTCACTCTCCGATCTCGGTACGTATCCGGGTCTCGGGCAGTACGGTGTAAAGCTGACCACTGCAAGGTACTACACGCCTTCTGGTAGAAGCATCGACAGAACTCTCAGAGATGATTTCTTCGAAATCGACGCACTCGAGGACTGGGGTATCGAACCTGATATAACAGTTGAGCCCAACGAGTTCGACGGCAGACTCATGGCCGATCTTGAGATGGGCTCCTGGTTCTTCAAATTTGCGGTCGAATACACCTTGGAATACAGTGTGTCCGAGGACTTCTGGCCCGATGAAGAAGTTGTACAGTCGTTCAGAGAATACCTTGATCGATCTTCCTTCGAATGGAACGAAGAAGAATTCGAACAGAGTCTCGATTACATTGAACGTGCACTTCTCCGGGAGATAGCTCTGAGGGAATGGGATATGGATTCCTATTACAGAGCCCTGATTCCGCACGATCAGTACGTACAGCAAGCTCTTGAGTTCCTGAGCGAACGGGGATGAGATTCCGTGAAGATAAGGTTCGGTACTTCCGGCTGGCGAGGTGTAATAGCTCGAGAATTCACCTGGGACAGGGTTCAGATTCTCGTTGATGCGATTTCCGTGTGGCTCCAGAGAAGAGATCAGAGATCGATAGTCATAGGCGGAGACACCCGTTTCCTCTCTCCCGAGCTTGCTCGAAGCACTGCCTCACGGATGGCCGGATACGGCTTCAGGGTCTACCTTGCCGATCGTCCGGTTCCCACCCCTGTTCTCTCCCACGCCCTCCGGAGTCTTGGCGCCGGGGGTATCATCAATTTCACCGCAAGTCACAACCCGCCTGTCTACAACGGAATCAAGTTCTCTCCAGATCATGGGGGACCTGCGTCGGATGACGTTACTTCCGCAATCGAAAATCTGATCGAATCGGGATCGAAACCGGGCACTGGCACCGGCTCCGTTGAAGAGCATGATTTCATTGTACCGTACCTGGAGGAGATTGATAAATTCCTCGACGCATCGGTTTTTCGAGACAGTGATCTCCGGCTTGTATACGATGCGTTCTCCGGAACCGGTTCGGGCGTACTGGACAGGAAACTGATCCAGCTCGGAGCATCTGTAAGGGTGATCAACGGTGTGCGGGATCCTCTCTTTGCCGGAAAGCAACACCCCGAGCCGAATGAGAGCGGGCTCGAGGAACTGGCGGCTTCCGTTGTCAGAAGCGGAGCGTCGCTGGGACTTGGAACAGACGGTGACGCAGACAGGTTCGGTCTTGTCGACGAAAGAGGGAAGTACGTATCACCACATGACTTCTTTCCATTACTTCTTGATTACCTTGTCTCTTCGCGGGGGTGGGGTGGAACCGTGGCCAGATCAATCACCACGAGCAGCATGCTGGACAGGGTTGCCTCCGCACTTGGAATTCCGGTCGAGGTAACACCCGTAGGTTTCAAATATCTTGGTGCTTTCATGATGGAACGGGATGTCGTTCTCGCCTGTGAAGAGAGCGGCGGCATGTCCATTCTCGGACATGTTCCGGAGAAGGACGGGGTGCTTGCCTGCCTGCTTGCGGCGGAGATGATCTGTGCCCGGGGGAAGAGCATTTCAGAACAGATAGAAGCGCTCTGGTGCAGGTACGGGCGTCTGTTCAACGAACGGATAGATATCCCGCTCAGCCCCCCTACGTGTGAGTCAGTGCAAAGGGTGTTCTTCTCTTCTGCTCCGGAGGAGATTGCCGGGCGGCCGGTAACGGGAATCGATCGAAAAGACGGTTCGAAAATCCTGTTAGAGGATGACACCTACGTTCTGATCCGACTGAGCGGTACGGAGCCTCTCGCAAGGATCTACGTACAGGCGGATTCTCCCGAATTGATCCCGGAGCTGGTCGAGGGCGTAAAGTCGCTCATCCGAGAAGGAACACTCGCTTGAAATTCAATACAAGCACACTCTCTCTCGATCTGGGTTCGATCCGTAGCGGAAGCTGCACTGAGAGCTACAGTATACCGCTCGACGAAATCGAATGGAATCTGCCGGACCTGGAGCCAGCCGGTTCTACTGGAATACTGGAGCTCTCGGTCACATGCCGTGAGGGCACATGGATCTGCAGCGGTTTCTTTTCCGTCGAGTTCGTTACACCATGTGCGCGGTGCCTCGAGAAAACGTTCTTCACTGTTGATGCGGAAGTGTACAAAATTTACACCTGGGACGAACAACTTGCTGATGACCTGGACACGGAGCTTATCACGAGTTCAGACGGAACCGTGAGCATACTTGACGCCGTACGTGAAGCTGTAATACTTTCCGTGCCCGGTAGGTCGTTATGCCGCGAGGATTGTAGCGGTTTATGTCCTACATGTGGAGTTAATCTTAATGTTACTAGTTGTGAGCACTCTGGCTCCTGAAGCTGCGGGAGCCTTTTTGAAAGAGAGAATAACATGCCGGTTCCGAAGAGAAGACATTCCTCCTCGAGGAGAGACAAGCGCAGAGCAAACTGGAAGCTTGAAGTAGCTTCGACGAGCAACTGTCCACAGTGCGGTGAACCCAGGCTTCCACACAGGGTATGCAAGCACTGCGGATTCTATGCCGGTCGTCAGGTTATCGAGCCCGAGGTCGAATAGCACTTTGTTTACACGCGCCGGCTTCGAGATCGTACCCGGCGTTGTGATTCTCAGAATGTAATCCACCACTTTCTCTGAACGGGAGATATTCTTGGGAGAGAAGATCAGAGTCGCACTGGATGCCATGGGCGGTGATCACGGTCCATCCGTTGTGGTCGAAGGGGCCGTTCTCTTCTTCCGGGAGTGTTCAAGGCAGCAGAAATGCGATGTTGAAATCACGATCGTCGGTGACAAGAATGTGCTCGCCAGAAGACTGACGAAGACCGGAGGCGCGAGGCTACCCATCACGATTCATCACGCTTCCGAAGTGATTGCAATGAGTGATCATCCGACGGAGTCTCTCAAACAGAAGCCTGACAGCTCGATTGCGGTAATGGCAAGTCTCCAGAAGGAGGGGCTGGTGCAGACTATGGTCAGCCCCGGCAACACCGGTGCGATGATGGCCGCAAGTCTGTTCGCTCTCGGGAGAATCCCCGGTGTACATCGTCCCGCAATCGCTGGTACGTTTCCTTCGCAGGGTAATCCCACCGTCGTTCTGGACGTTGGTGCAAACGTCAATTGCAGACCCGAACAGCTTCTGCAGTTCGCTCTCATGGGCAGTGCATACTCCTCAGGTGTTTTCGGGATAGAGAACCCGAGAGTTGCACTGCTCAACGTAGGTTCCGAGAGAACAAAGGGCACCCAGACGGATCAGGAAGCCTATACTCTCATCGAGAGAACGAACCTCAATTTCACCGGCAACATAGAGGGAGACGGCATTCTCAAGGGGGAAGCAGACGTTGTCGTATGCGACGGGTTCGTAGGCAACGTTCTCCTGAAGGTCACCGAGTCGATTGCAGAACTCATCGGTGGTTCTCTGTACCTGGATATGAAGCGATACTGGGCTTCCAGAGCAGGATACCTTCTCATGCGGCACTCGTTTGCCAAACTCTGGAAGAAACTGGATTCCGCTGAGTACGGCGGAGCACCTTTGCTCGGCCTCAACGGAGTCTCAATCGTTGCACACGGAAGTTCGAATGCGAAAGCTATAAAGAATGCTGTGCTGGCATCCTGTGATTTCTACCGGAGCGGAGTAAACGACCGTATCCGGGATGAACTCGAGGATACTGAATCCCGAGGGGAGAACAGGTGAAAAGAAAGTCTTACATCGTTGGAACCGGACATTTCGCTCCCGAAAAGGTCCTTACAAATGCAGATCTCGAGAAGATTGTCGATACGACCGACGAATGGATCACGACGAGAACCGGTATCAAGGAAAGACGGATTGTCGATGATGATACGGCAACATCGGATCTCTGCCTGGAGGCTACGAAAAGAGCGATAGAGGATGCAGGCTGGGAGAAGGAGGATGTTCAGGGGATAATCATCGGAACGGTTACTCCGGACTACGTGTTTCCAGCAACCGCAGCTCTCGTTGCGGACAGACTGGGAATAAAGGGAATACCGGCCTACGATTTCGAAGCCGGCTGCTCAGGCTTCATCTACGGTCTCATCCAGGCAAAAGCATTCATCGAATCGGGAATGATGGATCGCATGATCGTGATCGGCTCGGATTGTCTTACCAGGATAACCAACTGGACGGACAGGACCACCTGTGTGCTCTTCGGTGACGGCGCGGGAGCGGCAGCGATAAGCAGTGAAGGACCCGGCGGTCTGCTCGGTGGCTGGCACTGGGGAGCCGACGGTTCCGTCGGGCACCTTCTGGAGATGCCTGCGGGAGGGTCCAGGAACCCGCCCTCTCACGAAACAGTCGATCGTATTCAGCATACCATCTGGATGAAGGGCGGAGAGATATTCAAGTATGCAGTGAGAGCGATGCGGGATTCGTGCTATCGTGCCCTAGAGAGTGACGGAACCCCCATCGAAGAAGTTGATCTCCTGATCTCGCACCAGGCGAACCTGCGGATAATCAACGCAACCGCAAGAGCTCTCAAGCTTAAACCCGAGCAGGTTTACGTGAACATTCACAAATACGGTAACACATCTGCTGCTTCGATTCCGATGGCTCTGGACGAAGCTCTCAGAGAGGGAAGGATTACCGTTCCCAACACGGTTGTTCTCGCAGCATTCGGGGCAGGGCTGACCTGGGCCGGCGTAATAGTCAAGTGGGAAGAACAGGGGTGACATGATGAAAACGGCAGTGGTCACCGGTGCGGCACGCGGGATCGGTTTCGAAATTTCGAAAAAGCTTATCGATTCCGGGTGGATCGTTGCTGGCTGTGACATCCTGGAGGAGCAGCTCCAGCGCGCAGCGGACAACCTCGGTGATTCCTTCAAACCTTTCGTACTCGACATTACCGATGCGGGTGCGGTAAGGGAATTCGCTACTCGAGTCGACAGTGAACTCGCTCCCGTGACCGGGCTCGTGAACAACGCGGGAATCACGCGTGACGCATTCCTTATGAGGATGGACGACTCCGACTGGGACAGGGTCATGGACGTGAACCTCAAGGGTGCCTATCTGATGACCAAAGCTCTCATAAGGGGAATGATGAAGATCAGGAAGGGTTCGATCGTCAACATCTCCTCCGTCGTTGCCCTTCTGGGAGTTGCAGGTCAGGCGAACTACGCCGCCAGCAAGGCAGGACTTCATGGACTTACAAGATCCATGACCAGAGAGCTTGCACCGCGTAACATTCGCGTCAACGTAATCGCGCCGGGTTTCATCGAGACGGACATGACCCGTGAATTGCCGGACGATGTCAGAGCTGACTACAGCTCCAGGATACCGATGAAGCGGATGGGGCTGCCCGATGAAATAGCCGAAGCAGTCGCCTTCCTGTTAAGCGACGCATCTTCATATATTACCGGCGTAGTTCTCCCTGTAGACGGTGGTCTAACAACCTGAGAAAGGAAACAGCATGTCACTAGAGAACCGTGTTACCGAAATCATTGTCAACAAACTCGGTGTCAAACCTGAAGAGGTAGTACTCAAGGCCGATTTTCAGACCGATCTGGGTGCGGATTCACTCGATCTGGTAGAACTCATGATGGATTTCGAGGATTCGTTCAATCTGAAGATATCAGACGAGGAAGCAGGTAATCTTAAGACTGTCGGAGCCGTTGTTACTTTCCTCGACGAGAAAGGCATTAAGGCCTGACAGGATATTCAGGTTCATCCATGGGCGCTGCAACCCGGGAATGCCGGGAAGTGGTGCTGTATTCACATGAGTATTGAAAGGTAGAGGACAAAAGTGGCATACCGACGTGCGGTTATCACCGGGATGGGGGCAATCACCCCACTTGGCAACACTGCTCCAGTGTGCTGGGACAATGCCTTGAACGGACGAAGCGGAATCCGGCGGCTAACGCTGCTCGATCCGGCTCTGTTCACGAGCAAGATATCCGGTGAGGTCAGGGATTACGATGCGAGTGATCATTTCGACCGCAAACTGCTGAGGAAACTCGACAGGAACACACAGTTTGCCATCATCTCATCCAGGGAAGCCTACAACGGCTCGGGTATCGGAGACTCGGGTATCGACCCGACCCGCCTGGGCGTGATAATCGGTTCCGGGATAGGGGGCATCCACACACTCGAGAGCGAGCATATCGTCGCTCTGGAGAGGGGACCTGGCAGGATAAGTCCTTTCTTCTGCCCGAAGATGATCAGTAATATGGCTGCGGGAATGGTAGCCATCGACCTTTGCGCGAAGGGGATCAACTACGCCACGATAACGGCCTGCGCAACAAGCGGGCATGCTGTGGCAGGTGCTTTCGATGCCATCAGGCTCGGAAGGGCGGATGCGATTCTCGCCGGTGGCACGGAAGCTCCGATTACCCTTCTCGGCCTGGGCGGATTCTGCGCTATGAAGGCTCTCTCGACAAGAAATGACGACCCGGAACATGCCTCCCGACCATTCGACCGTGACCGTGATGGTTTCATAATCGCCGAAGGTGCCGTTGTGCTTCTGATCGAGGAGTACGAGCATGCAAGAGCACGGGGCGCCGAGATATTCGCCGAGGTCGTGGGTTGTGGCCTGACCTGCGATGCCTTCCACATGACAGCTCCCGCGGAGGGAGCAGAAGGCGCTGCAAGAGCCATGAAGCTTGCCTGCGTCGAGGCTTGTGTGCGCCCGGATCAGATCGATTACATAAACGCACACGGAACCTCGACTAAACTCAACGACATAAACGAAACGATGGCGATCAAAACGGCACTCGGAGAGGATGCGGCAAGAAAAGTGCTGGTATCCTCCACGAAGTCTGTTACCGGGCATTTACTCGGCGCTGCCGGGGCAGCCGAAGTCATGTTCACCGCTCTTGCGCTGAAGAACGGCATCGTTCCTCCGACTGCTACTCTCGAGAATCCCGATGAAGGTTGTGATCTCGACTACGTACCCGGGCAGGCCAGGAAAGCGGACATACAGTTCGCTCTGAGCAACTCGCTTGGTTTCGGTGGGCACAACGTGACTATCGCACTCAGGAAAGTCTAGCGTTTCTTCGTCTGAACGGAGAAAGAATCGCGGTGATCTGGAGAGGGTTCTCGGATACCGTTTCAAGAACCGTGAACTCCTGGAGGAAGCGCTTACTCACAGATCTCTCAGAGGATCTGCCGGTGAGAACACCGTATGCGATTACGAACGTCTGGAATTCCTCGGTGACGCAGTTATCGAGATGATAACCAGGGAACACCTGCTGGACTGCTTCCCTGCAGAATCCGAAGGCCAGTTGACCAGAAGGAAGATCCGGTTGGTCTGTTCAGATAACCTTGCTTCGATTGGCACCGGACTTGATCTGGGTGAACTTATCCGGCTCGGTGATGGAGTGACCGAATGCCCGACGTCAGTGATCTCAGACGTAGTAGAAGCATTGATAGGAGCTATATACATCGATGGCGGATTGCAGTCCGCCAGGGATGCCATGTTGAGAACGGTCCTTCAGCCCCCTCTGCTCGATAACGGGTGCCAGGGTGATCCCAAGAGCATGCTGCAGGAACTGCTTCAGGCTAGAGGACAGTGTACTCCCGACTACCGGATCGTATCCGAGTCGGGTCCGGATCACAAACCCCTGTTCGTATGCAGGGCGGTCAGCGAAAACGTACTGCTCGGAGAGGGGTCTGGCCGTACAAAACGACAGGCTCAACAGTCGGCGGCGACCGATGCTCTCATGAGACTTGAAGGTGAGGAGACCGATGGATTATCAGCTTTCTGAGGATCAACTGGCTATCAGAGAGATCTGTGCCGATATAGCAGAGAAGCACATCAGACCCATACGTGCGAAGCTGGACGAAGAGAACCGCTTTCCTACCGAGATAATGAAGGTCATGGCTGCCAGTGACCTTTTCACAATCTACATCCCTGAAGCGTATGGTGGAACGGAATTGGGTGCTGTTTCCCTCTGCATTGCCACCGAGGAACTCAGCAAAGCCTGCGGGGGAATTGCAGTGTGCTTTGCCGCTAATGCCCTGGGTTCCATGCCCATTCTACTGTCCGGATCAGAAGCTCAGAAAGAGAAGTACCTTCCACAGCTTGCGTCAGGAGAGAAGTACGCTGCGTTTGCACTCACCGAACCAGATGCCGGCAGCGATGCGGGAGCCATAAAGACGAAGGCTGTCAAGGATGGTGACAGCTACATTCTCAACGGGACGAAGCAATGGATCACCAATGGCGGAGAAGCCAAGATATACACGGTGATCGCCATGACCGATCCGACCAGGGGAGCAAGGGGAGCCTCGGCGTTCATAGTCGAGGATGGTACTCCCGGATTCAGCTACGGTAAGAAGGAAGACAAGATGGGGATAAGGGCTTCCGCGACTCGAGAGCTCATCTTCGAGGACTGCAGGATACCCTCAGAGAATCTGATCTCCAGGGAAGGCTATGGTTTTCTGGTTGCGATGAAGACACTGGACTACTCGAGACCAGGTGTAGCCGCCCAGGCAGTCGGCATCGCTCAGGGAGCACTCGACGAAGCGATGAAGTATTCATCGGAGAGACGACAGTTCGGAGCCAGGATCGACTCGTTCCAGGGAATACAGTTCATGCTTGCCGATATGGCCACTTCCATCGAAGCTGCCAGAGCGCTCACCTACAGTGTGGCCAGGATGATCGACAGCGGGGCAAAAAAATTCGACAAGGAATCCGCGATGGCCAAGGTCTTTGCCAGCGATGTGGCCATGAAGGTCACAACGGATGCTGTTCAGATCCTCGGAGGATACGGCTACATGAAGGAATACCCGGTCGAGAAGATGATGCGGGATGCGAAGATCACTCAGATCTACGAGGGGACCAATCAGATACAGCGGAGTGTAATCGCAACGGCTCTCATCAAGGAAACGGCCTCCCGGAGGTAGGATGAAATGCGGTTCGTAGTAGCGGTCAAGCAGGTTCCCGATACTTCGGATGTCAGGATCGACGAGGAACGCGGCACGATGATCCGGGATGGGGTTCCTTCCATCCTCAATCCCTTCGATGCTTACGCTCTCGAGGAAGCTCTTCGCTGGCGAGACGAACTCGGGGGAACGGTCATCGTACTGAGTATGGGTCCGCCACAGGCAGAGGCCGTTCTACGCGAAGCGGTATCCATGGGTGCAGACGAGGCAGTTCTTCTTTCCGACAGCGCGTTTGCCGGTGCCGACACCTGGGCAACCAGCCATACGATTGCTGCTGCCGTAAGAAAACTCGGTGGAGTGGACATCGTTTTCACCGGGAAGCAGGCCATCGACGGTGACACCGCCCAGACTGGTCCGGGCATTGCAGCAACACTTGACTGGCCTCAGATAACATTCGTGGGGAAAGTAAGAGAGATATCCACCGATACAATCGTTGCGGAAAGGTATGTCGAGGGTGGTATCGAGGTCGTCAAGGCATCCCTGCCGGTTGTCGTTACAGTTCTCAAGGATGCAAATACTCCGAGATTGCCCTCGCTCAGAGGGAAGATGAAGGCAAGAAAGCTGACGATCATTCCGTTGACCAGAATCGACCTCGAACTCGAGGAGGATTGTGTCGGCCTCGAAGGATCACCGACAAGGGTTGTCAGCATTGCGACTCCGGAGGCCAAGATCGGCGGCGAGATCCACAGGGGGGAGCCTGAAGAGCTGGCGGCAATCATCGCCGACTACCTCCTGGGAGAGGAGCACGACTGATGTCTGCGTCCATCAGCGTCAGAACCGAGGTCTGTACCGGATGTGGTTTATGCGTGCCTGCCTGTCCTTTCGGTTCGATAGCGATGGTCGACGGGTTGGCAGTGATTGACGAGACCTGTACACTCTGCGGGGCATGTGAGTCCTCCTGCCCCTACGAAGCAATTGTCCTGCGGAAAACTGATGCCGTGAAAGCCGATACAGATGCCTTTTCGGGCGTACTGGTCATTGCAGAACAGCGTGACGGAGCAGTGGATCACAGCACCCTGGAGCTTCTGGGAGAGGGCAGCAGACTTGCCGCAGCAGAGGGAACAGGGGTCTCGGTCGTCCTGCTGACTGGTGATACGGGTGACTGGCCCGAGGTTTTGATCCATCAGGGAGCTGACACCGTGTACGTTGCTGAAGATCCAGGACTGGCTCATTACAGGACGGAACCTTCTACTCGGCTTATCTCCGCCCTGATACTCGAGATGAAACCCTCCGTCGTTCTTGCCTCGGCAACTACGACCGGGCGCGATCTGATGCCAAGAATCGCAAGCAACCTCTGTACGGGACTCACGGCAGATTGCACCGTTCTCGAACTTGACGAGGAAAGCGGTCTGCTTCTCCAGACAAGACCTGCGTTCGGCGGTAACATCATGGCTACGATTGTCTGTGAGAGAACCAGGCCTCAGATGGCTACCGTGAGACCGAGAGTGATGAAGGCACTGGAGCTTGATTCTTCGAGAACCGGCAAGATCGTACGGCTTCCGATCCAGCAGAAAGATATCGAGAGCAGAACGGAAATAGTCGAATTCATACCACTCGATGAAGGTGAAGTGGATATCACCGAGGCCGAAGCAATCGTATCCGGCGGCAGAGGTCTGAAGGAACCCGGTAACTTCGCCTTGATGGCGGAACTGGCCGAGCTCCTCGGGGGCAGCGTTGGCGCCAGCAGGGCTGCAATCGATGCCGGTTGGATTTCCTACCCCCACCAGGTTGGACAGACTGGAAAGACGGTTCAGCCCAGAATCTATATCGCCTGCGGTATTTCCGGTGCCGTTCAGCACAGGGTGGGAATGCAGTCTTCCGACAGAATCGTTGCAGTGAACCGTGATGAATCCGCGCCGATCTTTGATTTCTGTGATCTCGGCTGCGTAGGTGACCTCTTCGAAGTAATACCAGCACTCATCAGGGAGATAAAGCGCAGAAGGTCCTGATCCCTCTGCCTGCCCGAAGGAGACCCATTGTACGAGGCAATCGGGGTACTGCACGTGCATACGCTCCACTCGGATGGAACGGGAACACCGGCCGAGATCTCTTCTGCCGCTTCAGATGCCGGTCTTTCATTCGTCGGTATCAACGACCACCGCACTCTTTTCCTCAGAGATCATGGTCTCAGCGGATTGCAGGAGGGTGTGTTCTTCCTTACCGGCGCCGAGCTGGAGGATGACAGAAGACAGAATCATTTACTGGTTTACGGTATCGACAGGCTTCCACCGACGGGAAACACCCTCGACCAGCTGGCGGACGTGAGAAGGCAGGGGGGTATAGCGATTGCGGCTCATCCTTTTGAGAGGGGGGGGCTGCTTCCCGGAGCAGGAACCTTCAGGTGGACGTACGGAGCGCAGAAGGCTCTCTCGGGCATAGAAATCTGGAATTACATGTCCGCCTGGAAGAGGAGAATCACTCCGTTCAGTGTTCCATCCAGGCTGAAGGATCCGGACCGTTATACCCTGCACCCCGACCGCGATGCAATGGGCCTGTGGTTCGAAACCGGCGGATGCGCTGTTGCCTGCCCTGACGCTCATGCGATAAGACCCGGGCTCGGCAGGCTGTCCGTGACGATATTCCCGTACTCCATGCTCTTCCGGAGGTTGAGGACACATCTGCTGCTGGAAAGTGAGCCGGAATGGAGCGATACGTCCCGCACCGAGAAGCAAATCCTGTCAGCCCTTGCAGACGGGCGCTGCTTCGCAAGTAACTTCATTCGCGGGGATGCGTCGGATTTCAGGGCTTCGAGAACTTCGGATGGCGTGCGCCTGGAACTCCCGATGAGTGGAGAGGTATCTGTCTATACTGCAGGTGTTGAACGTCACGAAGGTGAAATGGAAGCAGGAGAGCATTATATCGAATCTGTGACGTTTCCGGTGATTGTTACCGTCGAGAGGGATGGAGGAACATGGATCGTCTGTGGCTTGCGCTGACCGCTTCCATACTGATTCTTGCACCTTCAGCAGGCTCCACGCCTCTCGATACAGCCTATGATTTTCTCTACGCGGTCGAATTCGGTGACGGTGCTGCCATGCTGGGTACTTTCACCGAATCCCTGAGCCTGCAGATAAGCGCTCGGATAGAGCAGATGAGACAGCTGGCTCTCGCCGATCAATCCATTGCTGCCCGAACGATCCGCAGATTTGGTGGAACCATGACCATGTACGATCTCGAGAACCTGTCCCCGGATGAACTTCTCGGGAGAGTACTGGAAGGAATTCATCTGAGTCTTCCTGAGAATGTCGACGAAGAGTACCTGACGATGTCCGGGAGGAATGCCGAAGTTACTCTCTCATGGATCGACGGCGGATCGGTTTCCTTCACCATGGTGTGGGAAGACAGCGGCTGGAGGATATCCGACACTGACCTCCTCTCGATGCTGTTCTATTAATTCTCTTCACGCGATGCGATGGGGAGATTGACAGAACAGTCCGTATAGCGTAGACTGCACGCTGGGTATTTTTTGACACATACTTTGGGGGTAATCAATGCTCAGGATAGTATCTGCAACGATAATCGTTGGCCTTCTCGTCCTCGCCTGCGGTGGCGGAGCCGGAAGCCCCGAGGCTGCCGTAAAAGGCTTCTTCGACGCCATGAAGGATGGAGACATCGACAAAGCCATTACATACCTTCCCGATGGTGAGGTCGACGACGATACAAAGGCTGGTCTCGAGATGGCAGCTGCATTCATCAACATGATGGAGATAGAGATCGTCGGCAGCGAGGTCGATGGCGACGAAGCCGTCGTTACGGTCAAGATGACTATTATGGGCGAGGAGACAGAGGAAGACCTTCCTCTGATTCTCGAGGGCGGAAGCTGGAAGCTTTCAGAAGGTTTCTAGATCCGGCTTGAAATGATATTGGAAGCCCCGGTTTCTGCCGGGGCTTCTTCGTGGCTGAGATTCGGATCAGATTTCCTTATCGGAAGACGGCAGCATCGACGCCTCCCAGTCATCCTCTCTCAACAGAACGAGAACAGCGGAGTTTGGTACTACGAAGTACTTCTTTCCCTCCAGGTTTATCTCGTATGCGGAGTTTTTCACGTACAGGATGAAATCGCCCTTGGCAGCCTGCAGCGGGAAGTAGCGTTGTTCCTCTCTTGTAGTCTGTTTCCAGGGCTCACTGTCCGCATTGAAAGTGCCGGGGACCGGATAACCCGGACCGACCGCTTCAACCCAGCCGTTGGATATCTTCTTTCCGTCAATTGCTGAGTCGGGGAGGTATAAACCGGAATGAGTTCTCTCGGAGGGAGAGAGGGGGGACACCAGGAGCCTGTCGCCCGTTACTATCAGTCTTTTCTTACCTACGTACTTGGAGTCATCCATCCTTTTCCCCGAGTCGAGTGGAGTATAAGAAATATGGCGGAGGACCGGGGACTCGAACCCCGAAGGGCATGGCCCGGCGGATTTCAAATCCGCTGCCTTACCAATTAGACTAGTCCTCCGCAGGGGTCAGATTTATACTAATAGCTTGAAAAACGGTCAAACAGAGGGAGGCGTTACTTGGCAACCGAAGTGGAGCTCAAGTTCCCCGTGGATGGGTTTCAGGAAATAACCTTGCGTCTCCGTGAACTCTGCTCTATTCCAGGCGAAGCGACTCCGGAGGAGAATTTAGTCTTCGACACACCGAACCGTCTTCTCGGGAAGAGAAACGTACTCCTCCGTCTCAGACTGACCGCCGGTCATACCATCCTCACCGTGAAGGGACCCGTCAGGGATTCCGCCATGAAGGTCAGAAGCGAGTTCGAGACCCGGCTGTCCAGCAGCCTTGATGAGGCACGACAGATTTTCGAAACCCTGGGTTACGAAGTGGTTGCCAGCTATGAGAAGATCAGACAGGTGTCACGGCTGGGTAACGTCACGGTCTGCCTGGACGAACTATGGTTCGGCTCCTTCGTCGAGCTGGAGGCTTCGACCGAGGAAGATCTTGCCGATGCAGCGCTCAAGTTGGGTTTCGATCCGTCTCACGGCTTGTCGCGGAGTTATCTGAATCTCGAGGCCGAGGCTCGAATCGCTGAAAGCATCGGGGAATGAACCTGATCGTACTGACTGCCCTGCTGGCATCTATCCCGGTTATCAATGTCGAAACGTTGCAGCAACCGGAAAGCCAGCCCGATGAAGAGACCGAAGTCGAGGAGCCTTCTCAGGCCCCGGATTCATTCCTGGACCCGTACAGGAAACCGGATGACGGAAAAGGTTTATGCGGCTGCTTCCAGTCGGTTTTCTGGGATGTATTCGAAATACCGTTCAGAATCGTTGGCTCCGTCGATATAGGCTACAACTCTGATCCGTGGAAGTTTGCGGGTGTAAGAGCATCGCGTGGTGCGGGAAACCCCATCGCGATCGATCTCGAAGCCGGGATGAGCCGCACAGGCAAAGAAAGAGGCTGGGAAGCTTCTGGAACGTTCAGGTTCCCCTCCCCCATGTCTCTGGATTTTCTTTACCATGATGTTCGGCCGGGTGAGGACCGAAAGGAATTCGCACTGTTCTACGCCGGTGTCCCCATCCAGCTTCTCTTCGATTCTCCACTATCCATCGAGACCGGAGGAGGGCTCCTTCTCGGGTGGGAAGATGACCGGGACGTACTCAGCGGAGGTTACGTCCAGCTAAGGGGAAGATTGTACTACTTCGGAGGAGGTTCCCTGGCAGCGGATTACAGGCTTGCCTGGTTGAACGGGCGCCCCTTGCACAGGGGTTCGGGCAGGCTCTACTGGTGCGAGGCTCCATTCTCTCTCTGGGCTGGATACACTGTTTTGCGAAATTGTCAGGGAGAAGTACTCCATGGTCCGGGGGCTGGTCTTGGTGTTTTCTTCTGACCTGAACCGGCGCTTTACCGCAGCCGCAGCAGTACTGCTCTTCCTTGTCGTATCCGTTGTGCTGATGCCGAGCGGTTTCTGGGTTATCGACGAGGCTGGCAGGTATCTCCAGACCGTGTCCCTCTCCCGCTCCATCGAGCTGCCTCCCGAGATAGGTTACCCCGGTGCCTTTCTCCTGGGAGATTCCGCAGGAGAACTTCGCCCGCTGCCTTACCATTATGGGTACATGAGTGGCGGGAGGCTCTTCTCACAGTACAGCCCCCTCATGGCATTCATAACGCTGCCCCTTTTCCTGCTTGTGGGAAGACCGGGCATGTTCTTCCTCCCAGTTGTGGGTGCAGCCGTGCTGTGGATCATGCTGTCGAAGGTTGCGAGGAGAAGTGGATTTTCCGCATGGTCTGCAGCCCTGCTTCCTGCTGCCTGTACACCTCTTCTCTTCTACGGTTCAACGATCTGGTCTCACAATGCCGCCATTGCCCTGGGTCTCGGAGCATGGATTGCTTCGGGGAACGGCAGGACGACTTGCAGTCTTCTGCTGGCTCTCGGCGCTTCGCTTCTTCGAGTGGAAATGCTTGTTCTCTTCCCGTTTCTTCTGATGAGAGGGGGAAAGAACGGTCTGACCAGGAGGCTTGTACTGTCAGCATTGTGCATGGCTGTCTTCATTGCTGCTTCTCGGCTACTCACCGGGGAATGGATTGGTTCCCATCTGCTGGCAAGCGGTTCGGAGCAGGATCTGTACGGTCATGCCTCGATGAGCCTGCTCGGTGCGAAGCTGTTCGTTTTCTCGAGAAGCCTGCTCTTCGTTCTTCCCGGTGTATCTCCCGGCCTGAACGTTGCTGCGGGTACAACGTTATGGCTTCTCTGGTTTCTTTCGTTCAGGAAGGGAAAGCCAGGTAGAATCGCCTTCTTCCTCGGGTTGGCGATCTGCGTTGCGGCAATATGGTCGGCTGTCAGCCGGGACTTCAGACTGCTCGATCTCTTCACTATGAAACATCCGCTATTGGTGTTTCCTGCTCTCTGGCTGGTAAAGCCCCGCGAATGGAAGGTTCCATCCGCAATGATCCTCATTCTTCTGCTTGCTGCCGGGCCAATGCACGTGGAAGATCTTGCATGGGGGATCCGCCTGCTGATGCTTCCCCTCTTCATGCTCGTCCTTCGTGCCGAACCGATGAGAGGAAGGATGCCGGGGGTGCTTCTCGCGGGGTCACTCTGCATCGTTCTCGCAATGGGATCTCTCTGGACCAAGAGACAGCGTTCGGAAGAACTGGTCAATCTCACCGAAGCAGCGGGCAGTGCTGTGATCTGCACATCATGGCTTCTTCCCGGCGAGTTTGCAGAGCTGCAGGCTGAAGGCATTCCCGTGGTCATGGCTGACAGATCGGGGGATTTTCTTCTGGCACTCGATCTCATGTCAGGTCTTGATCCGGTTGTTGTCTGTCTCGAAAGGGATATTGCGACCACGCTGACCGTTCTGTCCGGTGCCGGGTACGAGCCGGGGATCAGGGGCGTAATCAGTTTCGATCCTTTGCTCGGGGCTGCGGTCGTGAACCCACAGGCTCGCTGAACACTTGACAGATGCTCCAGGCAATTACATACCTCGGTTCCCGATTGAGGACATTCTATAGGAAATTACTGGCTGTTAAGGAGTTGAATAGTGACCGATCATAACATCATCGAGAGAAAACTGAAGACGGATATCCACTTCAAGAACGCGCTGCGCAAGGATCTCGTCGAAAGTGTGCAGCAGCTGCATTCATGGCAGGAAAAGATCCATTCCCTGAACAACATCCGTAAGACGAAGAAACTTCAGCAAACCGTAAGAAGGTATGCCGATTTCGTCGAGGATCTTCGTGCATTCCTCTCACCGCTGCTGGATGAGCTGGAGTCCAGGATCACTACCGAAATGGAGTTCAGCGATGATGAGATTCAACAGTTCACGGACGAGGTGAAAGAGGAGACCGCGCTGGCAGCAAAGGCCAGGGACGCTTTCACACGTGCGAAAGAGGCGCTCGGAGATGTTGAAGAGAAGAAAAAGATAGACAGGGAAGAGCTCGATAAGCTGAAACATGATTACAGCGCTGCGTTCAAGGCGTTCAGACTGGAGAAACACAAACTCATCGAGGCCGAAGAGGAACTCCAGAGCGAGCTTGTCGACAAGGAAATATTCAAGCTCGAACTCAAGAGAATCCTCGTAGAGCGGCACTTCATCTCCGAGATATAGCCTTGCAGATCTTCCCGGTCAGGCTCATTAGGAGAAGACTGCTCGTCACCCTGGCAGCCTGTCTTCTGTGCTCCATCCCGTTCATCTGGTATGACAGGGGCCTGTTTGTCATTCCGGTCATCTGGCTGTCCGGTGCAGTCTACTACACGTTCATTTTCCTTCCCAGATACAATCGCAGGCGGCGAATCGCCTCCGTCCCCATGGACGAGAAGAGCCGGAGTATCCTCGAAAAAAGGGTTTCCTACTACCACGACCTGCCTGCGGAGGATAAGATAAGGTACGAAGCCGATATCAGAATCTTTATTGCCGAGAACAGGATTACGGGAATTGACGGTGTGGAGATCACCAGAGAGATCTCTCTGCTGGTTGCGGCTACCGCAATACGGCTGGTGTTCAGAAGACCTGAGTGGGAATACCGTGATTTCGGAGAGATACTGATCTATCCGGGTGGCTTCAGAATCGACGGTTCCTATTCCACCGATTTGCGGCACAACGAGAATGCTGCAGCCGGAATGGTTCACTCCGATGGAGGAGTAATACTGTCACTGCCGCACCTGCTCCGGAGCTTCGATCACAAGGATGACGGCTTCAATGTGGGATACCACGAATTCGCTCACGTACTCGATGGATATCGTCCGGACGGAGTTCCGTCGGAACTCGATCTCGGCTCCTACAGGCCCTGGGTGGAGGTCATGCAGAAGGAATTCGAGAAAGTGCATCGACACCGGTCAGTGCTCAGGGATTATGCCGGGACGAATCCAGCCGAGTTCTTCGCCGTTTCCGTCGAGACCTTCTTCGAGAAGCCGCACAAACTCAGGGAAAAGGCTCCCGATCTCTACGAACAGCTCGAAACGTTCTTCAATCAGGATCCTGATTCGGGTCGAGCGGGTTAACTCTTTCCCGAGGATCCCGGTTTCGTGACAGGGATTCCATCGCGACATAGAGGACAATCTTCGACACTCCAGCTCTTTGCGTCAACCGTAAGAAGAGCCCGGTAGGGAACGTCAAGCTCCAGAGTTCCCTTCGTCCTGTCGACTAGAAGCCCGACCATGAGTACGGTCGATTCGTGAGTGCTCAGGGCGGTTATCGATTCCCGTATGCTGCCGCCGGTGGTTACTACATCCTCCACGAGGAGAACTCTCGAGTTTTCGACGAGGCTCTGAAAACCCGATCTCAGCGACATTATGCCCTCGGCATTCCGCTGAAGAAACGCGAAAGGTTTTCCCAGCTTGCAGGCTGCAGCAAAACCGAAGACTATTGCACCGAAGGCTGGAGCACAGACAACATCGATTTCCTCAGCGATGTCTTCCACCGAATCGGCCAGCATCGAGCCGAGTTCCATTACCAGATCCGGGTGCTGCACGATTCTGATCTTCTCGAAGTATCTGCTTCCATGTCTTCCCGATGTGTATCTGAAATGCCCTTCCAGAAGAGCATCGCAGGATTTGAGTATGCCACGCACTCTCGAATCGTCCATTATCCGTCCTCTCGAACATGAAATGTATACGAACTCGGTTCTCGGAGGGAAGCATAATCAGAGGGATTCGAAGTGAGGAGTGTTGGTTTTCTCAGGGGCTGAAACTGAATGGATACTGGACTGTCAGGGCTCCTTCGTTCGAGTCGACGGAGCCGAATCTCCAGGTCTCGATTGCCCTCGCTAGCTCGAGCTCGAAGGCTGGATTGTAGGTGTTGGACTGCAGGATCCTGACATCTGAAACCCTGCCGCTGGGCTGAATGATCATTTCGATTTCGATGGTGCCGGAGAGAAGAGGATCGGTTCGGAGATGCTTGTTGTAGATGAAGGTGACTGAACTCCTCTTCTCCATGAGAACCTCCATTATCTCACCCGAAGAACGGGAGCTGAAAGACGCTCCATCGGACGACACCTGTGTAGTGGCGGAGGTGATATCTGTAAAGACCATCACGTGCTGAGTACCTGCATCGGCAGTGAGTGGAACCCCTGAATCCACCTGACCGCTGGTTGCGCTAACCGATCCGGCGATGCCCGTATCCTGGTTGAGAGAGCTCAGGGAGCCTGAATTGGCAAGAGAAGCCATGTCGATTCCGCCTGCGGTCAGCATTGCTATGAGATCCTCTGTTGATGTGGGAACCTCGGTTGAGGCAATGTACGGTTGAATCGTACTCGATGATGTATCGGGAACAGCATGATCCGGAGGATGGAATGTCTGAGTACCGCCTGTACCTGTTTCAGCAGTACTGCCTGCAGAGGAGTCGAAAAGATCAGGATTCGTGAGTTCGGTCGTTCCGGTGAGAGAAGTGTCCGAAGCGGTAACAGCCGATGCTCCACTGTTCTCTGCAAGCGCAACGGCAGTTCCCGTCTGAATCTCCAGGAGCCCTAACGACATCTCGTGATGAAAGCCCGGTTCTGCCATGAGGGTGAACACCTCTGGTTCGAAACCTACCGCGTAGACGGCAATGTTGTAGTCGGTGCCGCCCATCAGACCGTCAACCAGCATGGGCGTTACACCCAGCAGCACATCGTCGAGAGTCACGAATGCACCGGGTGGATCACTCTGGACGAGTGCTGTTGCCATGCTCTCCAGTCTGACGGAACTCAGCAGTTCGCGAAGCCTGGGATTGGCGCTCGGGCTGAAATCGTAGTACGTGTCCAGCTTCAGCAGTTCGAAGTAAGCGTTTCTGGCGTCGTCCAGCTGCCCCATTGCGTAGTAGGCCGAGCCGAGCCGGTCGTATGCTCTGAGTTGCTCGTCGTACGAGAGCACGCTGCTGGCGATGAGCTCTTCCAGGGAGATGATCGTTCCGGGGATGTCACCCATCATATAGAGTTCTATCGCTTCATCGACAGTGGCTGCCCCTGTCAATGAAGCGGCAAGCAGCAGAGAAACGATCATTATTCGGATACACCCCCTCAGCGGGACAATGAACCAAGCCTGCTCGAACGTCAACGAGCAAAGATCGATACCTGCCTGTTGTCCCGATAAACTGTCCTGATCGAAGTGGCGGCCTGCAGAGAACTGCTTCCCGATTGCATCCGGGAACAACGAGGTTGACGGCAGCTATACTCGGTTGGCATCCCGGTGTTGTTACCGAGGACTCCATGGAGGGGCGAAAGAGATGAGATTCGTTACGAGAATGAAGACAGGTTTCGTTGTTCTTGCAGTCGTTACGGGAGTGAGCGTTCTCGCGGGGTGCTGGAATCCCGTAAATCCAACTTACAGTCCCCCCTCTGGTCCTGCGTACTACTCGTTCTGTGACAGCGCCTGGAAGGTGATCAAGAATCTCGAATACGCATACCAGGCAAAGGATATTGAACACTACACGGCATGCTTCAGAGAGGATTTCGAGTTCCACCTTCTCGAAGTGGACTGGGCCAACTACTGGGGTGGTCCCGAGGAAGATACATGGTGGGGGCTCGACGTCGAGGAGGAGTTCCACATCGCCATGTTCGATTTCGTGGACGATATCGAACTCGAGCTTTCCGGTATTGCCGAATGGCCCTGGAGCCCCGATTCCACAGGTCAGTCCTGGGAGCTCCCGAGAACGTTCACTCTCAAGGTCTACTACACGGTTCAAGGCTCGCCCTGGACTGGTTCCCAGGCATCTGGAACGGCTCTTTTCATTTGCAGAACGGACACTTCGACCGGTGAGTGGTACATCTGGCAGTGGTTCGACCAATCCGAGACATGACGGGACCGTAACAACAGCTGATTGCATCAGGAACAATTAGCTTGACCTGGAGTTATATAGCAGTGATTATCCCGATATTGTTACAATGAACTTCATGGAGGATTACCGACAGGTGAGAATAATGAAAAGAATGAAGACAGGCCCCATCGTTTTTGCAGTTGTTGCCGGCGTGAGTGTTCTTGCTGGATGCTGGAATCCCGTCGATCCAGATCCCGGCGGCGGCAGTGGTTTTCAGTACTACACGTTCTGCGACAGTGCGTGGAAAGTGCTCAAGAATCTCGAATACTCATACCTGTCACGGGATATCGATCACTACATGGCATGTTTCAGAGAGGATTTCGAGTTCCATCTTCTCGAAGTCGACTGGGCAGACTACGATGGTGACGGCATAATCGATCAGTACTGGGGACACGACCTGGAGGAATCCTTCTCGATTGCCATGTTCGATTTCGTGGACGACATCGATCTCAGCCTTTTAGGTACTGCCGAATGGCCCTGGAGCGGTGACTCCACAGGTCAGTCGTGGGAGCTGCAGAGAACGTTCTCCCTCAAGGTCTACTACACGATTCCAGGTTCACCCTACGATGGCTCCCAGGCATCTGGAACGGCTCTTTTCATCTGCAGAACGGACACTTCGACCGGTGAGTGGTACATCTGGCAGTGGTACGACCAATCGGAGACGTAAACCACCCTTCTGAATCCATATCTGCACGAGCCATGAAATGAAGACTAACATTGCACTGACAACCCTGATTCTGTTTCTCTTCTCTGGTGTCAGCTCTTCTGATCTCGAAATACACGAAATCCGGCACTGGGTATTCTTCGCGGATAGAGGTCTGGAGGTTGATGAAAGGCTTGCTCAGAGGGAGGCCTTCCTGGTTGCTGGTCCCTCATGGGAACGACGGGTTCGAGCCGGTCTCACGGGTGTGGACGAATACGACCTCTACCCATGGAAGGGTTACGTTGCCGCGGTCTGTGAGATTGCCGGGTCCATCAGGGCCGAGTCGAGATACCTGAATGCGGTAAGCGTCGCGGCATCCCCCGAGCAGCTTGAACGAATACTGCAGCTGTCTTTCGTTGATCGCATAACCCCGGTTGGTGCCAGAACATGGGTGCCCGTAATCGAAACACCGCTTGCCATGGGTGCGGGATTATCCGCATCACAGCTGGCTCAGATCGGGCTCGACAGTCTTCACTCGCGGGGGTGGACGGGAACGGGAGTGATAATCGGTGTCCTGGATTCCGGCTTCAACCTCGATCATCCGGCTTTTGCCGGTATCAACGTTCTTGATCAGTACGATTTCCTGATGAATGATCCCGATACTTCCCAGCAGCCCGGGGATTACCCTGGTCAGTCCGATCATGGAACGAAGGTCCTCTCCATTATCGGTGGGCTGGAAGAGAACACTTTCAGCGGAGGGGCAACGGGAGCTTCCTTCATTCTCGCAAAGACCGAGGACATTTCAGACGAGTACCCGGAAGAAGAGGATCTCTGGGTTCTGGGTCTCGAATGGGTCGAGGAAGGCGGCGCTCTTCTGGTTTCCAGTTCACTTGCCTACATCGACTGGTACACCTGGGAAGATCTCGATGGCAACACCGCTGTGACAACCATTGCAGCAGATCTTGCTGCATCCAGAGGAATGATGGTCTTCAACGCAATTGGAAACAATGGCCCGGGGGAGGGAACACTGATGGCTCCGGCCGATGGTGATTCCGTCTTTGCCGTCGGGGGAGTCGATGCATCCGGGTTCGTTGCCCCGTTCTCCTCGAGAGGCCCGACATTCGATGGCAGGATAAAGCCCGATGGTTGTGCCAGGGGACTGTACGCGGTGTTTGTTTCGTCATCGGGAACAGGGTATTCCTCCGGAAACGGCACGTCGTTTGCAACACCCCTCATGTCCTCTGTGGCTGCCGTTCTTGCAGATGCCCATCCGGAATGGAGTATTGCCGAAGTCGCCTCCGCGATAAAGGCAACCGCATCAAGGGAGTCGAATCCCGATAACTCTTACGGATGGGGAATCGCGGATGCTTATGCTGCGCTCACCTACAGATCGGTAACCGGCAGCGTCAGGTGGAGCCATACGGGTGAGTACATAGCCGGATATCCTCTTACGATTCAGATAGCAGGCAACACACCAGAAGTGATCGAGACGAACGCGGATGGATGGTTCGCCCTTGATCCCGGAGTTCTCGGTGAGTACACGGTTACAGATGGCGGCGGTTCGGGGATCGTGATCCCGGTAACAGGTTTACTCGATTCCCCCGGGGTCGAGATCGAACTGTTCGTCGATCCGCTGCAATCACTGCTGGAACCGTCGATCTACCCGAATCCATCTACAGAGGGTATTTACCTTGGCTTCGATGTCATGGCAGGACCGGCAGATGCGGTTATGAGCATCTACACTTTAACGGGTGACCTCATTCACAGTGAGCAACGTATGAATCTACAGACAGGTATTTACCGGGCTCCCCTGCCCGGGGAAGCCTTCTACTGGTCGGGAACCGAATCCTCGGGTGACAATGCCGCATCAGGCACCTATTTCGTGCGCCTGACGATCGGGAATGACGTGTTCGTCAGCAAGTTCTCTCTCATTCGCTGATCGGTTCGACAGGGCACCCGGTAGAGAAAGGTTGCAGCGATGCTACTCAGAATATTGCTCCTTGCGGCAGTAGTGACCGTACTCGCGGTTGCAGGCGTGATAGACCTGAGCGGTCTCCCGTGGGGGGACCCCGACTTTCGCGCAAGCGGCAGTATCGTTCTTCTCTACATGCTCTGGTCCGTTACCGAAACCCGAACCTCATCCGATGCCCTCAGCCTTCCCCGGCTGGGGCTCTACACAGTTCTTATCGTGAGTGCGGTTGACAGCCTGCTTCTGAGACTGACGATCTTTCATGGTCTCATTGCGATAAGGTATGCGGGATCTGCCGTATTCGCAGTCGGCAGCATTCTGCGCTTCATCGCCTTCAGAAGGCGTTCAGTGAATCTCCTGAGGATCGGCCGGATGATGCAGCTGACAGGTCTGCCCTCAGGTTTCGGATCAGTAGCAGGGCTTGTAATCGGTCTTCTTCCGGGCTCGTTCTCGGCCTTGAAGGAGGAACTTCCCGAGACTGAGAGCCTCGAGGAGTGAAAGCCCTCCTGCAGAGGGTCTCGAGAGCCTCGGTCTCGGTTAATGGAAACCGTATCGGTAGTATAGACGCAGGAATTCTCGCCCTGATCGGTTTTGGCCGGAGCGATTCCGAGGATGATCTCAGATGGATGGCCAGGAAGATCCGTGAACTGAGGATTTTTCCGGACGGGAGTGGAAACATGAACCTCTCCCTTGTTGACACGCGGGGAAAGCTGCTCATTGTGAGCCAGTTCACCCTCCATGCCGACACGCGAAAGGGCAGAAGACCGAGTTTCTTGAGAGCTGCCGACCCGGAGAAGGCAGGACTGCTCTACATGCTTTTCGTCGAGCTGTGTTCACAGGGAGGAGTGATTGTCGAGCAGGGCAGCTTCGGTGAAATGATGGAAGTTGAACTCGTGAACGACGGACCTGTGACTCTGATGATCGATTCACCTTCGGAAAGGAACAGGAATTGAGTTCCTGGTGGTATCCCATCGATGTACCTCTGGTTCTCGCCAGCAGGTCTCCCAGGCGGAAGGCTATTCTAGAGCTGGTCAGGATTCCTTTCGAGCAGATACCAAGCGGAATCGAGGAGGAATTTCTGTCAGGTGATCCGAGCGAAGTCGTCGAGCACTGGGCAAGGATGAAGGCAGAGGATGTCTCGGCAGAGCATCCCTGCAACCCTGTTCTCGGGGCTGATACGATGGTTGCTCTGGACAACAGGCTTCTTGGAAAACCAGAGTCTTCCCGCGAAGCTGTCTCCATGCTAAAGGCCCTTTCGGGCAAATGGCACAGGGTGTTCGGCGGGGTTGCGCTCGAATGGAGAGAAGAGGGGATCTGCTTCAGCTTTTCAGAATACACACGCGTTAAATTCCGTAGCCTCACCGACTCCGAGATAGAAGCCTACGTCGAAACAGGTGAGCCTTTTGACAAAGCCGGTGCGTACGGAATCCAGGGCTTTGGCAGCATTCTGGTCGAGAAAGTGGATGGCTGCTACTTCAATGTAATGGGCCTTCCCATCGCAGGATTCGTTGAAACTTTCAGGAACAGGCTCATTGATGCAGGTCTTGCACATGCTTGGTGAAGGTGTGCTTCAGGAGGTGGAACATGGACAGGATAGTCGGCTCGTGCGGCATAGTCTGCACTGAGTGTCCGGCGTACATCGCTCTGCGTACTGATGATCAGGCACTTCGAGAGAGCACTTCAAAGGAATGGTCGGCTCAGTTCGGTGCGGAGATTCCGCCCTCGGAGATCAATTGCGATGGCTGTCATGCATCCGATGGTGTTCAGATCAGTCATTGCAGCGAGTGCGAGATCAGGAGCTGCAGCCAGCAGACCCATGGGGTAGAGAACTGCGGCCTCTGTAGCGATTATCCCTGTGAGAGAATCGCCAAGTTCTTCGAATTCGTTCCCGGCGCAAAGGCGATACTCGATGGAATCAATGCGTAGAAGTACCGGATAGCAAGAGGGCCGCCTTTCCAGGCGGCCCCTTTTCAGCGATTCAATCCGTCAGCGAATCACCGTGCAGCGCTCTGTGATGATATCACCACTGCTCGTTTCGAGGCGGACGAAGTAGACACCCGTCTCATTGATGACAGTGCTTGAGACTCCTCCTGCAGCGAATTCGTCTACCGTTCTGCCGGAGAGGTCGAACACCCTTACCGTTCCCGTTACTCCATCGGGAAGAACCGATGAGATGCTCAGGAATCCGGTTGTCGGGTTCGGCCCAGCCGTAAGAGCTGCCCCGCCAATCGTAAGACCGGCAGTATCGTAGATGCCCGTGTTCGTGTCGGGAAGGTCTACGAAGTGAGCGTTCATCACTTCCCTGTTGCCCGCCGACGTCTGAACGAACGTAACGACGTCCAGGTTGTCGAAAGTGTGCTCGGTGGGATTCAGTGTGTACGGTCTTTCGACGATGATCGTCTCGGGGTACGGTCCTGAGAAGCTGATCGAATACCCCGTCGATCCTGCGGGCCAGGCTCTTGGTTCCCAGGCCATCGTCTGACCGGCGTAGTAACCGTAACCTGAACTGGCAACATCTCCGCTCTCGACAATAGCGGAAAAGAGTCTCAGTGAAGATACGCCGAGAGCCTGTTCTGCCGTGAGAGTGTAGGTCGCGGTTCCACCGGAAGCGTTACCGGAGAAGGAGACCACTATTTCAAGGTAACTGGGCGTTGCAACCCTGTTGTTGATGTTTCCCTGGACGACGCTCTGGCTCCAGCCCAAAGATTGCAGAAGCCCATCGATCTGGAATGTAGGAGTTGCGGTCCAGCCGTAGAAGGAATGCCGTCCTGCATTGAACGGGTTCGATGCCGGTCCGTTGTAGAAAAGGATCATTGGCGCTATATCGCCTGATGCGATATAGCCGTTAACCATGCTCTTGACAGCGCCCGCGCTGCTTGCACAGGCTGATCAACCGGTTTGGGTGAACTCTTCGAAGAGCACCACGCGCTCGGCGGCCATTGCAGCAGCAGCGATCACGAGAAGAGCAACAATCGTGAATCTGCCCATATCACTTCCTCTCACAGAAGAAGGCCATGATATATCCAGACGGGTTTCTGGAAACATACACGAGAATAATGAGATTACATGTGAGGGGCGTCAATACCCACTTGAATAGTATGGTATTTCCAGAAACGCGGAAACGTCGGACCGGGGCTGTTCGAAGCAGCCTCATGGTTTGCAAATATCAGCCAGGGCAGTGCTTAGCGCAGTACTGTCACCGATTCGGTTACGTGCGCTCCCGTGTCCGTTACGAGCCTTACGAAGTAGATGCCCGCCTCGTCGACATCGAAGCTGTTCTGTTCCCCTGCAGGAGCTGAACCGATGATTCGCCCCGAGATGTCGTAAACAGACAGTGTGCCCTGAACGCCATCGGGAAGAAGAGGTGTCACGCTGATTGCGCCGTTACACGGGTTCGGGCCCGTCAGGAGCATAGGTTCGGCAAATGCCGGATCGTCACCCCCGATGCCCGTTACGAGATCCATGAACTTGGCCCAGTGAGCGTTCATGACTTCCTTGCTCGAAGGACCAATCTGCTGAACGAAAGTAGTCAGATAAAGCTCATCGTTCACCCATGCAGTGATATCGTAGTCGAACTCGAAGTAGAGCGTATCGGGATATGGGCCGGTGAATTCGACCAGTTCACCGTATGGAAGTGTCGCAAGATTATCCCTGAAAGCCTGCTCGAATACCGATCCTGACCAGTAGCCGGCTCCGGGTACGTTGTTTTCGACTATTACCGAGAAAATTCTCATGTTCGCCTGGTTCTGCAGGTCCTGCTCTGCTATTAGCCTGACACCGATTGTACCGGTCTGGTCATCCCCGTTCCTGACGACGTGAATTGCAAGGTACGTTGGAACGGCAGCCCTCGTGTTGAACGCGTTCTGAAGCGTGTAGGCACTGGGAGTAAGAACCCCATCCATCTTGAACGTTGGGACGGAGCTGACGCCATATACCGCTTTCCTCGCATTCTGTTCGGTGGGATTTGCCAGGTAGATCGGATCGTTGCTTGCCGGCCAGTTGACATGAACACGCATTGTGGCAAGATCACCCGCGGCAAGATGACCGTTGACGAAAGAATTGACCTGTGTTTCCACGTTCCAGCAAGGACCGCAGCCGGAGTTCGTGAAGTCTTCGAAGAGTACAACCCTGTCAGCCGCGAAGACACAGGTGAAGAGAAGACAGACCGTTAAAGGAAGTGCATATTTCATTACGTATCCTTTCGTGTTCGAAAAACACCATAGCCTGAAATACCGTATACAGTATGTAGGAAACTGGTCGTCTGGACAATGGATACTGGATCAGCTCCTGCATCGATCTCGGAAAGCTGTTGAGTTAGAGCGTGTACAGCATGCGATAAAACCATTTACAGACTTCATAGCAGTGTAGACAAACCTATCGGGCTTTCCTATATATTCAAACCTGTTTTGCGGAGAGATGTCCGAGCTGGTCGAAGGAGCACGGTTGGAAACCGTGTAGGGCGTGTATTCGTCCTCGAGGGTTCGAATCCCTCTCTCTCCGCCACATCCTGTCATCTTGATTTATCGGGCTGTGATCTGTATATCCACACTGCCCTTTAAGAAAACAAATATGCTTGCCACCCACACCGGGAGGAATCAGATGGCCGATACATTTACCAGTGATACTTACGATGCACTGTGCCAGGAAGCTGAAGGATACCTTGCCCGCGGTCTTTCAGAACAGGCAAGAGAGCTTCTTCTCAAGGCAGCTTCTCTTATTGGAACAAGACCCAGGGCCAGAAGCCTTCTCGCCGATGCATGCATGAGTCTTGGTCTATGGGAAGAAGCACGCTCACAGCTCGAAAACCTCACAACATTGGAAGTCGACAATTACCACAATCATTTCCGACTGGGCCAGGTTCTCGAGGAGCTCTCAGAAAACCAGCTTGCCCGAGATAACTACAACGTTGTTCTCGATCATAGCCCGGACCATCACGGGGCGAAGGTTGCGCTGAACAGGCTAGAGGCAGCGGATGACACTACCGATGTCAACCTCGCCAGCTTCTTCGCAGCAGGCAGCAGCAGTACCGATAGCGAACCGGAAGTGCCTTCCGAAGATACCGATTCCGGGAACGTTGTTGAAAGCGTTTTCGGAAGCACACAGGTTTTTCCCGATGCCCAGACCGATGATGTTTTTGCCGGTGAAGAAGACATCGGCCAGAGTGTTGACAAGCTTCTAAAGGATCTCGGCGTAGGTAGTGATACGCAGGAAACAAGCGGAGCAGTATCAGAGCTTCTGAGCAGTCTCGGAATAACACCTGATGGGGATGAGGATGAGGGGAACAAAGTAATCGAGAAGGTCGACATCTCCTCCATCCTCTCAACTGATTCCGCACCTGGGGGTGAAGAAGTCGCAACCGGAGAGGTCGATGCGCCCGAACCAGCCGCCTCCGCCGATGCCGTACAGGACGAAGCTACCGTACTGGAGTCTGCTTTTGCCGCCGCTCCCGAACCCTCTTCCCCGGATGCCGAACCTGAAGATGATGTGATAGCCCTCGAATCCGTGTTTGCAGCACCATCCGAACCGGAACCTGTTGCCGAGGAACCGCCTGCTCCCAGTCAGATCGATCAGGAGACAGATACTGGGACAGCCGTCCTCGAATCCGTCTTTTCGACAGCACAGGAGGAGAAGGCAGTAGAGGAACCTACTCCCCTGGAACCTGCTGCGGAAGAATCGCCCCTCGATGAAAAGAAAGAAGTCGGCATGCTGGAGTCCATTTTCGGCTCCCCTGCCAAAGAACCGTCAGCACCCGAACCCGCTGCCGAAGAACCGGCACCAGAACCTGTTGCCGAAGAACCGCCCGAACCTGAACCTGAACCCGCTGCCGAGGAACCGGCACCAGAACCTGCTGCCGAGGAACCGCCCGAACCTGCACCCGAACCCCCTGCCGAAGAACCGTCAGCACCGGAACCCGCTGCCGAAGAACCGGCACCAGAGCCTGTTGTCGAGGAACCGCCCGAACCTGCACCCGAACCCCCTGCTGAAGAACCGTCAGCACCCGAACCCGCTGCCGAAGAACCTGCTCCGGAACCTGTTGTCGAGGAACCACCTGTGCCAGAACCTGTTGCCGTG
>CBDUZS010000006.1:0-59503 GCA_965371785.1 uncultured bacterium
AGTGCCGACAGTCGCTGCCGCGTGAGCATTGAAACCAGTCTTATCACGGCATACATGCAGATCAGGTGAAAGATGATGTTAACGATCTTGTAACCGGTGGGGGTATCTTTGAACAATGGAAACTCGACCAGAAACGTCATGCTCGTCAGTGGTCTGAAGAAGCCTATCAGTTGTGTATCCTTTGTCCAGCTCCAGCTTTCGACCATGTACCTGCCTAATGCTGTTCCACGCTTCAGAGGATTGAGGAAGCTGATGAAATCCTGTGGATCGAAGAATGAACTGAGCAGAGGAAAGAATGCTGCGAAGACGAGTCCCACAGTACATATCCCGAATATCAGTTTTACTTTCCAGTTCAGGCATGCGCTCGCCAAAGTATCCTCCTCCTGCAAGGCTAGCGGTATGGGATTACATATCCTGCACTCCGACAAATTGCCAGTCTCGCAGACCGATCACATCTACAATCTGTGGAATTATGAAACTGGCGGAGAGGGAGGGATTCGAACCCTCGGAGACGTGAATCTCATACGCTTAGCAGGCGTACGCCTTAAGCCAACTCGGCCACCTCTCCGCACTTGCTGGGTCGGGAGTATTGCTAAACAGGCACTGAAGGTCAATACTGACAGAGGCTTCAGGCTGGTCCGAAGAGGTGTACAGGGGTAGAATAGATACCCTGTATCCGGATGTGGTTCCCGGAGATTACCAGAAAGGGATGACATGTTCAGAACAACGTTTTTGATCTCGATACTGGTTGCTTTCACAGCATGCGGCTCCGGAACCGGAATCCCGGACAGTCCCGGGACGGAGGGCTTCAGTTTCCTCATCGAATCCTCCGAATTCACCGAACTCTACTACCGGCCCATCCACGATGATTATCCGTCTCCGGACATGAACCAGTACTCACTGCCTCTCGGTCCTGAAGAGGTGTGGAACATGAGCGGACTCGAGAGCATGTTCCTTCCCGGAGGGGTGCCGGATTTCCTCTACGAGAACGGTTTTCTCCTTCTCGATTCCCCCTGGCTGGGTAACTCCCCCGTTTCAGCCTTTTCCGTACTCCGAAACGACGAGGTTCCCGTGTTCGTATCATCGGATATAATCCTCCACGTTACCCATATCCTGTTCGATCAGATCCTCCAGCACCTGGAGGAGGAATACCTGTCTAGGGATCTCGAAACACTCTGCAGCTCTCTTCTGGCTGGTGCTCTCGAAAGAGATGACGAGTTGTCATCTTCCTACTTCGCTGTCGCTCTGACGCTGCTCGATCCATCATTCGAATGTCCGTCCGGTATCGCCGGAACCGTGAGGAATGAAGTGTCGCTGATTCTGGAGCACACCGGGTTCGGGGAGAGCTACCTTTTCGGTTATGAGGAAGACTACAGCCAGTACGCACCACGAGGTCATTACACCGCAAGTGAAGCGCTGGAACGATATTTCAGGGCATCGATGTGGCTGGGGAGGCTCACTTTCCTCCTTGAGGGAGGCGATCCCTGGGGTCCATCCGCATCCTTCCTAGTTTCTTCGGAAGAGGCAAGAGAACAGACGCTTTCCGCTGCAGCGATTGCTGCGGACATGGAGATGCCTTCTCCGGACGGCAGGAACCTTATGGACCTGTGGAGACGGTTGTACACAACGACCGCGTTCTTCTGCGGTTTCTCGGATGATCTAGGTGTAGAGCAGTACCATGCCGCTGTGCACGAAACGGTAAGCCTTGAAAGCAACCTTGGTGAATCCCCTGAGGAAACCTATCTGCGCTTGAAGCTCTTTCTGGAAACCAGCTATCCGTCACCTTCGATATACAGCGGCACCGGTCACGTGGAACTCTCCGGCACAGCAGGGGATACTGCTTTCAGGGACCGAACGAGAGGTTTCAGGCTTCTTGGACAGCGGTACACGCCTGACTCGAATATCTTCACGATGCTCGTGTTCCCGGAAACGGGAGTCAATGGAGAAGGTGTCGAGAGAACGATGCCCAGCGGGTTGGACGTAGCGGCAGTGTTCGGCAGCGATGCTGCCGTATCGATACTGGAATCCCGGGGAGCATTCGACTTCGATAACTACGGTGACAACCTTGAAGCAATGAGACATGCGCTTGTCTCTCTTGATGATATGCAGTGGCATTCCACGCTTTACACAACATGGCTCCTCATGCTGGACCGGGTGCTGCTTTCAGGTCAGCACGGTGGTCACCCGCCTTTCATGAGAACCGACGCATGGCAGCTTCACAAACTCTCGAGTTTCCTGGCCTCCTGGGCGATGCTCAGGCATGACACCATCCTCTACGTGAAACAGAGCTATACACCCCAGACCATCAGCCTTCCCCCGTCAGCGATTCAGCCCACCGCAGGATTCGTAGAGCCGGTCCCAGAGGTATATGCCGAGGCTGCAGCGATGTTTGGCATGATCGAGCGGGGTCTCGAAGGAATGCAGCTTCTCGATGATGAGACCAAAGCAAGGCTTGAAGCAGCGGAAGGAATTGCAGCCAACCTGGAACGAATCGCATGGAGAGAGCTTCTCCGTGAGCCCCTTACCGAAGAGGACTCGGCGTTCCTCGGAAGAATAGTAACGGAACTATTGAGCGTAATTGACGAATCGGGCGGCAGTGCAAGAGCTGGAGAAACGGTACTTGTAGCAGACGTCCATACGGATCAGAACACGGGGAACGTGCTCGAGGTCGCATCGGGCCAACTGGATCTGGCAATCGTCATCTATGCAAGGCCTGATGGTATTCTGGAAGCAGCAGCCGGACCGGTGCTAAGCTATTACGAGTTCACGGTTCCCTTGAGTAACCGTATGACCGACGAGGGCTGGAGGGAAGCACTGGGATCCGGAATGGTTCCCAGACCGGCGTGGATCGCAGAGCTTATACTGCCGGCTTTCTGAGGGAGCAGGCTTGCAGCCAGACTCTTTCACGGCAATAATCAATCTCCGGTTGTCCTGCTCTCGAGCAAGAACCTGATCGGGAGAACAAGAGCATGAGGTTACTGTCACTCGCACTGGTCATCTCGTTCACATCCCTTGGATCCGTAGTCTACCATCAACCTGCAGTTGGCGATGGCGGGTACGATTCTGCTGTAGTTCTCCTCCGTGACGGGCTTCCTCCGCACATGCCATGGAGTGGCCTCTCCGATTCCGCTCGAGAGGAATTCTGGTCTCTTGGCTTTCTTGGTATGCAGATCCAGAGGAGTGCCTGGGCGGGATACATCATCGTCGCCCCGGCAGGTTCGACAGACAAGCTGTTGGAAATGTCCATCAGCCTGACCGATGTCGAACAGCTGCCGGACACATCCCTGCTCGGAATGACTCTTCAGATGGTTCCGGTCTCAAACTGCAGCCCGGTGGTAATTCTTTTCAGCGATTCCTTCGAGTCATTCGAAGCGCCGGAATCCCTGCCGCTCAGGAGGAGCATGTGGCTTTCAGCGGGCACGGATACGCTGATTACGGCAGGCTCCTGGAGTAACAGCATCTTCCTTCTCACGCTTCCCGGTGAGCCAGAAGATCTTGCTCTCATGTCCTGGAGGGGAATCGAGTGCGAAGCCGTGCCGGTACTGAACGGCTCTGCAACCGTTCTCCTGGCATCGGCACTGGGAGGAACACCATCGGATATTGAAAACCTGTTCTATCAGCCACACGCCTGTGATTCTACCTTTGCTGACCCCTGGATTGCACTGATCGATGGAATCGACAGTATCATCAGAGACCTCTGGCCCCCGATCCATACAGGCAGTAATCTTATCTGGTTCAGGGGAATGGGTTCTGGAGACCCGATCGTTCCCTGGACAGCATCTCCATCTCCTCCTCCCCCGATCGATCCTCGGTTCCGGGTTGATATGCCTGCTCTATCCGGAATTCCCATACGCTTTTCCCCGCTCGATTACTCGGAGATGCCCGGAATCGCGGGAATCGATTTTCCGGGAACTGCATCCAGCCTGGAGATGGGTCTCTTAGCGGCTGGGATACTGGAACGGCTCATTGCTCGTGATGGGGAGCTGGCCGGGTTTTTCGGGGGATCTTTCTCCATAACCGTGAACGATGAACGAGCCCTGACTCTCTGGTTCCAGGACTCGACAGTTCATGGAACCCGATCAGAGATCATGGAGAAGATTGTCGAGAGAGTTGCCCCACTCGCCCTTTCGATTCCCGACGAAGTCCTCGTTCACAACGCAGCAATCAGAGCGTCAGCGCAGCTGGGGCACCAGCTGGATGTTCCGGGACAGTTTCCCGTCGTCCAGGAACTCGGCGCAATCCTGGGATTGCTGTAATCCCCCCTGAAAACCCGCTGTTCTGGTTTGGTTAATTGAGATGATAAGGCTCAGCATCAGGGTGTATGCCGAGTTGAACGATTTCCTTCCACTGCACAGAAGGCGACAGCAGTTCATTCTGGAACTCAGAGACAGCCATTCGGTCAAACACATCGTGGAATCGATTGGAGTTCCCCATACTGAAGTAGAGCTGATTCTGGTCAACGGTGTATCCGTAGGTTTCTCTCACATCGTCGGGCACGGGGACAGAATATCGGTCTACCCGGTGTTCGAATCCCTGGACGTCTCCCCGGTCATCCGCCTCAGACCCGAGCCGCTCAGGAAAACGAGCTTCCTTCTGGATGTGAACCTGGGCAAGCTCACACCGATTCTCAGACTCCTCGGATTCGATGCGGCCTTCCCCGGACACATGGATGATGCCGATCTGGCGGAAATGGCCCGTATCGAGAACAGGATTCTCCTGACAAGGGACAGGGCTCTGCTCAAGCGGAAGGCAGTCATCCATGGCTGCCTGATCCGAAGCCAGTTTCCCGAGGAACAGGCGAGGCAAGTCCTGACCCGGCTGGATCTCTTCGGCTCGATCCGGCCCTTCAGCCGTTGTGTCAGATGTAGCGGGTTTCTCGAATCCGTCGAGAAGGAAAAAATCCTGGAAAGGCTTGAACCGCTTACAAGAAAGTACTACAGTGAATTCCGCATCTGTACATCGTGTGCTCAAATATACTGGAAGGGAAGCCACTTCTCATCACTGCAGGACCTGATTGCAAGGCTGAAAGACAGGCAGGATCAGCCCGGTTCGACAACGTACTGATCTTCCCGTCAGCGCCCGGTCATTCGAGCTCCTCGGCAATCGCATCCCATCTATCCTGCCACTCGGCAATCTGTGAAGAGACCCATGCATGCTCCTTCTGCAGTTCCACCAGTTCGGGCGTATTCGCAATGACTGCCGGATCGGAAAGGCGGTTCTCCAGTTCGATCTTCTTCTCTTCGAACGGGAGAATCTTCCCCTCAATTCGCTCGAGTCTCTTCTCGACCACTCTTCTCTCCCTGTACTTGCGATTGCGCTCTGCTGCTTCGGAGCGCTTCCGCTCCCTTTCAGCCCTGGAAGCCGGAGGTTTGCTCACCCGCTGGACTTCCGCTTCAAAGAGCTTTGCCAGCCTCTGTTTCCGCTTCTCCATGTAGTAGCCAAAGGTACCGTTGAAGAGTCTCACGCTTTCGTTGCCTACTTCGTAGATCTTGTCCACAACCGAGCCAAGTAGCTGCTCGTCGTGACTGATCAGCACCAGAGTACCTTCGTAGCTCTTCAGAGCATCCTCCAGGACATCCCGGGAGAATATGTCCAGGTGATTCGTAGGTTCGTCCAGAACCAGGAAGTTCAGCGGACTCAGGAGAATCTTTGCAAGAGCAAGCCTGCTCTTCTCGCCACCTGAAAGAACCCCGGTCGGCTTCAGTACATCATCCCCGGTGAAGAGAAAGGAACCGAGATAACTCCTTAGCTCCCGCTCACTGCTCGAATGGCTGATTGCAGCAACCTGCTGGAGTACTGTCAGCTCCGGGTTCAGCTCCATATCAACTTCCTGAGAATAGTACCCGAGTCTGACGTTCGTACCCCTGGTCAACATCCCGGTCGTGGGATCCTCGACGCCGACCAGCAACCGGGAAAGGGTGGACTTGCCTTCACCGTTACGTCCGACTATGCCCACACGGTCACCCCGCTCGATAACAAGGCTGACATCTTCGAATACGGTATGGTCGTATCTCTTCGAAACCCGATCCAGCTCACACACCTTCAAACCGCTTCGGGGAACCTCGGGAAAGCGGACCCTCATTCTCTTCGGGCTTCGGTAGGTCTGTATCGTCTCCAATTTCTCGAGCATCTTCTCCCGGCTGCGCACCTGAAAACGCTTGCTCTCGGTGGCTTTGAACCTCCGGATGAATTTCTCAAGCCTTTCCCTGTACTCCACCTGTTGTCTTGCCTGTTTCTCCCGATGGGCAATCTCTTCCCTCTTGTGCCTTTCGTAGAAGGAGTAGTTGCCAGTGAAGCTGAGAAGACTTCCGAACTCCAGCTCGAGAACCCTTTTCACCACACGGTCAAGAAATGCGGGATCATGGGAAATAATCCATACAGCACCCGGAAAGCGTTCGAGGTACTCTTCGAGCCAGAGTCGCGCGTCGAGATCGAGGTGATTCGTCGGCTCGTCGAGAAGAACGAAATCGGGATCCGACAGGAGAAGAGAAGCCAGCATGGCTCTCATCCGCCAGCCTCCGGAGAAACTGTCCATGGGTTTCTCCATATCCTCCCCGGTAAAGCCGAGACCAGACAGTATTTTTTCGGCTCTGTTCCCAATCGTGTACGCATCGGAAGACTCGACGAGATCCTGCAAGTCACCGAGCTGGGAGAGAAGAGACTCTCTGTCTTCAGGGTCCGTACTGCTTTCCAGCCTCCTGTGGAGGCTCTCAGTTCTCTCCAGAGCTCGGACGGCATCACCCGATCTGGAGCAGACGGCATCGAGAAGCGCTCCGGATGGGAACTCCGTCATCTGCTGAGGCAGCCATGCTATCCTCGTTCCCCTGGAAACATGTACATCCCCCGCAGAAGGCTCGAGCTCTCCGCACAGTATTTTTATCAGAGATGTCTTACCCGCTCCGTTCACACCAACAAGGGCAGTCCTGTCCCCCCGGTCGACAACGAAATTCAACCCGGTGAATATTTCCTCGGCACCGAAGGAGAGACCCAGGTTGCTTCCGCTGGCTATCATCGCCGACCAGCCTCCTGATCGAATTCCATCAACAGGCGGGGCTTGAATTCCAGGTAGTCCGCAGAAACCAGCCTGAAGGCAACTCCGTTCAGATCGATGTCAAGATCATTGCCCCATCCTCCCGTGCAATGCAGGTGTCCGTACGCACAGACGGAGACCCCGGCAGCGCACAGCAGATCCGAGAAAGAGGTGCTTTCTCCGTCTATCACAGGGGGGTAGTGCATCATGTAGACAAGAGGTTTATCCTCTTTCTTCAATCCCTGCACAGCTTCGAGAGCCAGTTCCATCCGTTTCAGCTCCCGCAGGTAGTATTTCTCATCGGTCGAGCTGTCGAATCCTTCCCACTGAGGCACGGACCACCCGCGGGAGCTGGCAATCAGAACCGGTCCGGCATCGACAGCGGAGTTCTGCACAGGTTCCATCCCTTGCGGGAGGTTCGACCTGGCTTTTGCCAGCGAGCCCCACCAGTAGTCATGGTTGCCCCTGCATACGAATTTCCTGCCAGGCAATTCCCCTATCCAGTTCAAATCGTCAAGAGCCTCGCCATACTTCATTCCCCAGGAAAGATCCCCGGGCATCAGAACAAGATCGTCCTCCTGAACGGAGCCAAGCCAGCTTTCCCTGAGCCTTTCGTGGTGCTTAACCCAGAGATCTCCAAAGATTTCCATGGGTTTATCGACGGAGAATGACAGGTGCAGGTCACTGATCCCCCAGAGCTTCATCTCAGGGGTCCTCCTTCGCACTCAGCCAGTGCGCTACCGCCATGGCAACACCGCTCTCGTCGTTGGAGGCAACGGGAATACTCCAAGGACTGAGATCCTCCGGAGCGTTTTCTACCACGTAGCTCCTGTGAGCCCAGCCGAGCAGGTCCAAATCGTTGTAGTCGTTTCCGACTGCCGCCGTGTCATGTGGCTCTATACCCAGCCTCTCGGCGAGCCAGGCAGCAGTGATTCCCTTCGAGACGTGGCGCGGGAAGATCTCGATCCACACCGATTCCCCGTCCAGCGGAGAAGTCGTCCTAACCACGTTGAACTCCTGACCAAGAGCTCGCTCAACCTCACCGAAGATACGAAGACCTCTGTCTGATGGTACTACAGCAACTACTTGAGAAGCGGGCTCGGATAGATGATCGTCCGGAGCGATCTCGCTGCTGAACTCCTCGTAGATGGGAAGCCTTCGGAAGAAGTCCGGATTGTCTTTCCCGGAGATCCTGAACCGCGATCTGTGATTCTCGGGGAACTTACCCAGCACGAAAAAGTCGAGGTCGAGTCTCAGCATTTCGCGGTAGATCCTTTCCGTTTCCTCCGGGTCAAGGGCATGACTGAGAAGGATCTCTCCGGTGCTGTAGTCTATTACACCTGCACCGGTAGAGAGAATCAGGTAATCCACAGGAAGCACCAGGTCACCCATCAGACGCCGGAACGAGTACGGAACGCGTCCGGTGGCGATTACCCTTACAATTCCTGCTTCCCCGAGTCTCTCGAGAGCGCTCACGTCTGCCGGGGAAAGAGTCCTGTCCGAACGGAGGAGGGTTCCGTCCAGATCGGTGACGAACATACCTGCAGGTCGATTGCTCATTGCCGCCTTCCCGTCGAATTGTCACGTAAATCAGACGTGAATATAGTGAAGATCGATGGCAATCCACCCTATGCACACCGCATGGTGCCCTTTACATCCCCGCTGTTATACTTGCGTTCCCTGTATTCGTGAAAGCGGTTATCGAACTGAACGCCTTTATCGTCTTCGATCTTGACGGCACACTTCACTGGACTGAGAAAGCTCTCGTTCCGGCGATACAGCGCACAATGTGTGACCTGGGCCTTGAACCCGCGTCTCCACTCAGGATCAACGCCCTGTACGGTGAGCCCCTGGAGGTGTTCTGCCGTGAGCTTCTGCCAGTGGAGCAGATAAACCTCTGTGAGGATTTCAGAGATGGTATCAGGAACCATCAGAAGGTCACCCTTCCGGAATCCGGTGAACTCTACCCGGGAACCGTGGAGATGCTGCGGACTCTCAAGAAGATGGGGTTCTCTCTCGGGGTCTGTTCCAATGCCTCAAAGGACTACATCGACCTCGTTCTCGAGACTCTGGGCATTGCGGGCTTCTTCTCCATCATAAGAGGCAGGGGAGCAGACGGCTCCAAAACCGGGAGAATTCTGGAGATGATCACCGAAGTGAATGCCGACCTGTCCATAGTGGTCGGAGACAGATACCATGATATGCGTGCCGCTGTAGAGAACCGTGTTCCGGGAATCGGATGCGCATACGGTTATGGAAGCGCCCTGGAAATGGAGCAGGCACACTACCTGGTCCGTTCACCTGAAGAAGTAGTCGAGAAGGCTTCAGGATGTCTGATAGCTTATGAGATAGAGACACTCCTGAGCCGAGATTGCAGACCGTGCCCATGCGTCGGCATTACGGGTGCTGACACATCGGGCAAGACCACCTTTTCAGCATTCCTGGAAACCTTCCTGATCTCACGGGGGCATCGTGTCCAGGTGATTCATCTGGATGATTTCCACAACCCCCTGGCTGTGCGAAGAAAAGGAGACAACGAGATAGAAGCCTACATCTCGAACGCTTTCGACATGAACAGGCTATGCTCACAGATTCTGGCCCCTGCGAAAAAGACCGGACACGTCCACGTTTCTCTTGACTCGCTCGACCTTGAGACCGATCGGTTCGATCACAAAGTCTCCTACGCAATCGATCCCGGCACGATACTGGTACTGGAGGGAGTTCTGCTCTTCAGAGAACCGCTGGATCGGTACATCGATGTGAGGGTTCTTCTGGATACGGATGAGCGGGAAGTCCTCAGGCGGGCTGAATTGCGGGACGGCAAGGACAGTGTGGAGACCTACGTAAAGAAATACATCCCGATACAGCGCTGGTTCGAAGAGGTTTGTAATCCGAGAGGAAAAGCTGACCTGGTCGTCGATAACAACAACCCCAGCAGGCCTGTAACAGCAGGACGAAACGCTACTCGAAGGTTCTGAATACCGCGATTACTTTCCCCAGGATTCTGACGCTTTCATCCGATGGACCGTAAGACATGGTCTCGAACAGCGGATTGTCGGGAACGAGTTCGATGCAGTCATCTCTCCTGTAGAATCTCTTCACGGTAGCGTCGTCTCCAATGAGAGCGACGGCAATCTCTCCCTGTTCGACAAAGGGCTGTTGACGAACGAGAACCAGATCATCCGAGAGAATGGCAGCATTCACCATGCTGTCACCCGAGACCCTGAGTAGAAACGTGTTCGCATGCCCGCCAAGGCTGTCGGGGACCGGGAAGTGACCGATCACGTTCTCGGTTGCCAGAAGGGGCAGACCTGCTGCGACTTTTCCGAGAATGGGGACGTTGATAACCGCTGCATCCGAGTGCCCGGAAGCTATACTGATTGCCCTTGCCGAGCCATCGCATCGATTCAGGTAGCCTTTGGCTACGAGCTTGTCTATGTGGTCTTTGACCCCTTTGGTACTTCGAAGGCCAAAGCTCTTCTGGATCTCGCGAATGGTAGGGGGGTAACCATGGGATCTGATGAACTTTTTGATGAAATCGAACATCTCCCGTTGTCTGTTCGTAAGCTTTTCCATGGCCACCTCCTATACATATGTTTACTACTCAGGCCGTGGTTATGCGTCAAGTATAGAAAAAGGGACCCCGAAGGGCCCCTTTGGAATGAGGTGTTTCTAGTCTTCCAGCAGATCGCTGAAGAAGATCAGATAGACGGCAATTCTTTTGATCATGTCTTCGTCGGAGCCTTCTGTGTAGAGAAGAACGTTGAAGCTGTCGTCTTCGACGGTTCCATCCGATGTTATCCGTGCGACGGTTCTGAAGCGGCTATCTGTAAGTCTGCCGTCTGAAGTGATCCGGAAAAGCTCTTCGTAGCCGTCGTCCTCTATTCTTCCGTCGATGATGTAGCCAAGGGTTTCGAACGTGGCATCTTCGATTCGCTCATCATCCCTGATGTAGCCAAGGGTCATGAAAGTCGAATCCTCGATTCTGCCGTCTGCTCGTATATAGGCAAGTGTCTCGTATCGACGGCTTTCGAATCTGAGATCACCGGCCGACACCGCAGTCACACATAGAATGACTAATGAAAGAATCCTCATGACAAGGTTCATTTGAACCTCCTCTCGTTTCCAGACTCCTAGCCTTCTATGTTTACTCCATGGTGGAAAATTGTCAAGTATACTAACCGTTTTATTCAGCATTCTGCTGTCATTTTCCCTTCTGTCTCCCTGTCTGGTCAACATCAACACCGCGGGAGAGAGAGACCTTCGGGAGCTTCCGGGCATAGGCCCTGTAAAAGCAGAGGCAATAATTGAGTTCAGAGAGAGATTCGGTCCATATCTTTTTCCGGACGACCTTCTGCTCGTTCCGGGAATCGGTCCTTCCACTCTGAACGGAATGAGTGAGTTGATAACCGTCGGGGAGCCGGAAGGTGGAATGGCAGACACAACGCACTGGCTCCTGGTCGGAGATCTGGAAGACACACTCCTGGTTCTGACATTCCTGGACATTGGGAATGGTGATGCAACCCTTATCGAAGTTCCGGGGGGTGAGACCTGGCTGATCGACGGAGGCCCGGATAAAGGGGGTCCGCTGGTTGCTCCAGTCGCTGCAAGACTCCTGGGGCTTGGCGTGGACAGCATCGACGTTGTTGCCTTCACCCATCCCCATGCAGACCATATAGGGGGGTTGCCGGATGTGATGAGGTACTTCACGGTTGCTTCGGTTCTGGATCCGGGCATGCAGTACACCTCATGGCTGTACGAAGACCTCCTGACAGCAATCCTCGATTCAGACGCTGATTACGCAATCATTACGAGTGGTGACGTCTTCTATCTCTCATCGGATGTCTCGGTCGAAGTGCTGTATTCAGATCCGGATTCCTCGCTAGACCTGGATCTCAACGAAGCATCAGCTGTCTTCCTCGTCAGCTGCGGCAGCTTCAGAGCCCTTCTGGCAGGAGACATAGAGGAGGACACTGAGAGGCTTCTTGCGGGTTCCATTGCCCCCGTGACCATCATGCTTGCACCACATCACGGCAGCCGAACATCGGCTTTCCCTCCCTTTCTGCGGGGGTTGAGACCACAGCTTGCAGTCTTCTCAGCCGGGCGCAACAATCCGTTCGGACATCCGCATCCGGAGGTTGTGGAAGCCTACGTCGACCTTGGCGGGAAAATCTTGCGGACCGACTTGCTCGGGACTATTGTTGTGCGCACCGACGGTTACAGTATCCAGTTTTCCTCGAACATGCGAGGTTCTCCTTGAGAACAAGGGAACTCACACCCTACCTGTACGTACTGCCGGCTCTGCTAATCGTTTTAGCATTCAGGACGATACCAATTCTCAGTTCATTCGCGGCTTCGTTCACGGAGTACGACATAGGTGGATTTCATGGGTTCACAGGCCTCGAGAACTACCATCGGATGCTCACGGACGCCAGATTCTGGAGCAGTGTCTCCAACACGGTCTTCTACGTTCTCGGGGTGGTTCCCGCAGGTATCCTCATCCCGCTATTCCTTGCGATGCTCCTCCGGGGACAACTCGCAGGAAAAAGCATCTACAGGACGATCTACTTTCTCCCGGTAGTTACATCGGCTGTTGCAGTCTCGGTTGTGTGGACATGGCTGTTCAATCCTGAAGCAGGTCCAGTCAACAGCGTTATGAGAATCTTCGGGGGTGAGCCCCTCATGTGGCTGAGAGAGCCGAGAGGGGTGTTCGAGATGCTGTTGTCTCCACTCGGTATTCACCCGACCGGAGTGCTTGCCGGACCGAGCCTCGCCCTGGTTTCGCTGATGATCGTGAGTGTGTGGAAGAGTATCGGGTACAACACCGTTCTCTTCCTTGCCGGTCTCGAGAACATCTCGAACACTTACTACGAAGCTGCGAAGCTCGACGGAGCAGGCGGATGGGGCACATTCAAGCATGTGACATGGCCGCTTCTCTCTCCAACGACTTACTACGTTCTGATCATGACCACGATAACATCCTTTCAGACCTTTGCACTCGTCTACGTCATGACACCTCCTCCAGGGGGAGGTCCGCTTGGAACGACCAACGTAATAGTCTTCTACCTCTTTCAGAAAGCCTTTGATCGATTCGATATCGGTTATGCAAGTGCCATCTCGGTCTTCCTCTTCCTCGTTCTTCTGACACTCACGATCGTGCAGCGGAAACTTGCGGGAAAGAGGGTGCACTACCAGTGACGGGATCCATCTACCTTAAAACCGGAAAGCACGTGCTCCTCGTTCTCGGAGGGATTCTGATGCTCCTTCCCTTCCTCTGGATGGTGAACACATCGCTCGAACAGGGAGGTTTCAGCAATTACGTAGAGGCATGGTCCAGGGTTCCCTTTGCACGCTACTTCCTGAACACTCTGCTCGTCACCACGCTTACGGTGGCTGGAGTACTGGTTACCGCTTCCCTTGCCGCATACGCGTTTGCTACAATCGAATTCAGGGGCAGGGGTATGATATTCCTTCTCTTCCTGTCAACGATGATGGTCCCCCAACCGGTTTATCTGGCACCTTCTTACGTTATCCTGTCGAAGCTGGGGTGGATCAACACCTACTGGGCGTTGATCATTCCATGGACGGCAAATGTCTTCAGCATCTTCCTGCTCAGACAGCATTTCAGGACTCTTCCGAAATCCCTCTACGAAGCCGCCATCCTCGACGGATGCGGCCGTTTGAAGTACCTGTGGAAGATTGCCCTCCCCTTGTCCAAATCGATCATCGTCACTATTCTGCTCTTCAACGTGATAGGCTCGTGGAACAGTTTCATGTGGCCGCTGGTCGTAACCCATTCCGAGGAGCTCAGAGTGCTTCAGGTAGGTCTGTCCTATTTCAACCAGGAGCAATCGAGCAATTACCAGTTGCTCATGGCGGCTTCGACATTCTGTACGATGCCTTTGATCGTGCTCTTCCTGATGGCTCAGAAACAGATCGTTGCCAGCTACTCCCGCTCAGGGATAAAGAGTTAGCGGTATGAAGGCAGCAGTTGCAGCCGTCATCGCACTTTCAATAGCATCCGCCAACGCAGGCTCTCTCCGGGACGAGGCAATGGAGTTTCTAGGTATTCTGCTATCCCAGGGATACATCGCTGCAGGAGTTCAGGGAGTCGAAGTGCAGTACCTCGAGCCCTGCACACTCGGTGTTTCCTCGCAGCTCTTCCTGGAGAGACCTGGAGGTTACCTGATAGCCATGGGCGGGAACTACATTCTCGATCTCGAACTAGAACTGCAGGGTGAGGGCTGGTCGGTTCTCGACACGCTTCCCGATGATCTTCCCGTGTTCGAGCTCGACTCGCTTCAGATTGCCTCATCGCGCAGGATAATACTTCTCGCAGCCGACATGACACATGGCATTCTGCGAGACAGCGTTATCGTGATATGGGCATTGCTGCCGGTTGACCCGGATTGACTGTGTACTAATCTTTCAGTGTCTTTGATCTCATACATACTGGGGAGAACCAAATGAAGTTTACAATCGCGGCAGTCATGATACTGTCGCTGACCAGCGTGGCATTCGGAGCCAATTCAGCTGGTTTTGCTTTCCTTCAGATTCCCACTGGAGCCAGGTGTGTCGCCATGGGAGGAGCCTTTACAGCCGTCAGAGGTGACCCCATGTCACTGTACTGGAATCCTGCAGGCATCGCGGGTGTTTCCGGGCAACGGATAACTTCGACGTACACGAGCTACATGATGGACATGCAGGCAGGTTTCGTCGGATGGGTAAATCCGAGGTCGGATGATGCCATTGGTGTATCCATCAACTACTTCTACAGTGGCTCAATGATCCGTACGACCATGGCCAACCCGACCGGAACGGGAGAGGAGTTCTCCAACAGCAGTATTGCCGCAGCCGGCACCTATGCCAGATCCGTTGGACAGGGTATTGCGCTGGGCGTAACCGGAAAGTTCGTCTACTCCTCGATAGACACGTACAGCGGCAACGGTTTTCTTGTAGATGTCGGAGCGGTTTACACTCCGGAAGCCATGCAGAACCTCACACTGGGTCTTGCCGTCAGGAATGCCGGTATCCAGACCAAGGCATTCTACGCCGAGAACGATCCCATGCCGACTGAAGTCGCCGCAGGTGCATCAATAGGCCTTGTCGACGGAAAACTCCTGATAGCTGCCGACCTCTCCTACCCTCTCCACGGTGACTTCAACGCCGCTGCCGGTATCGAGTACACTCCACTGGAGATGCTAAGCATAAGAGCAGGCGGGAATCTCCATGACAAGAACGCAGCCGACGAAGCGGGAGGCAGTATCATCGACGCCCTGGCATTCGGTGCCGGAACAAGGTGGAACAATTTCACTCTGGACTACGCCTACAAACCCTTTGCCGATCTTGGCAATGCTCACAGGATAACCGTTGGCGTCGGTCTTTAGAAGCGGTTTTATACCAGCTATCCTTCTCGGAGCATTCTTCACCCTTGCCTGCGGCCCCGAAAGCCGGACGGCAGGAAGACAGCGACGTCTCGACACGTTCAGATCCGTTCTCCCCACGGAAGTCCTTCAGAGCTTCGATGCCATTGAGAGTGAAGAGGATTGCGAGGCTGTGGCACTCGGCCTGACCGATGCCATAACACAAGACCGGGAACTGGAAATGGCAATCGATTCCATCATGAAGGCTGAACTCATCGAAACGTTTACAGATGAGGAAATAGTCTTTTTCTTCTGGTACTACTTCGCCTATGCGATAGAGACGGGAACCGTTCCGGAGCCCTGAACCGTCGTTGACGGGCAACAGGAATCATCTATAATAGCCGAGCAATCGCGGGGTGGAGCAGTCCGGTAGCTCGTTGGGCTCATAACCCAAAGGTCGCAGGTTCAAATCCTGTCCCCGCTACCAGAAATGATCTGAAGGCGTCCAGCAGTACTAACTAGCTGGGCGCTTTCTGTATGCGGGGTTCAAAGAAATGGCTCGATTTCGACACTACCGCGACACTGTATCCCACATCCTCATGCCTGACTGCATGATAAGTGGTTCAAATGCTGTCGGGGTGGAGAAACTCGATCTTTGTATATGGGAGGTTTCAATCTAGTTTTCATTCATATGCCTAACCTATTGTGATGCTGATCATTATGTGTATCTATATAGAAGATACAGTCCGCCCAGAATCACCAGAACACCACAAATCTTTCTGAGAATCGGGACAACACCGGTTTTTTCATTCCACTTCAGAAGACTCTGTATTGTACTCGAAAATGTTCCCGCTGCAATGATTACTCCGCAGTGACCGATGGCAAAAGCAATGATGAGCAGAATGGAAAAAATGGGGTATTCACTACCTGTACTGAAGGCAACGCCTAGTATTGGAGCCATAAAGGCAAATGTGCATGGACCCAGAGCGATTCCGAATGCGAGACCCAGGAGAAAGGCCCCTGCAAGACCGGATCTGTTCGATGCGAGGTTCTTGTCTCCTTTAAAAGGGGATGGAACGACTTCGAGCAGATTCAACCCGAAGTACAGCATCATGGCAGCTGCGAAATAGTACCCGAACCGACCGATATCCCCCAGAATTCGACCTGCTGCAGCAGTGGCGATTCCCACCAGAATAATCGTAATGAGTATACCCAGAGAGAAAAGTGTTGAAATGCTGAAAGCCCTGGTTGGTCCACTTCTTCCCTGTCTGGATATATATCCTACGACAAGAGGAACACTTGCCAGATGGCATGGACTGAGAAGAACACTCAACACACCCCACAGAAGAGCAAGAGGCACAGCAATCGGTGCTGCTGATTCAACAGCACCTGTGAAGGAAGTAATGAGATTTTCCATAATGTCTAATCCTGAGAGGGAGATGAATTGTAACCAAGTTCGATCAGCTTCGCTGCCATCGCTTCTCTGCTCATGAAGCCTTCATGCCTGAACAGCTCGTTCCCATCTGCGTCAATGAATATCTGTGTTGGAATGAGCCTTATGCGATATGATTCTGCTGCATCCGGATTCTCATTCACATCGATGAATTCAACATCCACCACACCTGCATATTCCTCGGAGAGGGCTTCCAGCTCCGGGACCATCATCTGACACGGTGTGCAGTAGTGCGAGCCAATATCCAGAAGCCTGGGTAGATTGTGCTCAGAGGGAGCAACTGCTTCACTATCGGATTCGTTATTCGATTTTGCAAGAATGGCAACTCCGGCAAGGATACAGACAAGAGCTATTATTGCAATTCTATATACAGGTTTCATAGTAATCCTCTTTAATGCAATGAGTTGGGTTGTCTTAACAGTTCCTGCTGGTGATCAGATAGATGCTGCGTCATGATGCAACCAATATGCCATGAGCATTGAGATACCTCTTCTCGAAATTAGGTGAAGCAGTTTCGTGTTCTTAGACAGATCTTCACGAGCATCAACATGACAGGTACTTCGATCAAAACTCCAACGACTGTTGCCAATGCTGCTCCGGAGGATAGTCCGAAGAGCATAGTGGCTGTAGCAATTGCCACTTCGAAGTGGTTTGATGCGCCAATCATCGCCGATGGAGCAGCGTCTGCATATGTGAGTCTGAGTCGTTTCGCCGCAACGTATGTAAGCGTAAATATCAAGCAGGTCTGCAGGAAAAGAGGTATAGCGATCCAGAGAATTGTCAGTGGGTTTGACAGTATTACCTCACCCTTGAGCGAAAACAGCAACACTAGTGTGATCAGCAGTGCAATAATCGTAACGGGTGTCAGGATGTGGAGGAACTTCTTTTTGAACCAGGTCTCACCTTTGCGCCAGATGACCCATTTTCGTGATAAGTAGCCAGCAACAAGCGGTAGAGCCACATAAATCGAAATAGAAAGAAGAAGCGCCTGCCATGGCACCGGCAGCCGCCCAATACCCAGAAGAAAACCACCCAGAACACCGTAAAGCACAAGCATTGCCAACGAATTGATCGCAACCATGACAAGCGTATGTCCGTCATTACCCCGCGCCAGGAAACCCCACACCAGAACCATGGCAGTGCAAGGTGCAATACCCAGAAGAATGCAGCCTGCGAAATAGCTTCGCCAGAGAGGGATTTGCAGCATTTTGATACCTTCGTGCAATACTATGGTACCCGCTCCATAGCTTTCACCTACATGCAAATCCAGCCCAAACGGCAGCTTTACCAGGTCAATTGCATCCGGACCTATCAACCCGCGGAAAAGGACACCAAGAAATAAATATGAAATCGCAAACATCGTGAAAGGCTTGATCATCCAGTTGACAACCAGCGTTAACCCAACAGGCTTGATGCTTTTCCCGGCTTTAACTACTTCTGCGAAATTAATCTTCACCATGATTGGGTACATCATGAAGAACAGGCAAACCGCAATTGGAATAGACACAACCGGCGCATCGTTGACTGAGATCGATATTCCGTCCAGGAATCTGGCCAGACTCGGAGCAATCTTGCCCAATACAATCCCACTAATTACACAGAGCACTACCCATACGGTAAGGTATCGTTCGAACACACCGGTCATTCTCCGCTCACCGACGGAATAGGTACCTGATTTCATTCCCTTGGTCCTCATGCTGTGTTCAATTCAGCAGCATTGCAGCCTGATTATGAACAATCGCCAGTCTGTAGCCGGGAAACACTAGTAAGCATTGACCACATTTGTATACTTGGTAGAATATACAAGCGTTTGAAAGGGAGGCAAGATATTACCTATGGGATCAGACATGCTTGAGCAACGGGTCAGCGTTCTAAAAGCAATCGCAAGCGCTCCCCGTCTGACAATACTGGATGCACTGTATGAGGAGGATCTCAGCGTCGGAGAACTGACCTCCAAGGTCGGTAGCGACATCTCAACCGTGTCGAGGCATCTCTTAATACTAAGGAACGCAGGTATTGTCTCTTCCTCAAAGGACGGAGCACGTGTGCTGTATCACCTGTGTACCCCATGTGTCCTTGATTTTCTCAGTTGTATTGACAAAGTGATCCAGGCTTCAAGGCAGTAACGTCTGCCTTATCACACTGTGAAGAAGAGAGCCTAATGAGGAACATCGTGTTGATATTCCTGGCTGGAACGTTCTCCATGGTTGCAGCCGCTTACATCATCGTCGGACCTCCTGATGGTCCGGCATCGAGCTATCCTTTTTGCGGATCTTGATTCGATGCGATGCGCTACCAGGTGGTAGTGCTGGATGAAGAGATCGGTACTGACTTCAATATAGAATCTCTCGCATGGCAGGCTCATCTTTCGGGGGATAACTCCGCCGAATTCGAATCCGTCATGATCTACATGGGACTCTGTGCAGATGACCAACTCGGTTCTGTCTTTGAGGATAACTATATCCCCGGGACAAGAACTCTCGTCTACGATGCTGCGACACAGGTTGTGTCCGGGAATCCAGATGAATGGGCATCGATCTCGCTAGATACAGACTATGCTTACGATTCCTCAGCAGGTAATCTGATCATCGAAGTCACGTGGGTAAGTTGTCTTGATCTGAAAAGCTTCTATGTCCGTAGCTGGGATACCGGTACAATCAGAGCAGTTGCTTTCACAGGGGCAGGTGCCCCAACCAATCCAACCGGGAGTCTGTCAAGTGCGATACCCAGGCTGATGCTTACAGGTACTGCGCAGGGAGCCCTGGAAGTACTGACATTCGGAGCTGTCAAGTCAATGGACTGGAGGTAGAACGGTTATGAAGTATACTTTTCTGTTTCTTCTTGCATTCTCCATAATCAGCAATTCCGCGGTTGTCGTCATTGGCGATCCAGAAGTCTCAGGTTGTGCGCCCATTGGAATCGGTTGAAGTTCCTCCCTGCACTACCAGGGAGTAGTGCTTGCATCGGAGATTGGTGATGGAATGGAAATCTCGTTGATTGCCTGCCAGCGTTTCTCTCCAGGAGAGACCGTAGAGGGTACGTTCTACGATTTCAGCATCTATCTTGCTTTATCCGATCAGAGCATGCTCGGATCCACCTTCGAGGAGAACTACATTGAAGGCTCCAGATTCTGCGTCTTTTCAAGGGATACGCTTACAATCTCCAACTCACCAAATGAATGGGTTGAGTTCAGTCTGGATACAACCTTCTGGTTCAATGGCAACGACAACCTTATAGTAGAATTCCTATGGAGTTCAGCAGAAACCGAAGGCAGCTGTATGTATTCGTGGCATTGGAATACGGGTAGCATCAGATCCATTTCTGGTGAGTACGGAAGTCCAACGGGAACGATGTCAAGTCTGCTGATGATGCTACTCTTCGAGGGAGAAATGCAACTGGACAGTTCCACTTTTGGCAGAATCAAAGCCGTGTTAGGAGTGACCGGCTGATCATATCCACCGGAAAGAATCGGGGCAAGAAATAGACACATATCAATCTGGATTGAAAATGAGTCTACTCTTTCAGTTGACTATTATCTGATCATCCGAAAAACCTGAAGGGATCTTACAGTCAGTAGATGCATGAAGCTTAACTGACAGCCAATTACAGCCCTATATTGACTCTTGCGAATCCCCTGGTCCAAATTAATGCGTGGTTCAAACGAAGCACGGTCTGGGCTACCATCAGAATCTGGAAGCGCCTGGCACAACTCAAAGTGCTGGGTGCCTTCTTTATACAAGGTTCAAATAAGATACATAATCTCATCAATATAAAAGTGCGTACTCACGTAACATATTGGCCGAAGCATTATCACGAGTTCGAATCCGGTTGGGGGAGCTATTAACTGCCCGTTAGGTTTTGCGAGCTTATTGGATAGATTGTGGTGAACTGTATTAACGGGACCGGATCAAAGCTATCCTGGAGGAAGGTCATGAAAGCAGTTGTATACACAAAATACGGATCACCGGATGTTCTTGAATTTAAGGAAGTCGAAAAACCCATCCCCGAGAAGACTGAAGTCTTGGTAAAAGTTCATTCGGCATCCGTAAACGCAGCCGACTGGCACACCCTGAGAGCTGACCCGTGGTTTCTCCGCCTAATGGGCGGGGGATTCCTAAAACCAAAAAGGAAGATACTTGGATTTGACATAGCGGGGCGGGTTGAAGCGGTTGCCAGAAATGTCAAGCAGTTACAGCCGGGTGATGAGGTGTTCGGTATCTGTGATATGGGTGGTTTTGCCGAGTATGCATGTGCTCGGGAGAATACACTGGCGTTGAAACCGGCCAGTATGACATTCGAAGAAGCAGCGACAGTACCTGTGGCGGCAATAACCGCCCTGCAGGGCCTTCGCAACAAAGGACAGATTCAGCAGGGACAGAAGGTTCTTATTAACGGTGCGTCTGGTGGTGTGGGTACGTTTGCAGTACAGATTGCCAAATCGTTCGAGACTATCGTTACTGCCGTATGCAGCACGAGGAATCTGGACATGGTTCGCTCGATTGGTGCAGACCAGGTCATTGATTACACTCAAGAAGATTTCACTAGAAGTGATCAGCGTTACGATCTGATTTTTGCTGCCAACGGATATCATCCGATTTTTAATTACAAGCGTGCATTAAGTCCCAGGGGAACTTATGTAGTGGCCGGAGGTTCCATGACTCAATTTTTCCAGGCTATGTTATTGGGTCCATGGATTTCAATGACCGGAAGCAAAAAAATGGGTAGTATGGGGATAGCAAAACCCAACAAGAAGGATCTTGTTTTTATGGCAGAGCTTATTGAAGCCGGTAAAGTAGTACCTGTTGTGGATAGGCGTTATCCGTTATGCGAGGTTCCTGAAGCTATCCGGTATCTTGAAGAAGGACACGCCCGAGGAAAGGTAGTAATAGCTTTCGAGCCAGAAGGCGTATAAAAGCTGAACTAACCGCTCTCAGCTTCAGAGCAGACCATCAATCCCCATAACCGGAATGTGATTAGGTTCATGGAAATCGTCCTTGATTCAGCACTCCAGAAGCCGCTGCCTTACATCGAATCCATCAGGAATCGGAGTAGACGCCATCTGCCCGAAAGATCTTGCTCTGAACCAGTTCCTGTCAGCCCACCAGTTGTATTCAAACTCCATCATCCTGGAGATCCGTTCGATGTCTTCTTCTCCAAGGCTGATCTTTCTTAGGATCTTCTCCATCATCTTCAGCTTAAGCCAGGACGGAGCTACATCCGATTTCGAATCGATGTCTGCAAGGTACCTGAATGTGTTACATCCGCCCATCTTCTCCTTCATCACCCTGAACATCTTCCTCTGCAGAGGCGAAACAGGCAGGTGTTTTCCACTATTTATCGAGTCCGCTACCTTTCGCGCCAGCTTCCTGTTCTTCTTCCTTGCCTTCTCCCGGAATGGAAAATAACCGGGGGTAAACCCTCCCTTGCTGGAGATATGGCCGAAGGAGAAAGTGCCGTAAGTAGCCAGCATCATCTGCAGGAAGTTGCGCACGGGCCTGATCCCGTCGTTGCCGGTTGTGCAAGCCGAAAGGCTGTACTTCCCCAGAAGCGGGAAGATGTGACACCAGGTGAAGAGCCTGTCGAAGAGAGCCTTCATCTGGGCAGTGATCTGGTTCGTGTATACAGGGCTTGCCATGATCAGCATGTCGCAATCGATCATGGCGGTCTTGATCTGATCTAGATCATCCTGACTAGACAAGGGACAGGGCTTGCCGCGCGTACAGCTCCAGCAGCCTATACATGGCTTCACATCCACCTCACCCAGGGAGACCACCCGATGTTCGAGGGAAAGCCCTGCGAGTGAGATCTCCTCGACGAAATCATCCACAAGTGCTCTTGTATTCGAGTTCTGGTTATGTGGGCTTCCGAGAATAGTCAGTATTTCCGTATTCTTCATTTCCTGATTCTCTCTATCAGAGTGTTCTGATAACTGCGAATCCCCTGATCCACGTTAATATGTGGTTCAAACGAAGCTCGGGCCGGGCTACCAAGGTGACCCCCGGCTTCGGCCGGGGGTTTTCTTCAAAGGTAAAACAGCCTTAACAATGACCGGTGTTAATCAATCGGGAAGAAAGACGGTTCAGGAATCCGGTTCCCCGGATCGGTGGAAAGATGCCAGCTCCCGGTCAAGGAAGATACTGATCACGGTTCGAATTGCTACAATCCCGCCGAGGATCCCTATTTCTCGCAGGGTCGGGTGGACAATCGTCTCGAGTACATCCGCGGCAATCAACAGTTCGAGACCCAGAAGCAGGTAGTTTCCGAACCGGTGACGGAGAGCTTCGCTCTCACGACCGGAGTATCCGTGTTTCAGCCTGCGGGTTTCGCACCGAATGAATCGTATCAAAGTCAGGATCACGCCCCAGAGAATGACACCAGCTCCGCAGCAACCGATTACGAGTGCGGCGCTGCGCAGGATCTGGCTGACAGCTTCAGTCATGTTGCCTCCGTGTGAATCGGTGTACGGCTGCTGAACAGGCAGCGCCTAGGCATGCTGGATCCCGGTGTGACTGGAGATTTCGGAGTTCGTCGTGCAAAGATCGTCAAGAGACAGCTTGTGGATGTCGTCGTGACCGGCCAGGCGTGCAAAATCCTGTAATTCATCCGTCGAGACCCGCAGGAAGTTTTCGAGCATTCGGGCTGAGATATCGCTCTTGAGGCGAGCCTGCAGTTCCGGATCCTGAGTTGTCACACCTACCGGGCACTTGCCCGTTTCGCAGAGCCGGTATTGCTGGCAGGCGCAAGCCATGAGTGCGGCGGTGCCGATGGCGACAGCATCTGCTCCCATTGCCAGTGCCTTGGCAAAGTCCGGTGATATCCTGAATCCCCCGGTAATTACCAGAGAGACGTTCTTTGCTCCCTGGGTGTCAAGGTACTTGCGCGCACGGTGGAGGGCATAGATCGACGGCATCGACGTCGAGTCCTTCACGAACTTCGGCGCAGCGGCTGTCGCTCCGGGCCGACCGTCGATGGTGATGAAGTCCGGTCCGGCAGAAAGTGCTACCTCAAGATCTGCTTCGATGTGTCCAGCTGCAAGCTTTATGCCGATAGGCTTGCCTTCGGTTTTGTCACGCAGCCAGTCAACTTTTACCTTGAGTTCATCGGCGTTGCGGATGTCATCAAAGTGAGCCGGGCCGGTGATGTCCGAGCCTTCGGGAAAACCTCGGATTTCTGCAATTTCACTAGTCACCTTTTCGGCTGGGAGGTGACCTCCCATGCCGGGCTTGGCCGACTGGCCGATCTTGATCTCTACAGCATCCACCTTCTTTAGATTTTCATCTGTCACGCTGTACCGGTTGGGTACGTATTCGAAGATGTACTTGTATGAGGCTGCCATCGACTCGGCCAGGATGCCTCCCTCACCCGAGCACATAGCAGTTCTGGCTGCGGCGCTGCCCCTGGCGAGGGCAAGCTTCACTTCACGTGAAAGAGCACCGAAAGACATGTGGGTCACGTACAATGGCGTCTCTATTACCAGTGGGTGCTTCGCGTTCGGTCCGATGACGGTCTGCGTGTTGACTGAATCCCCATGGTTCAACGGAAGGCTCGAAAGCTGAGCACCGAGAATCAGAATGTCATCCCACGATACAACTGCCCTGGTGGTGCGCATCGGCTTGATGATCGATCGTCCACTGGATGCAATCTGGTGGATTTCGGCCATGTGTTGTTCGAACTCGTCCGATTCCCGCTTCCACTCTCCTAGGTAGCCTTCTACATCTTCTGTCCTGGGAATGACATGGGTGAGGCTCACTCTGGTCTTCGCCCCGCACGCCGGACAGGTTATCTCCTGCTCAATGGACTCAGAGGCGGACTTTTCCTCAACCGGCTTCAGGTGATCCCTTTTCGACCGGCAGATCGGGCATACCCAGCTGTCAGGAAAATCCTCGGGTCTGGTACCCGGCTTGATGCCGGCTTCAGAATCTCCCCTAGATTCATCATACTCGTACACTTTGCAGACATCGCAACGGTAAATCATCTATGTACACGACCTTCCACAGAGTACGGCAAAAGTACCAGACCGGTTTGGATGTTGTGTACAATTGCATCCAGATTGATCAACGCATGATAATCCTTTCCGGAAACTGGTCAACCTGAGGCATCATCCGATCCATGATCAGGTAGACCCGTGTGATGCATGGGGGAGTGTGACGAAGTGCTTCCGGCAGGAGTGTATCTCTGCTCTGTCTTCTCGAGCGGAGACCATCACAGATACTGCAGAGTGGCATTCTTGAGGTAAGAGTAACCAGCAAGGGAACTGCTTCAGGAATCCTGTTACAATCTGTTACGCTCCAGTCATAGGGTTGATGCATCCTTCATTCAGTGTATGGCTGAAAGGAAGGAGGAACAGACATGAAGAATCTGATAGTGGCAGCAGTTGTTCTCGGTCTCATTGCCGGAGGTTGTGTTCAGGAACCACAGCTGACGGACCAGGATCATATCTACAGTCTTCTCTCGTCGAGCAGCGTTGTTTCGATGGGCGCTCTTGACGGTCAGGGACAGGATAAGGGAGGAAAGGACGTAGGTCTTCCCGAAGCCTGGTGGCGGGAAATCACTGGAGAGGGCTCGTTCAGTGTCTTCCTCGAAAACGATCCTGCAGCAGGGGTATGTACGGTGACGGTAACCAGGAACCTCGATGCCGTCTTCAATATCGATGTGATCCATGACGGCATTCTCGATCCTGGAGAGAAGACAATCGAGGATTACAGGAGCCGGAGAGCTATTCTCGAGCGAACCGGTGATGCCAGTGGCCCGCATGGCGGCTGGGAGCTGATTGCTCTGACACCTGCGACTTACGGGCTCAGGAATGAGTCGCTGCAGGAAGTGTTCATCGCCGACATGAAGCTGTACCGCGATGGAGAACTGATCTGGCACTGCAACGACCCTGAGCAGTTCTACCTGGTGGATACGGAGATACCCGTTATCAGCAAAGGTGAATTCCTTCGTTTCGAGGCAGAGGCGTTTCATACAAGTCCTTCTTTCGAGCCGGAGTTCTTCATCTTCGTTCACGGTCCCTGCCCGACATGGCCCAGACATCTCCTGTACGACAACGGTGAGTACGGTGATCAGACCGCGGATGACGGTGTGTACACGTACGAATGGTATGCGGAGGACACCCAGTTCCATCACAGGTGGGGTATTGCCGCAGACGTCATCGACGCAGATACAATGGAAGATTCCGAAGAGGAAGATTACGATTCCGGTGCCTGGGGTATGCCCCTTCACCGTGGATAGATGAGGAGTAAAAGGATGTCAACGAAAAAACGCACAGGATACGCGGTTCTCTCCGCCCTCGGTTTTGCGGCTCTGCTGGCTACGCTGGCACTGGCGCAGCCCGACCACATGGGGGGCGGTCGGATGGGCGGCGGCTTTGCAGGCGGTCCCGGCATGGACAGTGGTTTCAGTGGCGGCCCCGGTATGGGGAACGATCAGATGGGCGGACTCATCCGTCTCCTTTCTGCGCTCGATCTCACCGATGAACAGAGGACGGAGATCAGAACGATCGCTGAAGAGGCCAGAGACGACATGCTGGCCGTTCGCGAGTCGGTGCAGGGTTCCAATCCCCGAGAGGAACTCATGGCACTGTTCGTCAGAGAGGACATATCTCTTGCAGAGGTAAAGGATGTCTTCGATGACATGAACAGAATCTCTGAAGAAGTAAGGGACATCATGCTGGAAGCATTCGTGGACATTCACGATGTCCTTACTTCCGACCAGCTGGCTGAGCTCGCAAGACTGATCGAAGAACATTCCGGCATGCACCATGGCCCCGATATGCCCCGGTTCCATTAATCCCCGCACCCCCACCCCGAGGGGGGAGAGGCTCCAGCCTCTCCCCCCTTTTCTGTTATGCGGTATTGCCATCCATCTCGTCCCGTGCGATAGTGGAACCGACAATCACGGCTAACTGGTTCAACGGAAGGATGGTTGACTGATGGAGGGTTTTCCCACTGATATCGAGATTGCCCTGTCCGTAACACCTGTGCCCATTCTAGAGGTTGCAACGAAACTTGGTCTCAACGCATCCGATCTCGATCTCTACGGAAGCGATAAGGCAAAAGTACACCTTGATGTGCTGGAGAAAAACCACTCCGACCCCGGTAAACTGATCCTTGTCTCGGCAATAACCCCCACTCCTGCAGGAGAGGGGAAAACAACGATGACCATCGGCCTGACCCAGGGGCTTGCGCTCAGAGGGGAATCTGTATGCTGTGCGCTGAGAGAACCTTCTCTGGGCCCGGTCTTCGGCATGAAAGGCGGTGCAGCAGGGGGTGGCTATTCACAGGTGATTCCCATGGAGGACATCAACCTGCATTTCACCGGAGATATGCACGCCATAACCTCCGCACACAACCTGCTTGCCGCCGCGATAGACAACCATCTCTACTGGGGGAATCCCTCCTCTCTCGACTCTCGGACCGTCAGGTTCAGGAGGGTCATGGACATGAACGACAGATCGTTGAGAAATACGGTGATCGGGCTGGGAGGACGAACACAGGGGGTTCCGAGGGAATCGGGCTTTGACATAACTGCCGCCAGCGAGATAATGGCAATTCTCTGTCTTGCAGAGAACATCGAGGACCTGCGGGAGAGGATCAGCAGGATCTTCATCGGGCTCACCTATGGCAGAGATAAGGTGGAAGCAAGTTCTATGGGCGTCTGCGGTGCCATGGCTCTTCTTCTGAAAGATGCCATCAAACCCAATCTGGTACAGACACTGGAGGGTTCACCTGCCTTCATCCACGGTGGACCCTTTGCCAACATTGCTCATGGCTGCAATTCCATACTCGCGACCCGAATGGCTATGTTCTTCTCGGACTGGGCAATTACCGAGGCTGGCTTCGGTTTCGACCTGGGAGCGGAGAAATTCTTCGATATCAAGTGCCAGTCGGGTGACCTCTGTCCAAGCCTGGTCGTTCTCGTTGCCACGTGCAGGGCTCTGAAGATGCATGGAGGGGTGAAGAAGAAACAGCTTTCATCGACGGATCCGGATGCAGTGAGGCGAGGTCTGCCTAACATGGAAAAGCACCTGGAGAACATCGCCAAGTTCGGCCTGCCCGCAGTAGTCTGTGTGAACCGCTTCCTCGGAGACACCGACGAGGAGGTAGATGTAGTCCTGGACAGATGCAGTGAATTGGGCATCCCTGCTGCTGCAGGAGAGGGTTTCGAAAAGGGCGGTGAGGGTATGAAAGATCTCGCAGCCCTTGTTGTCGAGCATGCAGCGGACTGTGCCGGGAAGTTCAAGCCGTTGTACGACTGGAACCAGCCCGTCAAGGAGAAGATCGAAATAATCGCAAGGGAAATCTATGGCGCCGAGCATATCGACTACACCGCTGAAGCACTGAAAGATCTCAGGACCGTGCACAAGTTCGGCTACGACAAGCTTCCCGTCTGCATAGCAAAGACACAGAAGTCACTCTCCGATAACCCCAAACTCCTGGGGCGCCCCAAAGACTTCATCGTTACGGTCAGGGACATCGTAATATCCGCCGGAGCTGGATTCCTGGTTCCGATAACGGGAGACATTATGAGGATGCCAGGGCTGCCTTCGAAACCTGCTGCCGAGAGTATGAGCATTGACGAGAAGGGACAGGTAAAAGGCCTCTTCTAACGAAGGGGGGCAGCTCTGCCGCCCCCCTGTTTCATCCGGTCAGGGATTACCTGATGATGATCAGTCTCGCAGAAGCAAATCCTGATTCGGTGGCAATTCTGACGGTATAACATCCTGCGGGGAGCAATTCGTCCGATTCGGACCTGCCGTTGAAGGTTATCGATCCCGAGCCAGCCTGAAGCAACCCCGAATGAAGGTTTCGCACCATTCTTCCGGTGATGTCGAAAACACTGATAGTGGCCTCGCCTGTGACCGGCGAATGGAATGCGAACACACTCTGCGACGAGGAAGGGTTGGGGACGGGTGTGGAGATCACCGGAAGCCCGGGATTCGTTCCCGGCTCCGGACTCTCGATGCCTGTCTGACCGGCAGCGAACAGGAGAGCCGGGTCTCCCAGGAGATTGTTTTCCTGGATAACCCAGTAGTCGTAGTTCGATGTAGCCTCATAGGTGAGAACGTCTTTCGAAAGAGCGTGTGCCACACCGATCTCATTCTGGTTGTTCGTGAACAGCTCATCGGCAAAGTACAGTTCCAGCATCTCGGAGGAACCCATGTTCGGGGGGGAGCCCCACCCGAAATTCGAGTTGAACATGACAGCTATTGCCCCCCCGTCCGGATGGGACATGAGGTTCTCTGCAATACAGGAAGATATCTGCAGCTTGCCCGAAAGGCAGGCCATCGAATGGGAGACCGGAAGCATGTCCGTGTTGGTCATATCCGTGTAGTTGGAATTCGTGATGATGTGGTTCAGAGGAGGATAGTACCAGTAAACGCCAGCCTGATTCCCATGACCCTGGGGGGTCATGTACGAAGCGCCCTCGTTGATCAGCTCGATCTGGTTGTTCGGGTGGCTGTACTCATCCTCGTACAGCTTGTGAACGGTCCAATCGCCCGGAATCCTGTTGGCCAGGGAATCGCAAACGAAACTTCCCCAGTAACCGACTTCCGGCCAGAGGCCTGCACCTGCCAGAATGGCAGTGGTCCGCCAGTCTCCCTGCGGAGCGGACGTTTCGTAGATCAGGGTTTTTTCGACCATGACTTCGATATCTTCCGGATCGTCAGAGCTGAACCTGCCGACGTAAATGTCGGAGTAGTAGTCAATGCCGTCGTCGCCTTCGCCGTACAGTCCATCGTAATCCATGTCCCAGTTGTAATCCAGGTCGCTGAAGTACAGATCAGCTGTTGCATTGAGAGTGCATGGGCCCGCCTGAAAGGATGAGATGCGTGCGGTCTCGCCGAAATCCCCCACTATCAGAGCGTACACAAGACCCTGGGTCTCGAAGGATTCGACGAAATGGTTGCGAATCTGCTCCTGTGTATCGACACCGGTCACGTTATCGTAGATCCATTGCAGGCTGACGAATTCTGCGGATCCAGTAGTTTCCTGACGATGCGTAACGAGTGGTTCGAGGATCGACTGGAGGCTGGAATCTGCGACCACTATCCAGGATGGTCCGTCAGTGCCGCCATTGGGGGCTGGTGCCCACTCCCTGAGCATGGATGGGTTTCCAACCACGTTGGTCAGACCATCGGTTGTTTTTTCGATCTGCATAGGGGTCAGAGTGAGGGTTCTTACCTCGGCGTCGGGTGTGTATTCGATCGTCAATCTGGCTGAAGTAATTACCGAGAGTCTTCCGCTCAGTGGACGGTATACGAAGGGCACAAAGCAGAAGCTGCCAAGCCTGAAACCGGTTCTGTTACCACTCCGTACTGAGACGATTGTCGTTTCGGGAAAAGGCTCGTCACTGGAAAAGGCCGAAGGATCCTCCCCGGCAGGCAAGCTCGTTTCAGCACCGATTGGAACGTACTGCACCGGAATCAGGTTGTACCTTCCCTCGAGTTCAGTGATGGCCAGTATCTCGACATCGACCGTCTCTATGGATGTTCCCTGCGGGATCAGGAAGCAATAGGATATCCCCGGAATGCAGGGCAGGCCCTCGTCGGTAGCGATCGATCCACCATTCAGGTGAATGAAATCTCTCCCACCGAAACGACCCAGCTCGAAGTCCCCGGGCTCGAGAACGAAGTCCACGGAGATCTCTCCGGCATGGAGCATGAAGAATGCGCACAGAAGGACTGGCAAAGCTCGTTTCATTTCATCACCTCACGGACGGCAATACCGTCGGGAAGAAAGAGTTACTGGATAAGGACGAACCTCGCGGAAGCAACCCCCGTCGAACCGGTAATGACGACCGTGTAACAGCCGGAAGGAAGAGAACTGCCGTCATCTGCAAGACCGTTCCATGTGACAAGGCCGGTCCCTCTGGACACGTATCCGTCCAGAAGCGTTTTCACCAGTCGTCCCGAAGGATCGAAAACCGAAACGGTTGCATTTCCTTCAGTCGGCATGCTGTAGCCGATGGTGCAGTAAGAGGTAACTGGATTCGGTGCAGGTATTGAGATCGATGGCAGCAGTGGTTGAGCTCCAGGTTCCGAACCCTCAATTCCGGTCTGTCCCGGTGCGAAGAGAAGAGCCGGATCACCCAGGAGGTTGTTCTCCTGGAGAATCCAGTACTTCATGGTAATTCCCGGAGCATTGAAGAAAGCATCCTTGGCCAGAGCCTGCGCCACCCCTATCTCATTCTGGTTGTATGTCCAGAGCTGGTTTGAGAAGTGAATCTCGAGCCATTCGGATGGCCCGACATTCGGAGGTGTTCCGAATCCGTTGTCCGAATTGAACATGACGGCTACCGCGCCCCCTGAGGCCCAGAACATCAGCCTTTCTGCAATACAGGCGATATTCTGCAGTTTGCCTGCCAGGCAGGCTATGGAATGGAAAATCGGAAGCTTGTCGATGTTGGTCATAGAGGTGTAGTTGCCGCTGCTTATCATGTCAGCCGGATTGTAGTACCAGTACGTGCCGCTGGTGTATCCATGCCCCTGTGGTCCTACGTAGGAAACACCGCTGTTGATGAGGGCGATCTGGTTAGTCGGATGGCCGCTGTAGGTCTCGTAGAGCTTGTGTACCGTCCAGCCCGAAGGAATCCTGTTAGCGATGCTGTCACATACGAAGCTGCCCCAGTAACCGGATCCCGGCCACAGACCCGCCCCGCAGAGCAGGGCTGTTTCCCTCCAGCCTCCAGCGGGAGCCGTGGTTTCGTAGGAGATCGTCTTGTCGACCATCACGGCCACTCTGCTGGACACGTCGGAGCTGAACCTGCCGACGTAGATGTCGGAGAGGTAATCGAGCCAATCCGTGATCTCTCCGTACAGGTGATTTCCGTTTTCATCCCATGTGCCATCGAGATCGCTGTAGTAGAGGTCTGCAGTCGAATTCAGAGTACTGCCACCCAGGACAAGTTTCGAGATTCTTGTGGTCTCACCGAAATCGCCTACGATCAACGCATAGACCAGCCCCTGGTTCTGGAACGCATCGATGAGGTAGTTGCGGATCTGCTCCTGTGTGTCCCAGCCGCTGTAGTTCGAATAGATCCAGCCAAGGCTCACGAATGCGGAGGCTCCGACGGTTGCTGCTCTGTGGTCTACGAGAGGCTGGAGAGTGCTCTCCATGTCCTCGTCACCGATGACGATCCAGACTGGACCCTTCCCGCCGTCAACGATATGAGGTGCCAGGAACTCTAGATCCTCGGGGTTGTCGACGATGTTCTCGAGGCCCGATATCGCGGTCTCGATCTGCCGTTCGGTAAGACTCAGTCTGTGTGCATAAGGATCGTTCTCGTAATGAACAGTTATAAGGGCATCGGTGACCAGAGACAGCCTTCCCGAGAGAGGGTTGTAACTGAAGGGAACGTACGAGAAGCTGCCGATCCGAAAGCCGGTCTTGTTACCATTGTTGATATCCAGGGCAAAATGGGAGGGAAACCTCGCATCGCTGAGGTATATCTCCTCAGCGGGCATGAAGGGACCGGGGTCCTCACCGAGAACCGCTACTCTGACCGGGTTTATGTTGATCTGATCCCCCAGCTGCACCTCGTTCAGGACCTCGACGGAAACTTCTGTGATCGAAGATCCCTGTGGAAGTACCCATGCGAAGGACAGTGCCGGGATATCCGGACAGCCCGAGGTGAATGCGCTTGCTCCGTTGTCGAGATGAAGCACGTCGTAGCTGCCGAATTCGTTGATCCATACTTCGTTTCGATCGATTCTGACCTCGAACGAAATTTCACCCGCCCAGAGAACCGTCACGAGTAAGAACGAGGTTAACAGAGTAATTTTCACGATTTTCTCCCACTCAGTTTGTTTAGCCTATCAAAATAGCGTAATAACTTTTACGTGTTTCCAGAAAAGGATCAATGTGATGATGAATAGAATATGTTGCAGCAGGCTCTGCCGCAAGCCCTGATCTTCCTCCCGTTCTCTCCAAACTCCTGCTGCAACGAGGTAGTTCCCAGGATGAGGTTTGGGGGGCATAATTGGATAATCGGGAAGGCGGCTTCAAGTAATGGACAAACCCCTTTGCATCCGGCATCCTGTGCTGTATCACGCCTCGGTTTTGCAGAAGCGGATATTCAGATACGCATGGTGGTATCTCGGAGCCACCAGGTTTGCAAGGGCAAAGGGCGAAAAGCTACTCCACACCGTATGTACCCACAGATCCCTGCTGGTGAGAAAGCTGGCTGGAACCGATCGTTCTCTCCAGCTCAACAAGATCACCAACCTTCAGATTGCCTCTCCTCTCATCTCGGGTGTGTTCATCAAACCTGGAGAGACCTTCTCCTTCTGGCGGCTTGTTGGAAGGCCTTCAGTCTCGAGGGGCTTCCTCCCCGGCCTCCAGCTGTCGATGGGAGAGATGATCCCGGTCACCGGAGGCGGGCTTTGCCAGCTTTCGAACCTGATACACTGGATGTTCCTTTTCACGGAGATGACGATTACCGAGAGACACCGTCATGGGTACGACGCCTTTCCCGACTACAGGAGAACCGTTCCATTCGGTTCGGGTGCAACAGTGTTTTACAATTACCATGACCTGATCTGCCGCAACAATTCCGATGTGACGTACCGGATAGGGCTCTGGAGAGACGAGGAGTACATCAACGGTGAAATCACCTGTGACAGGAATACGGGATACGACGTGAGTATAGATGAGAGAGAGCACAGGTTCGTGCAGCAGGAAGACCATGTGTACAGGGAAAATGAGCTCTGGCGGATTATCACTGATCAGAAGACCGGCGACACCGTTTCAGAAACGCTGATCATGAGGAACAGGGCAGTTGTGAAGTACGACCTCGAAGAGATCCCGGGCGAGGAGATCTCCCCTGAACATCTACAGCGCTGAAGAGAATTGCCTGACAAGATCGGCGAACTCCTCCGGGCTCTCAGGTGTGACAACAACGGTTCTGTCCGAGTACCTGAGGATCACCGAAAGTTTCATATCGGTAGCGAAAACCGTGAAGACCCCGAGCTTCCTGCTTCTGTACCTGCCCGAGAACGCGAACAACCCGCCGTTACCCATTAAACGGATTGAACCCTTCATGGCGTCCTCGTCCACACGAACGGATCGCAGGTCATCGTATCCAAGCCTGTTCGCCCAGAGCGGTCTTCTCACAAGAATTCCATCCTGCATGACATCGAACGATCTTATGGAAAAGAGAACCATTACTCCGAGGAGTAGAGGGAAGAATAGTATCATCGCTATTATGGCAATTCTGGGGATATCATCATGAGGCATTACCGAAAGCATCATGGCAGGCACTCCAAGGAGTACGGTACAGCCGATGAGTGTCATGATAACAAGAAGCCTGCTGCAGGGGGCTGAAAAGCTTCTGACCGGATCCATACAGGCCTCCCACCACAAAGAAACACAACGCGAATGGCAGGATTTATTATACCGTGTTCTTCCCCTTTCGTTAATCCCATGGATTACTTCCAATTGGCTGGAAAGTGTTGACGATTCCCGCGCTCTGCGTATCTTACCTACCAGTAAGTAATATCTTCTGTAACCATTCGAAGGAGAGGGCATGGCTGTCACCAGAGATGACAAAAGGAGTGACCTGCTGGAGGCTGGAATCGATCTCGTCTCGGAAAGACCTTTCTCACGCATTACGATGGATGATATCGCCAGACGCTCAGGTGTTACCAAACCTATGGTTTACTATTACTTCGGGAGCAAGGAGGGGTTCTACCGCGAGCTTGCCAGGTACGTTATAAGCGTGGCACGGAAGTTCATGATCGAAGAACTTCTGACCGATTGTACCCTCCGGGAATCACTCGAGAACCTCGTGCGGATTCGTCTGGATTTCGCAAGGAACAACCCCCGCTTCACGAAGGCGATCCACACCCTGTTCACCGACGAAAACGTCGGTGAATACATCGCAGACATCGTAGAGGAGTTCCAGAAGTTCATGAAAATCTGGGATCCCCTCTTCGATAAGGCTATCGATAACGGAGAGATCAAACCGGATACGAACAGAATTCTCGTTCTCGACATGATACATGCAACCATCACACACATCATCCTTCACATGACAATTGGACGGAAACTGCCTTCAGAGCATCTTCCCTCTCCCGAGGAGCTGATCGACCTCCTCTACAGGGGCATAGAATCCGATGGGAGGTCAATTGAATGAGTAAAGCACTTACGTACTGTCTTCTCATCCTCGCTGCGACCGGAATTGCCTTTACGCTGGAGGAAGCAGTAGAGGTGGCTCTTTCTTCCAGAGGAGATGTGCAGGCCGCGCGAGGAAGCCTGCAGAGTGCCTCCTGGGAGAGCCGTGGAGCAGATTTGTGGTTCCTTCCCTCGGTCAGCGGTCAGCTCTCTTACGTGTACAACCACGATATCCAGACCATGGAGGTCCCCGGAATGGGTTCCTTCGAGACCGGTACCGAATGGAATTCCCGGTACGGTCTGACGGCCATGTTACCTCTGTACGTTCCGCAGGGCCCCGCGGGTTCGAAGCTTGCATCCCTGACTGAGGAACTCAGCGAATTGCGGCTCGAAGCAACCGAGCAGGATGCTGTTATGCGGGTTGTCGAGGCTTTTTACGGCGTAATGCTTGCAGAGATGATGGTGGAAGTCTCCCTCGAAGCCCTCGAGACTGCTGGAGAGGGTTACGATCTTGCTGTGATGCGGTTCGAGACGGGAACCATTTCACGTTTCGAGCTCCTGCAGAGCCGGGTTGCCTTCGAGAACCGCCGTCCGGATGCAATTGCCGCAGAAAGCGCTCTCGAAAACGCTGTTGCAGGCCTGTCCGTCGCACTGGGAATCGGCTGCGATGAACTCGTCATCATCGAAGGTGCCCTCTCCGACCCTCTCCCCTTCACCTTTCCCTCCTCCCTTGAAGAGGCGAGAGAAATCATGACTGAAGAGAATCCTGATCTTCGCATCGCAGAGCGGATGGAGGGAATGGGAGAAGCACAGGTCGATATGGCCAGATCCAGTTTCCTGCCCAGTGTAGTTGCTCGAACAGACTACACTTATCTGGCTGGAGTAAACGATCTCGGAAACCTGAATGCCGCGGACTACCACCGTTCATGGAGCACGTCCATAGCACTGGAAGTACCTCTTTTCAATGGGCTGACCGATGTATCAGGATACAATTCCGCGAGGGCTTCGAGACTCGCGGCTCAGGGCGAGGCAAGAAGCCTGTCGCAGGTAACGGAGCTCATGCTGGTCCAGGCATGGAATGGGTTTCACGAAGCCGGTGAGCGGCTTGCTGCGACCGAGGCAACCCTCTCACAGGCCGAAGAAGCCGCTGGTATCGCAACCGTCTCGTACGAAGCAGGGATGATAACGAGGCTGGAGATGGATCAGTCCTTCCTGGCTCTTACCCAATCCAGAACAAATCATGCGTCCGCGCTCTACTCGGTAAGGACCTCAGAAGCCCGACTGGCTCGCGCCATGGGCGTACTCCGTATAGGAGGAGAGAAATGACAGCAGCAACCAGGATCCGATTCGCTCTTCCAGCAGTTCTCGCACTCGTAGCAGCATGCGGTCCATCACCCGGTGAAGAGGAAGTGAAGGCTGTGCCCGTGCGAGTGATCACCATGATACCGGAAACTATTTCGAACGAGGCTTACGCCAGCACAAGGCTCGAAGGCGAAGAGGATGCTCTTATCTACGCAACCACCGCCGGACGCATAGAAGAAGTGCTGGTCGGTGAGGGTGACAGCGTCATCGCCGGGCAGCATCTCGTCAGGCTGGATACCGATCAGCAACTTACGGCAGGCACATCCAGCGCTCTTGCAGCTATCAGTGCTGCAAGGGCTAACGCGGAGAATGCCCTCAACGACTACGAACGTATGCTCTCTCTCTTCGAAGCCGGTGCGGTCAGCCAGCAACAGCTTGACGGCTCCAGGGTAATGGTCGAATCAGCAGAGGCGCAACTGCACCAGGCACAGGCGGGTTACTCCACTGCAATGGGAATGCGGAACAATGCCGTTATCTCGGCTCCATTCACCGGCAGGATCGGCCGTATCTGGGCAAGAGAGGGTAACCTGAGCGGAGGCAGTCCACTACTCTCCATTTCCGGCTCATCCGGAATCATGGCCAGAATCCTGCTTCCCGAGAGAGATATCTTTCTCCTTTCCCCCGGCCTTCCCGCATACGTATCGGTAACCGCCCTGGACGGAAGATCTTTTCCGGGAATCGTTACCGCAGTTTCACCATCCGTCGACCCGGTCAGCGGACTGGTCTCGGTTCAAGTCTCATTTGACGATCCGGACGGTATTCTTCGTCCCGGCATGACCGGGAGGGTATCGGTTCTCACCGAAACGGTTGAATCAGCGATGGTCCTGCCCGAGAGTGTTCTCAGGAGATCCCGCAGCGGCTACCAGGTCGTTGTCGTTGAAGATGCCGTCGCTCACCTCCGTGATGTGGAGGCGGGAATACGTAACGCCGGCAGCGTAGAAATTACGGTTGGCTTGTTCCCTGGTGACGTGGTAATCGTCCATGGACACACCAGGGTCAGCGAAGGCTCGCTTGTGGAAGTGGTACAGTAATGGGCCTTTCCAGCCTTTCGGTCCGCAGGCGGATCACATTCGTGATGATCTTCATCGCCGTGCTGGGAATAGGTCTGTTCGGCCTGTCCCAGCTGGGAGTCGACCTGTATCCGGATATGGAATTCCCGATGATCATGGTCGTGAGCTCTCTCAACGGCGCCGGTCCCGAGGAGATGGAGAACCTGGTAACGGATCCTCTCGAACAGGCAATGGCAAGGGTCTCCAGGGTGAAGAAAATAACATCCTCCTCTACCGCCGGGCTGAGTTTCGTAATGGCCGAATTCGAATGGGGAATCGACCTCAAGCAGGCTGAGACCGACGTCAGGAGGATGATCGACCAGTACGAGGCAATCCTTCCCGAGGATGCATCCGACCCCTTCATACTGGCACTGGATCCCAGTATGCAGCCGGTGATGTACGTCGGTTTCACAAGTGATATCCTCAACGACTTCGAAATCCGAAGGCTGGTGGAGGAGGAAGTAGAACCCCTGCTCAACAGGCTGGACGGCGTAGGGTCAGTCAGCACACTCGGCGGGCTCGTAAGAGAAATCCGGATCGAGATAGACCCTTCGAGGCTGCAGGCCAGCGGTCTTTCCATCTCACAGGTAGTCGGAGCCCTGGCAAGTATCAGAAACAACCTGCCCGCAGGCATGATAGACGCGGGTGGAATGCGCATCAACCTCAGAGTGGAGTCTGCCTTCCACGGAGTTGAAGAGATAGAACAGCTGGTCGTGGGAACCGGCAACGGAAGAACAATACAGCTCAGGGAAATAGCAGACGTCATCGATGGACAGAGTGAGGTCGTTGCCCACGTCAGATTCAACGGCCAGCCATCGGTTGCCATGTTCGTGAACCGGCGCTCGGATGCCAACACCGTCAACGTCTGCAACGAGCTCAGGGGGCAGCTGGAGAGGATTGACAGAGACTACGCGGGGCAGATAACGGCATTCATCCTCTGGGATCAGTCCGATTTCATCAGCGGCTCGATCGGAAATCTTTCCAGCACCGCTATCCAGGCTGCGATCATCGCGGTTCTCGTGCTGCTCTTCTTCCTTCGATCATGGAGAGGTTCTGCAATTATCGGTGTGGCAATCCCGATGTCGATTGTCGCAACGTTTGCGGTGATGAACTTCACGAACGTCGACCTCAACATGATTTCGCTCGCCGGCCTCGCCCTGGCCATCGGGTTACTGGTCGACAACTCAATAGTCGTTCTGGAGAACATCTATCGTCACAGGCAGCTGGGTGATTCCATCTGGAACTCGGCTGTGAAGGGTGCAAACGAGGTGTCGATGGCGATTACCGCATCGACTCTGACAACTCTCGCGGTCTTCCTGCCCATTCTGTTCGTCCCCGGGCTGGCCGGCCAGCTCTTCAGGGAGATGGTCCTCACGATCAGCTTCAGCCTTTCGGTCTCGCTTTTCGTTGCCCTCAGCCTGGTTCCGCTGCTCAGTTCCTGGGCTAAGCGACTCGTACCGGTGCACAGAGCAGGGAGCCTGGGTGACAGGGTGGAAAGGGGATTCAAAGCCGCCGAACACCGCTACACCAGACTCGTCTCCTGGGCCGTGAGCCACAGGAAGATGGTGATAACAGGCACGGCTGTCCTTTTCGTTGTTTCACTCCTGATGCTGGGTATCGTTCCAACCGAATTCTTTCCAACGAACGACAACGGGTTCGTGCAAGCGAATATCAAATTGCCGATCGGCACTTCCCTGGCAACCACTGACAGCGTGGTACACCTGCTGGAAGACACCGTGCAGACCATAATCGCGCCCGAAGACATGATAGCTCTCTACTCCACTTCCGGCGAAGGAGAAGGCGTCATGGCCATTTTCGGGAACACCGGAACCAACGCTGGGGAGGTGATGGTCAGGCTGACTCCAGTCTCGGAGAGGTCGACAAGCCGCTCCGAGTACGAGGACAGAATACGTGAAGTGCTCGAGAACATGCCCGGAGTGGAATACTCGCTTGAGGAGTCTCATGCATTCAGCACGAGCGAGCCCATCGAGATCAGGATCTTCGGAGACGATCTGGAAGAACTCTACACCTTCGCGGAGCATATGAAGGAAGAACTGGAGAATATCGAGGGAACTACGGAAGTTCAATCATCGATGGAGGAACTCCAGCCTGAGCTGTCTTTCGTTCCCGATCCAGGGGTTCTCTCGATGTACGGCCTCACCGCTACTCAGGTTGCGAACGAGCTCTCCTACGGGTTCATGGGTACGAATGCCACCATATACCGCGAAGCAGGCGAGGAATACAACGTTTTCCTCCGTTTCCCCGAACAGTGGCGCGACTCTCGTATCGATGTCGAGTACGCGCCCGTATTCGGCATACCCCTGGTTTCCCTGGGCACACTGAATGAGAGGCTCACCTCAACCGGAATAGACAGGATCAACCAGACCAGGGTTGCTCTTGTAACGTGTAAAGTGTCAGGCAGGTCTCTTGGACAGGTATCGGGTGACGTTCAGCAAATGGTCAGAGAAATGGACTCGGAAGGTTTCCGGATCGAGCTGGGTGGTCAGATGCAGGACCAGCAGGAAACCTTTATGTACCTGGGCATCGCAATCATCGTTGCTGCAGCCCTGGTCTACATGGTAATGGCCAGCCAGTTCGAATCCCTTCTCGAGCCGTTCATCATCATCTTCACGGTACCCATGGCCTTTATCGGTGTCGTATGGATAACGCTCCTGACAGGTGCTACCCTGTCAGTGGTGTCCCTGATAGGGGTCCTGATGCTCGCCGGTATAGTCGTGAACAACGGAATCGTGATGATCGACTACGCCAATCAGCTCAGATGCCGGGGATTAGAACTCCATGAAGCAATAATCCAGGCTGCTACCACAAGGATGAGGCCGATAATCATGACGGCAACGACCACAATCCTTGCCCTAACTCCGCTGGCAATAGGGACCGGTGAGGGTGCCGAGACCTGGTCGCCTATGGCTCTCACCGTCATCGGAGGTCTTCTGGCGGCAACCCTTCTCACGCTGGTCGTCGAGCCCTGCATCTACGTCGTGTTCGGTAAGAGGAAGAAGTTCAGCAAGGCGCAGCTCAACGCGGCCGTTCAGGCAACGAAGGATGACTGATTCACTACATTCGACAGGGATGCTGTCTCTTGGAAGTGTCCCTGTCGAGAGTAACGGCGGATTCTCTTGAAATGGATTGATTCCCATTCGGGCTCGCTGCCGATTCTGTCCTGGTGCCAGAGTGTCGAACCCGGAACGATGATTCAGGCGGTGAATCTCTCCAACCATCCCTCTGTTTTCCACCATGTTGCGCTGATGCCCGACTGCCATCTCGGATACGGTATGCCCATAGGCGGGGTCATCGCCTGTGAAAACGCCATCATACCCTACGCAGTGGGAGTCGACATAGGATGCGGTGTCTGTTCGGTGGCTACCGGACTCAGGGCCGAACGGCTTACCACTCCCTTGATCCGCAGGATGCTTGACCTGGTCAAGCGTACCGTTCCGGCGGGGGAGGGCAGGGCTCACCGGCAGAAGCAGAAATGGAGTAAGTCAGACAGGCTGCCCGGATGGCTGGATTCTCACACAATGGACCTGGCCTACAGGAACCTGGGAACCCTTGGCGGGGGAAACCACTTCATGGAAATCCAGAAGAGTGACCAGGGGGAAGTCTGGTTGATGATACATTCCGGTTCGAGGAACCTGGGCTACAGGATTGCACAGCACCACCACGAAATCGCCTCCAGAATATGCACCCGCGATAAGAACTGGCTGCCGGACAAGGACCTGGCCTGGCTTCCCTCGAACGGCAGAGAGGGCAGGCAGTACCTGAAGGAAATGAATTTCGCGCTTGAGTACGCCGCCGAGAACAGATACAGGATAATGGCCTGTTTCAAGGAGGCGTTGCTTACGGTATTCCCTGCAGCCGAATTCTCGGAAGAGGTGAACATCCACCATAACTACGCCGCTCTGGAGAAGCATTTCGGAAGGAAGGTCTGGATTCACCGCAAGGGGGCTACATCCGCCATGAAGGGTCAGACGGGAATAGTGCCCGGCAGCATGGGTACGCCCTCCTACGTTGTGAGAGGTCTTGGAAATCCCGATTCGTTCAAGTCCTGCTCACACGGAGCCGGCAGGATCATGAGCAGAAAGGCCGCATCTCGAACCCTCTCGAAGAGCGACTGTGACAGAATGATGTCCGGGATAGTGTTCGACGGGTGGAAAAAACTGCGGAAGAAGAGAGGACTCGACCTCAGCGAAGCACCTGCAGCGTACAAAGACGTAGAGGTCGTGATGGAATCACAATCCGACCTGGTGGATGCCGTCGTCCGTCTTCACCCCCTGGGCGTCGTCAAAGGCTGAAGAGCCTCCTCAGCGAGAATGACACCGTCATGTCATTGTTCGGAACGCCTGCCAGCTGCTCCCAGATGCCAATGCCCTGGCTGTTGCTGAACCCCAGCATGAACAAGTGCCCCCAGGTGCTGTATCGACCGCTGAGGGAGAAGGCATCTTCGGGGAAATCACCTTCCTGCCTGTCCACAACGGGGAAATACTCCCCGGTAAGGCTGAGACGGTCCGAAATGATTATCTCGAGACCGAATCCTGGACCGTTCTCCTCGGTATAGCCGTCGTAGGCATAGCTGGCCACCAGAATGTACCTCTCGTTGAATGGACCGGCAGAGAATGAAACCAGGCCTTGAAATCCTCCCTCGCGGTCCTGGTCTGGAAGAGGTTCCACGCTGGTGTAGCCGGCAACAATGCATGATTCAACACCGGGACCGCCCAGTGCTCTGCTCCAGCCGGCACCGGCAGTGATTCTCTTCAATTCAGTTGTGTGCGAGAAGCGGATGTCGATCTCATCCATAGGGAAGTATTTCAGCCCGATGGCGACGTTTGCCCCCAGGTCCATTCCGAAGAAGTCCCCGAAGGGATCCTCGAATGCATCCCCTCTGAATCGATGGTTCACACTGAATTCCAGGCTCCCCTTCTCCATCCCGGAGTAAGGGACCTCGAGATTCAGCATACCGTTCTCGTAGCCAGAAGCGGTGGTGGAAAGAACCGAGATAGCTAATAAAGCGATGAACCTTGCTGTCATGACCTGCTCCCCGGGTGTTCCTAGATCTCTATGGAGATCGCTATTACGTATTCGTGCTGGGTCGTGAAGTCATCTGCACCGTCGGGACCGTAAGCCAGAATGACTGCATACGTCGTCCCCTCGACAAGCACCTTGTCGTAGTCATCACCGGAATCAAGGGGAATGGAGAATTCGATCTCGGTATGGGTGTCCGTTTCCAAACCCTCGACAAGGGTCGCGTCGTCGGTGCCGCCCAGCGCCGTGTCCGCACTGTGCGAAACCTGGCCCGTTCCCCAGTCATCCCTGAGTTCCGTGTCATTGCCCGTTACGTATCCGATTATCAGATTCGCGTCCAGCATGAAGGATTCCGGATCGAAACCTACTGCAACCCAGCCAGACGTCGGAGCGGTGATCCTGACATGGAGCGTCGAGGTTGTGTCGTTAACCATCCATTCCAGAGTTACGCCATCCACTGTGTACTCGTTCCAGCCCTCCTCGTTCCCCGAGGGGCCTGTGCTGTCGTTGCCACATCCCGGAGCAAGGAACATTACCGCCCCCAGAACAATCACGACGGTCAGTATTAACGGTTTCATCTCACTCTCCTGCATTTAGAGTAAATCAGAATTCAATCTCTATTACCTTTGCCCAGCGGTGGAATCCCTCGAAATTGTCGGCATCGTCGGCCCCGTAAGCGATAAGGATGTCGAAGGCCGAACCGGGAACCAGAGCCTTGTCACCAGGCGTGCCCGAGTCCAGAGGAATGGTGAAGGAGATGGAGGTAACACCATCCTCTTCAAAACCTGAGGCATCGGTTATGTCATCGCTTCCGCCCATGTCAGTATCCGGTTCGTGGGAGGTGTACCCGCTTCCCCAGTCGTCACGTAGATATGCCTGACCATCTGCCACGTAGGCGATGATGATATTCGCATCCTTCATGGCCGCCGACGGGTCGAATCCCACCGCGACCCAGCCGGTTGTAGGGGCGGAGAGTTCGACCGTCAGATCTTCACCATCGGTGTTCATGGAGAGGTGGAAGTCTTCAACGGTGATGTCCAGTTCCTCCTCGAGAACGAGCTGCTCTGATCCTGCTTCGTCGCCGCTCTCAGCATACGCATCGGCTTCAACCCCGCACCCGGCAGGGAAAAGGATGAAAATTGCCGATGCAGTAATACTGAAAGGGATGATGTGTCCTGTTTTCAAAACCAGGTCCTTTCCAGAGGCAGACCTTATGAGTATGCCACTTCAATGCTTCATCATCGTGACCTGCTACAAAGTTAACTCTATTTACCTACGGTGACCAAACCATGCGGTTCGAATACAAAATACCCGCGGCAGCGGTCCGGTATGCTCGATCAGGCTTTTGAGTCCTTCATATGCGCCGCTACTGCCTGCTGGTGGACTCGGTCAGCAGAGTTACGTTGTCCCTTGTGAAGAACCCATCGAAGCCGCCGAATCTCTGAATGTACTCGTTTACGAGAAGGGTACTGGGAGACGGCAGGGAAAAGGTCTGTTTCAGACCCTCTTCTGGAGATCCTACCAGCTCGAGCAGGAAGCCCAGCCCGTCCTGACCCAGGGATTGGTACGTGGAGTCAATCTCTTCGGTTCTGAATGCCAGATGGTGTACCCTTGTGCCGTAGTTCCTTATGAACTTCTCCGTGGGTCCTACATCCTCCTCTCCGGTGTCGGGAAGAATCCCGGATGTAAAGACCATGGCAAAGTCGTTTTCTCCCAGCCTGGCCACGCTGGTGATGGAGTTGAAGCTCTTCACGTATATGGCGAGTGAGAAGCTGTAGTTGGTGAGTTCCATGAACTCGATGATCGCCTCGTCACGATGCTGTGCATGAACCCTGGTTGCCGTATGATCCAGCTCGAAGATGCGTCCCAGATGCGGAGGCGAAGGCTTCGTGAACTCCCAGCCCAGGCTCGAGCACCCGGGTGTTCTAAAGCTTCCCGAGCCACCCTTCCACTGGACGAGGCCGATGGATGAGCCATGGAATGGGGACGGGATGGTCCGGGTAAAGAGCATGCTGTCCGTCTCCAGAGCGGAATCCTCCTGGAAAATCACTCCCCTGGAACTCTGGATCGACAGGTACTTCTCCAGGTCGGGTGTGGTGAAGACGAATGACTCCAGACGGGTATTGGGCAGATGTTTCGCCTTAGGAGTTGTATTGAAGTCCCCGTAGGGGCTCTTCCCGGGGGATCGTGCCCTGATCAGGACTGCAGCCGAATCAGCTGCTTCCAGAACACAGGTTCGGTAGCTGTCATCCTCGAATCCGTCTGCATAGTTATAGCCTGTGTAGCGCAGGAACTCCTTGACCGCGTCGCGCTGATTATCGGGTTCGGTGTTGATGATTACGAAGCCCAACCCACCCACCAGTCCCGACAAGCCCAGATCCCGGCGCTCCTCGATTACCCTCGGAACCTCCTTCTCGAGGAATTCATCGCTGTTGCGGAAGTTGTAAACCCGGTCTTCCGTGAGATGGCAATGGGGACAACTCCCAGTGGATTCGTCCTCGACGAAATGAACGGCCATACACCTGGGACAGATGAGCTTATTCACCGCCATCGTGCATCTCCCTTTGTGAGGAGTAAGAAAGGACAGTACTTTTACGCAAGATATAACCTGCGGTGCTGGCAGTAAATCCCGTCAGGCAGGTATGATGAAACGGATCAATCTGCAGACGGCAGGTCGGTTTCGGGAATTTCTGACTCCGGAACTCCTTGGCCTATCAGGTTTTCTCTGCATTCGGAGAGCATCATAGCTATTTCTATTTCCTCCTGCCCTTCCGGACTCAGCCTTGCTGCCCTCTGGAAACATTCCAGCGATTCAGAGATTCTGTTCATGCTGGAAAGCAGCAGAGCCATTCCAGCTAGCGCAAGTTTTTCCTGAGATAAATGTTTGAGTTCTCCAGCAATTTCCGCTGCAGTGCGGTAGGAATCCAGAGCTTCCTCCTGCCTGTCCAGCTGTATCAGGATCTCACCTCTGACGGTATGCCCGAATAGAATGCTCCTTTTGTTCCCGATTTCCCGGTGAATTGCCAGAGCCTGCTTCGTGTACAACCAGAAATCCTTGAAGTTTCCCAGCTTCTTCTTCATCAATCCGATGTCATTCCTGGCGTTGGCCTCACCCCTCCTGTTGCCCGTATCCATATGAATGGGAAGTGCTTTCTGGTTGTATTCCAGAGCTTCATTGATCTGACCACGAGAATAGTAGACGGAACCGATAGAAGCATAGACATTTGCTTCATTACGTCGATCACCTGTATCTTGAAAGATTTGCAGTGCTTCCCCGTACACTTCGAGGGCGCCCTTGTAGTCTCCGGTTTCCACCATGCCGCTACCCTTGAAACGAAGAGCGCAACCCCTCCAGCGTTTCAGATTCCATTCATCGGCAACAGAATACATTCTGTCGGTAATGTTTCTGTGTTCGGAGTAGTCTGACCGTAATATTCTCATAATAGCGATATCTTCCAGAACGTTGAGAATTTTCTCTGCCCGGCTTACATCTGGTGCGAGCAGATCCAGCCATTCAAGCACCTTTTCTGCGAGTGCAAGCCCCTGGTCGTGCTCCCAGCTCAACCTGTACTGCCTGACCGCCTGTGCTCCCCACTCCGCCGCTTTGGCTTTGTAGCCGGCCAGTTCCCAGTGGTGTGTGATTGCACCCGCAAACCTCTTCGATTCATCCCTTGTTTCGAGTGCTTCCGCCGCGAAACGGTGGAGAATGGTTCTGTTGTGCCTGAGTATCGTATCGTATGCAGTTTCCTGAACCGGTATCTGGCGGAAAGTGAACATTCTTGCGTCATCCGATCCTGTTCCCTGGACGAAGCCCCGTGATTCCAGCGAACTCAGGCAGTCTTCCGCCTCCGGCTCCTCCAGCCTGCTCGAGATCGAAACGTATTCATCCTGCATGAAAACCGGTCCGAGCACCGAGCATCTCTGCAGAGCCTTTCGCATATCAGATGGAAGGCTGTCGATTCTTGCCCGGATGATTCCGGAGACTGACGATGGCACCTTCGCCTCTGACACTCCCTCTTTAAGCAACCAGTAAAGTGCTGAAGGATATAGCAATCCCGTCTCCAAGAGGTTCAGGAGGAGAGCCTCGATGAAAAATGGATTTCCTCCCGATCGGACAAGAATGAATTGCTCGGTTTCCTTTGAAAGAGCCAGTCCTGTTGCTCTGTCGTCCGTACCCGCCAGGAGATTCTTTGCTATCTCCAGGCAATTCCCTTCCGAGAGAAGGTTGAGCGTAATCGATTGAAGATCCGCGAAATCAGAATTTACATCGAGCTGTTCCGGGCATCCTCCCCTGCTATCAGGGCGATAGGTCAGCAGGAACAGCAGCGGTTTATCCGTATCGCAGTTACCGAGCAGGAATTCGAGCATCTCCTTTGAGGATGAATCCATCCAGTGCAGATCCTCGAGAACCACTACAAGCCTCTCGTTCAGTTCTGCGGCAGCTCTGATCAGGTTTCTGAAGGCGACAAGAATTTCTGCCATCCGGGGTGTTTCCGGGACAGCAGGACAGATCAGCGGATCGCCATGTGGATTAAATGCAAGAGAGATGAGGTCCATACTCCGTTCAAGCTCCTCGTACTCTTGCACCGGAAGATCATCGAAATGAATAACAGCTGTTTCGTTTTCTTCCATAGACTTCGGTTGATTCAGAGCCGGATATCCTGAAATGCATAATCAGAGACCGCAGCAGCTGCATCGGTGGCTGTGCAAACGACAGGGTGTGTCCCTCGACGATCTCGAAGATATCTCCCTCGTGCCTCTTTCTGTACAGGAATTCCTGCACCAGCCGAGACTTCCCTACCCCTGTGTCAGAAATGGCTGTCCTATCATGTGGATCAGCGGCGTGCATTCAACGATTATAATTACTCCTCTTGTGCCTCCATGTGCAAGATGAGATCTCCACATGATCGAATACGCAACCCTTGACGTCGTTCGCCCGCACAGGATATCGTGCGAGACAATTCCAGCTTACAACCTTCCCGGCTCGAACCTGATACAGCCGTCAACCGGCATGAAAGGGTGACTGAGAAAATGGTGTCCTCAGGACCGAAGAAGCCGAAGGATCCGATACCAGCGGAAATAGACACTCCCTCTCTTGCCGAGAGAGTTTCACAGGTTGTCTCTCGTCTCGAGGTTCCAGCAGCAGACCTCTTCGGAGATCTCGATGAACTCGAGGAAAGCTATGGCCAGGCAGTGTACTCCGAACTTCTGTACATGCTTGCTCACCTTCGCATGGAACCGGAGGAGGCCCATTCGCACTGGACGAACATCCTCGAGGCTCGCCGGAACCTGGAGGAACTCCTTGAAACACCTGTTGATGTCCGTGTCGCACTCGTCCACTACTTCGTCAACATCAACAGGAAACTCAGCAATCCCAAGGTTATCGAGCTGAGACTGTTCCAGGAAACCCAGGCTTCTGCGTTTCGAGACGAACTGACCGGATTGTATAACTACAGGTATTTCCGGGAACACCTGCCCAGGGAAATAAACCTCTGTGACCGGCATAACACCTCCCTCTCGCTGGCAATGATAGATATCGATGACTTCAAGCTTTTCAACGACCGGTACGGACATAGCAGCGGTAACGATGCACTCATAACGCTGTCCGGTCTGATAGGCGAGGTAATTCGCAACACCGATATCGCCGTACGTTACGGAGGGGAGGAGTTCGTAATCATCTTCCCTGCAACACCGAAGGGTGAAGCACTTGTGGTCTCGGAACGGCTGAGAAAACGGATCGAGACACACAGTTTCGCCGAGGACGACCTGACCATCAGTCTCGGGGTCGCAACGTATCCGGGGGATTCCATCGAGGCAAAGGATCTGATCCGCAAGGCAGACAGCGCCATGTACCTGGCGAAAAGCCGTGGAAAGAACCTCGCCTGCCTTTTCGGAGACGAACGCCGTTCCTTCCGCCGCATCAACGCCGAAATCGGGGGCTCCTACTGTAACCTGGAAGCGGAATTCTATTCCTTCAGAACTCTCGACCTCAGCGAGAACGGTATTCTCCTGCTTGCGAACCGTAACCTGCAGATAGGCTCCCTGATTCATATCAAGATGAATCTGGACGATAGTGACGATGCAGTCACCTGTTCAGGTCGTATCATCCGTGTGGAAGAGAAGGAAACGGGCAGCTATCAGGCTGCGATTCGAATCGTGGACATATCCCAGCAGAACAGGTACCGATTCTACAATTACCTGCGCAACAACAACTCAACTGACATCTGATACCAGAGAACTCTTCAACACGACAGGTGTAAGCTGTTGTCTGCCCCCGGTAACCGATCACCGGGGGTCAGATCAGCAGCCCGTATGAACTAGTGGAACGAGTCGACAAAGGACACATCTGAGAATATGACGCTGACCGGTGTGGACTGTGTCGACCAGGTAGTGCCGTCGGTGGTATGGAGAATTATCCCGTCTCCTACTCCAAGACCCACAGTCCAGGCGGTACTCTGGTCGGTAGCGCACGTTCGCACCAGGTAGAATCCCCCTGCTTCAGGGGAAACAGACTGCTTCGTCCAGCTGTCGCCACCGTCCTCGGTGAGGTAGATTCCACCGTAATCCACGGCAACCCAGGCCCTGTTCACGCCCGTTGGACACACACCGTTGGCATCGTCACTGCCCGGGGTTCGATTGAGAGAATCGGGTACGCACAGGTTCCATGTAGTTCCCCCATCGGTCGTGTTGGCAAACGTGTAGCCGTGCCCCACCACCCAGGCATGATCCTGGTCAAAGGCGCTTATGGATATCAGAGGGTAGTCGATGAGGAGAGTAGAGTCCCCCTCGACGGTCCAGGTTGCACCACCATCGGTGGAGTGGATGATCAGACCGTCGACAGAGTTTGACCCGCATACCCAGATGTCTGAATTATTCAGCGCGCTGATCGAAACCATGGCGTATTCATCGAACGCGGGGTCCGACATCGAGGTCCAGGTGTTCCCTCCGTCGTTAGTGTACAGTATCGTGTTGTTCGAACCCGCTACCCAGATGGTGTTACCATCGAGTATGCAGAGATCGAGGAATCCTACTGCAGGTATCCCGGCGCTAGCGGGTATCCTCGACCATGTCTCCCCGGCATCAGAGGTTCTCAGGATCGTGCCGTAACCATCAGCAGCTGGTCCCACAACCCAGGCCTGCAGGGAATCGACAGCACGAACGGAACCCAGGAATACGTCAGGAACAGTGGACGCATCTCCCTGACGGATCCACGTTGTGCCACCGTCTACTGTATGCAGAATTGTGCCGTAACCGCTATCGGCATCTCCGACTACCCAGCCATTCAGAGCTGTGACTGGTGAAGGTCCGGACGTATCGCCGCATCCCGGTGGTAGAACCAGAAAAGCACATGCTGCCAGGATTCCGGTCAACGAGGTTCCGAGCTTTTTCATGCGATTTCTCCTTCCAGGTCAGTGGTGAATTCTTGGCAGAGATTTCATTCCGCTACAATATCTTCATTCATCATGCACCACAATCCGGAAGCAACTCACGTGAATCCGCATCAACCACCTGCTCTCGAATCGATGAGCTCGGGTGCTTTCCTCGCAGATGTCAGGGTCTATATTCGATATCAATAAGCTGCGACATCAGAGCACATCGGAAACGGAGGGGACATGGAGAAGAAGTTCAGCTTTCGGGAGAAATTGAGATACGCTTTCGACAACATGATGTCGAAAGGCTCAGCAGGGCTGATCGTCTGGCTGGGAGCGCTCTCGATCGTACTGATAGTCATCTTTTCACTTGTTGTACTTCTCACCAACAGCAGCCCCGGAGGTGAAAGCTTCGTCAAAGTCATGTGGATGAGCCTGATGCGAACGCTCGACTCGGGAACCATTGGCGGAGACGAGGGCAGTGTAGCCTTTCTCCTCACGATGCTTGCCGTGACGTTCGGGGGCATTTTCACATTCAGCATGCTGATAGGTATCCTCACCACCAGCCTCGAGTCCAAGCTCGAGTCACTCAGGAAGGGCCGCTCCATAGTTGTCGAGACTAACCACACGGTGATACTCGGATGGTCCGAGCAGGTGTTCACAATCATCTCCGAGCTGATGATAGCAAACGAGAACCAGAAGAATCCCTGCATCGCGATAATGGCCGACAGAGACAAAGTCGAGATGGAGGACGAGGTAAGCGGGAAAATCGGTTCCACGAAGAACACGAGGGTTGTCTGCAGAACGGGTAGCCCGGTCGAGAGTTCGGACCTGGACCTTATGAGCCTGCAGAACTCGAAGTCCATCATCATCCTCTCCCCTGACGGAGACAACCCTGATCCCGAAGTCATAAAGACCATGCTTGCCATAATCAACAGGTTTTCCGACGGGACCGAACCCCTTCACATCGTGGCTCTGATCAGGGATCCCGAGAACTTCGAGGTAGCAAAAATAGTCGGGAAGGATCAAGTCGAGATAGTGCTGGCAGGCGACCTGATAGCAAGAATGGCTGCACAGACCTGTATCCAGTCGGGTCTCTCCATCGTCTACCAGGAACTGCTCGACTACGGCGGCGATGAAATCTACTTCACGGGAAATCCGGGACTTGCGGGAAAGACGTTCAGGGATTCTCTCTTCATGTACGAGACGAGTTCAATAATCGGCATCAAGCCCGCCGACGGCCCCCCGGTACTCAATCCCTCAATGGATACGGTAATCAACGATGGAGACATGTTGATCGCCATCTCCGAGGACGACGATACCGTGGTACTCTCCGGAAGAAAGGACTACCCGGTAAACAGAAACCTTATCAGCACGGACTACGAGGATGAGAGCAAGCCTGAAAGAATCATAATGCTCGGATGGAACTGGCGCGCACCTATCATCATACGGGAACTGGACAATTACCTGGAGAGCGGTTCCATCCTCAGGCTGGTTGCCGATGGCAACCTGTGCGATCCGGGTGAACCCCCTACTGGTCTTCTGAACCTTAGAGTGGAGTACACTACCGCCGGGACTACCGACAGGCGAGTCCTGGAAGGGCTGCGAATAGAGCAGTACGATCACATCATCATTCTCAGTTACTCCGATGCGATGTCAGCCCAGGAGGCGGATTCTGTAACCCTGATGACACTGCTCCACATACGTGACATCGCTTCGAACAGAAAGCGGAGATTCTCTCTCGTCAGCGAAATGAGGGATATACGCAACAGGAATCTGGCGGAAATAACGGGAGCGGACGATTACATAGTCAGTGACCAGATGCTGAGCCTTCTCCTTACCCAGATCTCCGAGAACAAGCACCTGAGCGGCGTCTTCGGAGACCTTTTCGATCAGGACGGATCGGAGATCTACCTCAAACCCGCAGGCAAGTACGTCAAGACCGGTTCTCCAGTCAGCTTCTACACCGTTCTGGAGAGCGCCGCGGACAAGGGGGAGGTTGCCATTGGATACAGGCTCATCTCCCAGAAGGATGATGCCGAAAAGACGTACGGAGTCGTTGTGAACCCGCTCAAGGACGTTTCCATTACATTATCCGAACAGGACAGGATAATAGTTCTGGCCGAAGACTGAGAGATGATCAGTCCTTATTGCCAATCAAAGAATGGGCGGGAATAACACCCGCCCATTAAAGAGTTGCTGGAACTTAGAACTGTGCCTTGATCTCTCCCCACGTTGCCCGGTCAAGGGTAGTGGGAGGATCGACATCGATTCTGTAGAGTTCGTCTGTGGTGGGGTTGCTCGCCCAGATGAAGGGCGAATCGGTGCCCAGCTCATAGGTCATGCCCCGGATTGTCGACCCGATTCCGATGCTTGCGGGAATCGCTTCCAGAACACCACCAGAAGTAGCTTCGTAGCACCGGATGGGACTGGTTGCATTATCAACTGCCATCCAGATGTTACCACTCTCGTATGCTATGTCGTATCCGCTGTTCGTTCCCCAGTAATTAGCGATGTAGGTTGCCTTGCTGGTGAATGAAGAACCGGAGAAGTAGTACCGGTAGCAGCCCTCATAGCTGGAGTAGGTTGTGCTTCCGTACATGTACGATCCGTTCCATCCGAGCCCCGTTAACAACGGGGTATAGAGGCCTCAACAGATAAGATCGTAGTAGACGTACGACCCAGACGTCGTGTACCAGTAGACGTATGGGCTTGCCGTCGCATTGACGTAACTGGCGAACAGGTACGTGCCATTGAAAGTCAGCCCGGCCGGAGTGTAGGATGCGTAGCCTGTAGCCAGAAAACTTTCTTCGACAGCTCCGGTTTCGGGGTTCAGGCCATAGCACATGCGCGTCCCTGAATCGAGACACCACAGCTTACCCGCACCCCAGGCCAGCCCGCTTACATCACCGCTTGGCGCGTCCAGCGTCCGGTCGACCGTTGCCCCGAAACAGATCGCAGGCAGCAGAACCATTAATAGAATCAAAGTTCTCATGTACCCCCCTTTTCAGACCGGAAGATCCCGGTCAATACGACATTCAAACGACCACCAATATCTGACAACAATAGATATCCCTACCAATTTACTATGTATTTTGTTGTGTCGCAACAGTATACCTGTCATGTATGGGATATCAACGAGCATGTCAATAAGGCTGGAAACGTTTCCCGCAAGCATTCATTCCGTTCCTGGTGTCCTTTCTACGCTTTGACTTGCTGGACTTGCGCCGCACTACGAGCGGCCGTGGAAGCATCCGAAACCCGCGTACTTTTCCTGAACGGGGCATCAAGCAGCCTTCCCGTGGTGTTCTCGCCATTGTATGGATCGGGAGAAAGACTGAGCATAGGAGTTTACATCATCAGGGTGCAGATCGGCAGCGAGCGCATCACGACACGCTTCGCACAGCTCTGACCAAGGCAGAACAATCTCTAGAGTTCGACAGGATCAAGACTAGCGGATGATTGTAACCTGTTCTGATGAAATTCCCCCGCCGGCACTCAACATGATCAGGTAAACGCCGGAAGGTAGACCGTAGACCGGGAAGCCGTATAAACCAGGATCTAGCGTATCCATAACAAGTCCAGATACCAGCCTTCCCGTGATACCGAAAACTCCCAGTTCCACCTCGAGTCGCTCATCCAGGATGAGTTCGATGAAGAAGGACTCGGTTGATGGGTTAGGCCTGGCCATCACCCTGGCGAAGCCGGATACGGGTTGAGCTCCTCCCGTAGAGGTCGAGTCGCTTTTCTCCCACCAGGTTATGCTGTTCAAGCCATACGCTGCGGCAACGATGTCATGGTCACTATCACCGTCAATATCGCCTGTTATCACGGGAATGGCGCCCACAAAAGATGTATCTATGGAGTGCATTGTAAAGCACTGACTTCCGTCGTTCTCCAGCCATGAGACATTGTCATCGTTGTAGGCCGCGCATGCGATGTCGATATCGCCATCACCGTCCAGGTCGACAGGGCTCACGAATGTCGGCCAATCGTAGCCGTCTGCTACAGTGTGCCTGGTAAACGCATTGGAGCCGTCGTTCTCGTACCAGGCAATCTCGTCCGCTAGCCTGGCTGTCGCCAGGATGTCAGTGTCACCGTCCTCATCGAGGTCGGTTGTCGTGACTACGTGAGCCCCATCGAACCCGCTGTCTATCAGATGATCAGCGAAAACCCCATCGCTGTTCTCCCACCAGCGTACCTCGTCAGCCAGCCTTGCAGCCCCGACAACATCCATATCGCCGTCGCCGTCCACATCCGCAGGATAAGCGGTCCATGCACCGTTGAAGCTGCTCGTGATCACGTGCTCGGTAAAATTCTCCGAACCATCGTTTTCGAACCAGCTGATCCTGTCGAGATCGAAGGCCGCACAGAGCAGGTCTGTACAGCCGTCACCGTTCATGTCTACGGCATGGACCGAATGAGCGCCGGTGAAGCCGGTTGTGACGGTGTGTCCGGTAAAGGATTCCTGACCATCGTTCTCCCACCAGCATATTGTTCCGGTTGAGTTGGACGAAGCGGTGATGTCCAGGTCACCGTCAGAATCGATATCGCCTGAGCGTACGAATATCGCTCCGGTGTATCCGCCATCGACCGGATGGAATGAGAAAACACACTCATCGTTCTCCCACCATGCAATACCCGAGTTCCAGGCCGCTCCGATCACGTCGAGGTCACCGTCGCCGTCGATGTCCGACAGATGCACTGAAATAGCACCCGAAAAGTTCTCCGACAGGATGTGTTCCAGCCACACGGCATGAGATTCTGAAACCACCCCTGAAAGCACAAGAATCGCAAGTAGCGGCATCGGGAACGCTTTCAATATTCAACTCCCTTACTCTTTGCATGTTATGCGTTTCCAAGATATTTGACGCTACAATTCTCTAATATTATTTGTATATAACAAATAATACAGAAACGTCAACCTTCTCAGCCATTACGAGGTTCAGGATTTCTTAGAAAAGGGGATCAGATTCGGGGAATTACGATTGCGTCACTTCCTCAGAAGCTTCTCTAGAGCTTCGTTGCCGGGGTTTCCGTAGCCCCAGTCGTTCCAGAGTCTGAGAAGCTCCAGCCGGATCTCTTCCAGGGTGTGCTGCCCCTCTCCAATCATCATGCTGATGCGGTAGAAGAGAGCCTTCACCATGTAGCTCCTGAAGAAGCATGCCGCAATGAAGGTGTCCCCGCTCCACACAGCATGGGAGAGTGAACGCATGTCCGAGGTGAAGAAGGAGAACATGTATTGCGAACCGTCAACGAGGAGCACGAGCAGATTCCCGGGCCAACCCTCCGTAACACTGGCGACTACCTCGCAGCCTTTCACCTCTATTTCCTCACGCCCCTGGAGAAGCACCTTCACTCCCCTGCCGGCTGCAGCAACGAAGTCATCGAGGAGTTCCTTCATAGGTTCCGGATCGGAGTCCACTACGATAGAAATGCTGGCTTCGGCAATCATTTCTTTCGCCCTGGCAATGACCTGGTGGACAGTGTTCAGCCTGTAAACACCCTCCCCCGACTTCGGCTGAGGCATATTCTCGAGACCCTTTTCGATATCCCGGGCAAGAATCTCCAGCCTGCGGTTCGTCTGACCGATGAGCTCACGCACAGCCACTGCGGTGAAGGTTCTGCTTCGCCCTCCTTCATCGGCCAGTACCGCACCCTTGGCCAGGAGTGAGTCGAGAGCCTTGTACGTATTGGGAGCCGCCTTTCCAAGGATCTGCGATACCCTGTAAGCGGAAATGTCCGGTTCGGAAAGTACTGCCAGATAGGCCTCTGCTTCGAGACCGGAAAAACCCAACTGTCTCAGGAGAGATTCGATAGCGTTGTCCATGCCAAATCTTTCTGCCTGCGAGTGATGTGATTGTTTACCTGAAGCAATTAACCCTGCGCATGGACGCTGTCAAGATTTACGCCTGACCGGAAAAGCAAATCACTCACCTCTGCAGTATCACTACTGGAAGCAGGGTGTGCTCTCCTTCGTCCTGCTGCATGAGTATCCTGTAGGTCCCGTCAGGCAGATCGGGAACCTGCAGGAATCCATACCCACATTCGTCGAGCTGCTCTTCAGCGGACCACACGAGCCGACCCGAGCAGTCGAAGACCATGATATCCGCCTTCTCTTGCGGGATCCCCTGCACTTCCAGTATCAGCGCTCCTCCAACAGGATTGCCCCCGGGCAGTGATATGGAGTAACCGGGAAACCCCTCCTGTTCGGCGATTCCGGTGGGATCCCAGTTCAGCTCGAATGAGGTCAGCAGGGGAGAAACCGACGAAGCGGGAGAGGTCATCTCTATCCTGTACTGAAAGTAACGCTCAAGAGCACCGCTCACATTCGAAGGGATGCTGTATTCCTCCGACCAGATTCCCATGTTCCCGGGGTCGTCGGAGCTCCTGAATCTCACCGTTAGAACCGCACCCATCTGAAGAAGGACATCCCAGTCCATGCTGGCCCATTGAGGATCTCCTCCGGTGTCCAGGATTGAGCTGTCGAGCTGGCCTGACCCGGTGAACTCCGCCAGCTCGAACCAGTAGATCCTGTTCATCGACCGACAGGTGATGACGACATCCTGCGAACCATTCCCGTCAACATCCGCGGGAAGTGAGCAGCTTATGCTTCCATATCCGCTGATGACGGGATGCTTGATCCAGGAGCTCCCGCTCCCGTCGTTCTCCCACCAGGCTGCACCCGATGCCGAGCCAAAAGAGCACGCTGCAATGTCGTAGTCACCATCCCCGTCGATGTCACCCGGCCTGGCGTAACCACATCCTGGAAAGTTGTCGATTACTTCCCTGGTCCACTGGACAGGGCTCCCGCCGCCGTTCCTGAAGAGAAGCAGGGTGCCTTCATCAAGTGCCGATGCCACGAGGTCCGGATCCCCATCCATATCCACGTCACAGCTCCTGACGGAGTGGACTCCGTCAACTGAGGAGCCAACCGTCTGCCGGGTCCATGTCGGAGAAGGCCCCCCCGAACCGTACCAGGCGAGCACCTTGTCCTCCAACCAGGCACTGGCTATCACGTCGATGCACCCATCTCCATCCAGGTCGACAGCCTCTATCCGGCAAGGGTAGTCGACACCGGTGCCGATGTCCTGTTCAACCCACTGGATGGGAGACCCGCCGTCGTTCCGCCACCATGTCACCCTGTCACCCAATGCGGCAGCACCCAGAACGTCAGGATCACCGTCGCCGTCGATGTCCCATGCCTCAACATCGTGACCACCGAAAAAGCTGGCATTGATTACTACTTCGCTCCACTGCGGGGAGGAACCACCTTCGTTCAGATAGAGAAGAATCCTGCCTCCGGTGTAGGTTGAGCAGAGGATGTCCTGATCACCGTCGCCATCGATGTCCACGATATCCGTTCCAATTGGATCATCGGCCGTGGAAGAAATAACCTCCTGGATCCATCCTCCCTGACCGTCGGCAAACCAGACGCAGAAATCGTCTGCCTGAGCGCCTCCCACAACTATATCCGGGAAACCGTCACCGTTGATGTCACCCACATCCGCCGAGTAGGCTCCCTGATAGGATAGGTCGACTACATTCATGACAGGTTCTGCAAGCGGTACTGAGGAGAGGGTCAGGAGACCTGGCTCAGAGAGCCATGCGATGTTAGTGGATGAATCGAACATGGAATCCCAGTCCGAAACTGGACCAGATAACCCAGGTCCGAGAACCCAGTTCGTCTGAACCGCCTGGGCAGCCAGGCAGACAAATGCAGGTATGAGCAGGATGAAAGCAGCATTCTTCATGATGTCCTCCTTCAGTGATCACGAATATGTACAACATTACTTGTATTATACTAATACTATTATCAGATATGCAAATGTGCGGCGTATAACGTTGTATCACTTAAGAGTAACGGAGTCAGTTTCATGGGCTATGCTACCTGCAACGGTTCAGATACTACCCTTGTAACTGAACCTCTTCTTATCTCCACCGATGAAACGCTGGAACTGAATTTTACCGGCGGGGTCGACATGGGCGGGGATACATACCGGGTGGATCTCTACTGGGCTTTATGGATATGACCATCACAGGGCACGTTGCTCAGCATGTTCCTATGGATGGTTGACTGACTTTACCTTATCAACACCAGACTTCTTGTTTCGGAGTACTCGCCCACAAGCAGCTTGTAGATGTAGACACCAGATGGGACCGGTCGACCGGTTTCATCCGTTCCATTCCAGGACACGGAATAGTCTCCGGCAGACTGCTGACCAGAAGCAAGTGTTCTGATTAATCGTCCATCGATGCTGTAGACAGTGAGTTCAACTGAATTGGTTGCTGTCAACTGGTAACCAATCGTTGTTACCGTGCTGAATGGGTTTGGGGTACAGGGAAGCAGATGTGTTCCATAGGCAAATCCGGTGTCATCTATGGAAGTGGTATACATAGTGATATCCAGCGTCGTTTCAGTTCCGGAGACGACTTCGATACTATAATCACCACTCATCGTTTAGCGTTTATTTGATTACTACGAATCTCTGCGTCACTGCAAACTCTCCCGAAACCATCCGGCAGAAGTAGACACCCGGTGCAAGGTCCTCGAGCTGCACCTGATGATATCCAGCAACGTACTCATTCTGTATCGGCACAACCGCAAGACGCCCGGTGAGGTCATAGATCGAGAGCTCTACCGGGGACATCTCTGGAACTGCGAAATTTATCCTTGCAGATCCGAATGCAGGATTGGGTTGCGCACCAAAAAGAGCGAAGGAAGCAACCTCTCCCGCAGATCCTTCCGGCGTTCCGCTGAACGGCTGCCAGCCTGCTGTCACATCGTGAAGTTCAGGAGAGATAAGCGGGTCGGTTGTGGTCAGTATTGCCCTGTACTGGAAATAGTTGTCTTCATCGGCCAGGATTCCTTCAAGCGTACAGGGAGCTGTCAGTGTATCCGACCATGCTCCCATGCTGGAGGAATTGTCGGAAGCCCTTACCTGAAAGGCGACACTTGTACCGGACGGCTCGTTACAGTTCCAGAGCAGTGTCTGCCAGTCGGGGCTTTCCTGCACATCCAGAACACTGGACTCCAGTGAGCCGTCAGGAAGGAATTCGGTCAGATCCCACCAGGTAACATCGGAGAAGGTATTTGAAGATCCAAGAACATCCAGGCAGCCGTCTCCGTTGATATCCGCGGCATATACTGACCAGGCACCAGTGAAAGCCCCGTCTACTATGTGCTCCATCCAGCTGGTACCGGAGCCGTCAAGGTTCTCCCACCAGGTGATTTCCTGGGCAAAATCAGCAGCTCCGAGAATATCCATATAGCCGTCTTCGTTGATATCCGCAGAATATACTGAATAGGCTCCATCGAAATCCGCGTCTACAATGTGTTTCGTCCAGCTGGTGCCGGAGCCGTCAAGGTTCTCCCACCAGGCTATGTCGTCATCGTAAGCGGCAGCCCCGAGGACATCCATGTAGCCGTCTCCGTTTACATCCGAGGAGTATACTGAATAGACGCCACCGACATTCCCATCAACGAGATGTTCCGTCCAGCTGGTACCGGAACCATCGAGGTTCTCCCACCAGGTGATGTCAGCGGGATTGTGGGCAGCTCCAAGGACATCCATGTAACCGTCTCCCTTGAAATCCGAGGTAACTACTGATTTTGCGGTCCAGAAATCCCCATCTACGGTATGTTCCGTCCAGCTGGTGCCCGAACCATTGACGTTCTCCCACCAGGTGATGTCGTTGTCACCATAAGCAGCTCCGAGGACA
>CBDUZS010000007.1:0-58494 GCA_965371785.1 uncultured bacterium
ATGAAGTTTTTCGCCGAACCAGCCGATCCCCAGTCTACAACGGTTCCCCCGCCCGACCCGATGGGAAGCGCAAGGTAGAGGCTCGCGCCCAGTACGAAGCCGCCCAGTGTGCGAACGAGGGACAGCTTCCCGGTTGTGTTCACGAGCGGCAGAAGTATACCCAGCGGATGGATGGTGACTGCGATGCCGGTTAGAAAGCCGACGGCAACACTCGACGGTCGATCAGTGGACACTCCAATAACGAACAGAAGGAACAGAGGGGAATATGCGTCCCAGAGGAGAAGCCTTTCCATGAACGCAGGCAGGAGAAGCATGCCTGCTGCGAGGATCAGACCGGGCAGCCCATGTCTCCGCGAGAGCAGCCAGAGGGCCGTTCCAGCGAGCAGGGCGAAAAGAACCCGGGGGCCAGAAGAGGCGAACAGCACCCAGGAGCACCTGGCAAGCAGGGCAAGCAGGGGCATTCCGGGTGGGTGGCAGACGCCGCCCAGCCTTGCGATGGTAATAATTTCGCCGCCGTCTTCAACGGGAATGCCTGACTGGCCCGCGAGCAGCGCGACGAGGATCAGGACGGCAAGAGAGGAAGCCCGAAGGGTGTCAGCTCTCTTCACTGGAATACTTGTCGAGCTTGCGGTGAAGCGTGCTCTCGTTAATTCCGAGCAGCCGGGCAGCCTTCCGTTTCTGACCGTTGGCAGAATGCTCGAGAACGAAGAGTATCCAGGCCTTTTCGATATCTTTGAGGAGAGGGGTTTCCATCTGCGTGGCCATGACCGGAAGAACGGTATCCCCTTTTCTCCGCCTCACAGGCGGTTCAATCTTCTGGAACAGGAACTGTGGAAGCTCGTCTACATCGATCACGTCTCCGCGAGTCATGACGCAGAGGCGTTCGACGAGGTTCTCGAGTTCTCTGACGTTACCGGGCCAGCGGTACTGCCTGAGCACGTTCAGGACATCGGGCGTGAACTCCTTGTCGGGAATGCCCTCGTTACGCTCGACGAAATGCTCGATCAGGATAGGGATATCGACCACTCTGTCACGAAGAGCGGGTACGTTGATGGGGATCACGTTGAGCCTGTAGTACAGATCGGACCTGAACTCCCCGGAATCGACCATGCCATTCAGATCCCGGTTCGTGGCAGCAACGATCCTGGTGTCGAAAGAAATCGATCCGGTGGCTCCGACGGGTCTGACCTGTCTCTCCTGAAGGGCTCTAAGCAGCTTGACCTGGAGATCCCTGTCGAGTTCCCCTATCTCGTCCAGAAAGAATGTTCCTCCGCTGGAGGCAACCAGCAGACCTTCCTTGTCCCTGTGGGCTCCGGTGAAGGAGCCCCTTTTGTGACCGAAGAGCTCGCTCTCCAGCAGATTCCGAGAGAAGCTCCCGCAGCTTACCCCGAGGAAAGGGCCATCCGAGCGCCGGCTGTTCTGATGGATTGCCCGGGCAACCAGTTCTTTTCCCGTTCCGCTCTCTCCGGTTATGAGAACGGTACTCCTGTTGCCGGCAACCATTCGCACCTGTTCGAGAAGGTGAAGTATGGATCTGGATTTTCCTATTATGCTCCTGAAATCGAAATCGTGCTTAACCTTCTGCCGGAGATAGCGGTTCTCCCGTTCGATCTTCCTGCTGCCAAGCGCCTTCTCGATGGCGATAAGAAGCTGTTCCGCCTGAAAAGGCTTTATCAGGTAATCGCTTGCGCCCTGTCTGATCGCGTTCACGGCCGTTTCGACACTGGAATAGGCCGTCATGACGATTCCGATGAGGTCGGGAGAACACTCCTTGATCAGAGAGAAGGTTTCCAGCCCGGACATACCGGGCATCTTGATGTCGACGACCAGAACGTCGGGAGGATCGGACTTCCCTGACTCAACCGCATCCCTTCCACTGCTAAAGCACTGTACCCGGAACCCGTTCTGCTCCAAGAAGATGGATAGCCATTCGAGCATGGGTTCCTCGTCGTCGACCACCATTATTCTGGGTTCTTCAGCCATTTCGTTCCCGTTCCGGTTCTGCTTCCGGTGGGGCAAGCGGAAGGGTTAAAACCATACGTGTGCCTCCACTTGCCGGGCGTTCGATTCCGATGAATCCCCTGTGATCCTCGGCAATCTTCCGCGAGACGTAAAGCCCCAGTCCCGTACCTTCCTGTCTTGTCGTGAAGAACGGGCTCCATATCCTGTCAGTCAACTCGACGGGAATGCCGGGGCCGTTGTCAGTGACGCTCAGTTCAGCGTTGACACCGTCTGCGGACCTGGAAACGGTCACGTGAACGGAACCATCCTCCCGCCCGGACACCGCCTCTATGGCATTTCTGATCAGGTTGGTCGCCAGCTGGTTGAGCCTGCCGGCATTGCCGTTCACCACGCAAGGGTCATCGGCTTCGAATTCGATGTCGATCTCCCTTCCGATCCCATGGACGATGTTCTCGATGACATCTTCCAGGACTTCCGCCAGATGGACTGCTCCCATCTCGTAATCCCTGCTCTCCCTGGAAAGCTCGAGGTAACCCTCGATGAGCTCTGAAATCCTTCTGGACTGGCGTACGATCAGGGAGGTCATCCTTTCGGTCTTCGTTACACCGAGGCCGCCTCTTGAAAGCATCTGTGCCGCACCGCTCACGGATGCCAGCGGATTCCTGATCTCGTGTGCCATCGTCGCGGAAAGCCTTCCGATGAACGATAGCCTGTCCCTCTCCTCGAGGGCACCCCTGAGGTTCCTGGCTTCGGTTACGTCAGTGAGCACTGCCAGCGCTCCCGAAGGCTCCCCGCTCCCGTCAATGAACCTTCCCAGACGGCACTCGACGATACGCTCCCCCAGCACGATCTCTATGGTCTGTGGAAACTGATCGTCCTGCAGGTAGCTGGACAGGCAGGACGCGATCCTCGTCTCGGCAAGCCCTGCTTCCCAGTTCTTACTTATACCGAGCAGAGAGAGACCAGCACTGTTGATGCTTATCGGCCTGCCGTCGTTGTCCACGACGACCACGCCATCGCTGAGGCTCTCGACAATCCACCTCGATCTGGCACGGGCATCGGCGAGATTCTGTAGAACCTTCTTCAGTTTCCCGGTTTCCGTGCTCAGGCTTTCCGAGAGGTAGCCCGCGACAAGACCGATGGTCAGGAGCAGTGCGGCTTCGAGACACACCCTGAGGAGGATGTACTCGAAAGTAAGCGTTTTCTGCCCACTGACGACGAGTACGTTCAGCAACGTGCTTCCGCTGGGAATAAGATGCCCGGATGTAACGAGCAGGCCGGAAGCCATCAGGATGAAGATGTCCAGGCCTGCCGTAATGAGCCCGGCCCTTGTTCCAAGTAAGAGGCCGGCTGCAAGAACGTGGAAGTAGAACACTATTACGAAAGGTCCGTTGATCCCGCCGCCGTAATGGACCATCAGCCCCAGAATGAATCCATCGGATATCGCGAGAAACCAGTACGGGAATCTGCTGCCGGGACGACGATGTATGAGTGCAAGCGAGAAAACGGTGGTGAGAACCGCTGTCAGACCGGCGATTACGTACTCCGTGCCGGCACCCTTCTGGCTGAGAAAGAACGCGCCCGAGATGGAAAGAGTACCTAGAACCGCAAGGCGCCCCACCTGATACCAGGTGCGGCGCCTTCTGCTCAGCCAGTCAGGCTGTTCTGCTGCGATGGGCACTTTGAGGTCAGCCGCCTGAGCCAACCGTGCCGATCAGGTCGAAAATGGGCAGGTACATGGCAATGATGATTCCACCGACCATGACACCCAGTATGACGATCATTATGGGTTCGAGTGTGGAGGTCAGGGCATTGACTGCTGTATCTACCTCCTCCTCGTAGAAGTCGGCGACCTTCAGGAGCATGTCGTCGAGACCTCCCGTCTCCTCTCCGACCGAAATCATCTGAGTAACCATTCCCGGAAACACCCCGGAGGCTTCGAGAGGGCCTGCAATGTTCTCTCCACCTGATATGCTCACCCTGGCCTCTAGAATCGCATCCGCCACCACCCTGTTACCGGCAGTTTTCGATGTGATGCTGAGACCGTCGAGAATGGCGACACCGCTCGATACCAGCGTACCGAGTGTACGTGTGAATCTTGCGATTGCCATCTTCCGGTTGAGTATGCCGAACACCGGGGCCTTGAGCTTGATGCTATCGATCACTTTTTCCCCGGATTTGGTTTTGTAGTACGCCTTGTAGCCGAAGATCAATGCGGCAATCCCGGCGAGGATGAAGAGGAAGTACTCCTGGGTGAACCTGGAGAGGTCGACGACGATCTGTGTCGGTTTCGGCAGGCTTCCGCCGAGGTCGGCAAACATCTTCTCGAAAATGGGTATGACGAAGAGCAGCAGTGCGGCCAGAACCAGACCGACGACTATCAGGACAATCGCGGGATACATCATAGCGCCCTTGATCTTCGATTTCAGGGCAACCGATTTCTCGAGGTGAGTCGAAAGCCTGTTGAGGATTACATCGAGAATACCGCCCTGCTCACCTGCTGCGACCATGTTGACGTAGAGCTCACTGAAGACCTTGACGTGTCTGCGCATTGACTCCGCCAGTGTGCCACCCTTCTCGACATCCTGTGTGACATCGCCGATGATGTCTGCAAATATCTTGTTCTCCTGCTGCCTTCCGAGAATCTGAAGGCAGTTGACCAGTGGAAGACCTGCGTTGATCATCGTTGCGAACTGTCGGGTGAAGGTTGACAACTCCCTTGGCTTCACTCCTGTTCCGATGACGCCGAAGGTCTTGATGTCGAATCCGCCGCCCTTGACCCTGGTGACGTTCAGCCCCCGTCTTACGAGGAGATCCTGGGCTTCCTTCTTCGACTTGGCCGTAATGGATCCAGAAAGGGTGCGACCCTGTTTGTTGACTCCCTGCCACTGAAATTCAGGCATTTCCCATCCCCCTTCTACAATACATCGCGTCCTGTTACGATCATCTGTTCCAGTTCGATCGGGTTGCTGGATCGCTCCAGAGCAACCTCTCTTGTAATCTCTCTCGTTGCGAAGAGATTGTACAGTGCCTGGTTCATAGTCTGCATGCCATGCTTGTGACCGGCCTGCATCATTCCGTAGATCTGGTGCAGCTTGTCTTCCCTGATGGCTGCCTTGACTGCCGGTGTGCAGACCAGAACTTCGGCTGCAAGTGCTCTGCCAGTTTTTCTTGCCCGTGGAACAAGCTGCTGGGTCATCACACCTATCAGCACGAAGGAGAGCTGGCTTCGAACCTGGTCCTGACTCGCGGCGGGAAACGTGTCGATTATCCTGTTAATGGATTCGTAAGTTGAGTTAGTATGCAGCGTTGCAAGTGTGAGGTGCCCTGTCTCAGCAACGTTCAGAGCAACCCGCATCGTTTCCAGGTCACGCATTTCACCGATCAGGACAACGTCCGGGTCCTGTCTCAGAACGTACCTGAGAGCATCCTTGAAACCGGCAGTGTCATCCCCGACCTCCCTCTGGTTCACAAGCCCCTTGTCGTGATGATGAACGTATTCAATAGGATCCTCGATGGTGATGATGTGTACTCTCCGCATCGAGTTGACCCGCTTGATAATCGATGCCAGGGTCGTACTCTTGCCGCATCCTGTGGGGCCCGTAACCAGGATAAGACCATTCCTCCTGTCCGAGAACGAGGCGACTACCGGCGGAAGCCCCAGTTCGTCGAAACCAAGAATCTCGTAGGGAATAACCCTGATCGCAGCAGCGACACAGCCACGCTGGAGAAAGACGTTGGATCTGAACCTTGACAGCCCCTTGATCCCGAATGCGAAATCAAGCTCCTTCTCCATTTCGAAGCGTTTCTTCTGCTCATCCTTGAGAAGGCTGTAGATGAGCGTCTGTGTTTCACTTGGAGTAAGCGGATCGTACTCGGTTCGGATGAGTTCCCCGTCGATACGGATCGTTGGAGGAGCACCTACGGTAATGTGAAGGTCGGTCGCACGACGCTCCATCATCTCCTTGAGAAGGGTTTTGATATTCAAATGAGCTGCCTCCCTGTCACTCGGTAGTCATCTATGAGTTTTCTGCCCCGACCTGCTGCTCCAGCTGGAAGTCAATGGCAGCTCTCTTGATCGAATCTTCATCATCGGCAGTTACCCTGGTCACCTCTTCAAGCGTTGTAATGCCGTTCCTGAGCTTGTCTATGGCATCCATCCTCAGTGTCCTCATTCCGCTCTTGACGGCCATGAGTCTCAGGTCACCTGCAGATGCTCTATCAATAACAGCCTGTTTGATGTTCTTGTCAAGGGTGAGCACTTCATACAATCCAACTCTTCCCCTGTATCCGGTTCCGGAGCAACTCGTGCATCCATCCCCTTTGTAGGTTGTTATTCCGGAGAACATGGCGGCATCGATACCCGCCTCCTCCAGATCTTCGGGATCGATAACGTAGGGAGCTCTGCACTCCTTGCAGATCCGCCTGACAAGCCTCTGAGCCATGATCGTACGTACTGCAGAGGCAACAAGGAATGGTTTGATTCCTATGTCGACCAGCCTGTTTATCGTGCTGGGCGCATCGTTCGTGTGGATCGTAGAGAAGACCAGCTGCCCGGTCATGGCTGCCTTGATGGCAATAGACGCAGTCTCGAGATCCCTTATCTCTCCGACCATGATGATGTTCGGATCCTGTCTCAGGATTGCTCTGAGAGCAGTAGCGAAGTCGTATCCTGCTGCGAAATCGATCTGTGTCTGGACCAGACCGTCAATGTTGTACTCAATCGGGTCTTCGGCGGTGTGGATGTTCAGTTTTGGAGTGTTCAGAGAACTCAGAGCGGAGTAAAGGGTTGTAGTCTTCCCGCTTCCTGTCGGACCGGTGACGAGCACGATTCCGTAAGGTGAATTAACGCCAGCAAGAAAGGTTTTCAGTGCCATTTCCGGAAAGCCGAGCTGCCTTAGATCGAATTCGAGGTTACCCCTGTCGAGTATTCTGAGAACGATCTTCTCTCCATTTATTGCGGGAACACAGTTCACCCGGAAGTCGATGAAACGACCTTCAATCTTTGCCTTGATTCTTCCATCCTGTGTTTTTCGTCGCTCGGCTATATTCATTCCCGCCATTATTTTAAGACGACTGAGGATGGTCGACTGTATCTTCTTGGGCAGCCTGATCACTTCGTGGCAGGCGCCGTCTCGCCTGAAACGTATTCTGAGGAATTTCTCGTAGGGCTCGAAATGAATATCACTCACTTCAGTAACAACGGCGCGAGCGATAATATCGTTTACGAATTTCACAACGGGTTCGTCTTCACTGGTGAGGGCGTACTCATCGACATCAAAGTCTTCCTCCAGGTCCCCTTCCAGGCTCTCGACCGTGGTCATGTCATCCGAATCTTCGTCGTATTCGTCGAGTTGCTCTTCAACGGAGACGAGATCGGCTATCTTGCCATAGAGTTCGTCGAGTGAGCGTCTGACAGCTGAGGGTGCTGATGCGTAAACGACGACTTCCTTACCGGTTATGAATTTCACTTCGTCTACGGCGTACAGGTTGGCCGGATTACCCATCGCGATAAAGAAAAGCCTCGATTCGTTTTTCACGGGAACAAGGATGAACTCCCGCGCGACTTCGGCGGGAATGATATCTCGGATATCGGGGTCGATAACCGTCTCGTTGAGATAGATTGGTTCCACACCATGAATCTCGGAAAGGAACTCGGTGAGCAGCTCCTCGGTGACCTTGCCTGATGCGTAAAGGCTTTCGGCCAGATCGGTTTCACCCGGTCCGAGAGTCTGGGTTATCTCTTCGACCTCTTCATTCGTGACGAGCCCTGATTCGATGAGCATCATCGCGAGTCTGCTCTGCAAATATCACTCCTTGTCAGTCACTCGATATCGTTTCTCTGATGACTTCTCCAAAGGTCGTTACCCCTCGTTCGAGAAGCCTGAGAGCTGCTTCCCTGAGGTTGATCATCCCTTTGGCAAGGGCTGCTTTCTCGATCTGGATGCTGTTCGCGTCGCCTTCGATGAGCTGACGCATTTCCTCATCGATGGTCATCACTTCGAATATGCCGGTACGACCCTTGAATCCCGTGTTGTTGCAGGCACCACAACCCATACCCTCGAAGAAAGTGATGTCCTTGAACCGCTCGTAATCAACTCCCGCTTCGGTCAGGGCTTCCCTGGTGACCGAAATGGGCGTTTTACAATTCTCACAGGTCTTTCTGATAAGCCTCTGTGACGCGACGCAGACCAGTGAGGTGCTGAGCATGTAGGGCTCGGTGCCCATATCGATAAGCCTGTTGATAGTGCTTGGCGCATCGTTCGTGTGTGTGGTGGAAAGAACGAGGTGACCGGTGAGAGCAGCACGTATTGCGATCTCGCCGGTTTCCTGATCTCGAATCTCTCCGACCATGATGATGTCTGGATCCTGTCTGAGGTATGCTCTGAGTGCTTTGGCGAACGTGAGACCCACCTCGTCGTTCATCTGAACCTGGTTGATGCCCTTCAGGTTGAACTCAACCGGGTTCTCTGCCGTCATTATGTTCACAGAGATGTCGTTCAGCTCGGTGAGCGCTGAATAGAGTGTCGTCGTCTTGCCGCATCCACTTGGTCCCGTAACCAGGACGATACCGAAGGGACGCTTGATAGCGCGGCGGAAGATGGCGAGAGGTTCGGGCTCGAAACCGAGAACATCGAGATCGAGAGAGACTTTTGACCTGTCGAGAAGGCGAACTTCCACCTTCTCACCGAAGAGTGTCGGCAGCGTGGCAAGGCGCAGATCAACGAACTTGTCCCCCACCCTGACTTTCTGGCGGCCGTCCTGCGGAAGGTGATGCTCGGCTATATCCATTCCGCCAAGTATCTTCAATCGGCTGACCATCGCCTGCCTGTACTTTCTGCTGGGACGCATTACCTCGTGCAGGACACCGTCGATCCTGAACCTGATTCTCACGTAGCGCTCGAAAGGCTCGAAATGAATGTCACTCGCACCCCTGCGGACGGCATCAGCTACGACACTGTTGATAAGCCTGACAACGGGTGAATCGGCAACATCGAGGGTGAGATCATCGTCATCGATCTCCTCTTCCTCATCCTCATCGATAAGTGACTCGAAGACGGCATCTCCAACGAGCATGTCTCCGATCTCCTCCATCGCTGCGTCATCCTTGCCGTACTGCTGAGCTTCCTCGACGGGAACGAGCGCTTCACCTTCCGGGTAAAACCTCTGGATGGCTCTCTCGATCATGCTGGAGGCGCATATGTGCGGTTCGACTTCGATACCGAGAGAGAACCTCAGATCGTCAATCGCGAAGAGGTTGTGCGGATCGGCCATGGCTACGACAAGCGTCTTGCCGTTTTTTTCAATGGGAATTACTTCGTAACGTCTTGCTATGTCCGCGGGGACCAGGTCGATAACTTCAGAAGGCACACTGATATCGTTCAGATCGATGCTCTCGATCTTGTGCTGACGGGCAAGGTAACTGTTAAGGTCCTCTTCGGAAACCATTTCCAGCTTGACGAGGTTGTATCCGATACGATGTCCCTCGTCCTGCTGCGATTTCAGAGCTTCCTCGAGTTGCTCTCTTGTGATGATGCCGGATTTCAGGAGCATCTGACCTATTCTCACCCGACTTACCCCCGTAAGAATACACGTGTGCAAACCATTCGATACACCAATGAAGGTAGATTGTCGTCACTTTCTGCTCTGTTGTCAATGACGGCAAAGGGCAGGCTCAAGGAAGAATTCGGGCCGGTTGGCCCTGTTGTCAGAAGTTGATCGTGACCCAGATGTTCAGGCCAACATCCCTCTGATCGTACAGCGAATTGACTCTATCCGTTTTCCATCCGTATATGCCGGTGAGCCCGGCAATTACTGAACCAAAGTCGTAGTTCGCGGCAGGCTCGATCCTCCACTCCTCTCGATCACTCTGTACCTGCGTACCGGCAGTCGATGTGATAACCTCACTGACATTCCTGCTCCTGGTGATACTCAGGCTCGTAGTGAGATCGCTCTGGAAGCTGATTCGGAGCTTGTTCAGAAGGGGCAGCGGAATTGCAAAACCGCCGGGCGAGCTGAACGCATAGGACAGGCTGAACTGGGTGCTGTGATTGCTGCTTCGTGTTCTGGCCATAGTACCTGTGAAGTTGAGTGTCTCGGTTATCGACAGGTTATCGGATACGGAGATCTGAACCTTGTTCTTCAGAGTACCGGATATGCTCACCAGCGGAGACCATCTTGTCGTTTGGGTCTCGCTCGTGGGAATGTACTCATCCTCCTCGAATCTGGAGCTCGTACTCGTCTCGAATCTGTATCCGGAGCTGACACTGCCGCTTCGGAGCAGCTCTCGAAACGGTCCCAGCCTCTCGAGCCCCGACCATGAGAAGGATACGGAGGGCCATGTCATCGACTCCTGTCTGTTCCAGTACCCGGAATAGAAGTGCCTGGTATCCGTTCTCGAATACTCCACCCTGATGGACATCGTGCTCACGGGCCGGATACCGCTGGATATCTGCAGGTTGTCGGATTTGGTCCTGTCCCAGGGATCCTCACCCTCCATGAGCAGGTCGAGGCCGAACTGGTAGCGATACCCCGGCAGATACGATACGTTCTTGTAGCTCGTTCCCTCCGTACGGGATATCGTAACCGTTGGATCGGTGAGAATGTTCGAAAAACGTTCGAGCTTCATGAGCAGCCACCTTGGGCTCCCTGGTTCCGCTTCCTCGTCCAGCCTTTCGTCCCTTAACCGGGCGACTGACCTGATCGCATGCACAAGACCGACCCTCAGGGTTAGCCTTCGCGTTGTGGTAAGGGAGACATCCGGCCTCCCAAGCGAGTCATCACCGGTCGTGTGAGGGGCAAGCCGTGAAGTGGAGTAGTTGACATCGTAGCTCAGTCTGGGCCGAAGATAATCGAAGAAGTTGATGTCCTGACTGACCGAAGCATTCTGGTTCCTGCTGATCTCGCGACCGATATTGAATGGAATGAGGCGATCCTCCCACGGGAAGAGCATGTCCCGAAGGACTGACAGTGAATAGCTCGACGACTGCCCTTTCCAGAAAGCGAATGAAGCCGATCCGGTGAGTGAAAGCCCCCTGTTCTCGGTGCCACGGGTCTGTACCGTGTCGCCTGATGTGTAGTCCCACCTGGAGTCCCAGCCGTTGTTTCTGGTGACTGAGAAACCAATTCTGGTCGGCCTGAGGCGGACGTCTTCGAGTAATGGCAATCTGACCAGTCTCATGATGCCTGGAGTAAGGTCGTACGAGAATTCGTACTTGATGGTTTTCAGTGTATCTCTGGAGTTGGGTGCTCTCCCGGTGGTAAGACCGAACGTATGCCGCAGCCTGACAGGATCTGCGAAGTAGCGTCCCCAGAAACCATCGGATCTCGTGTTCCTTCTCCACTGGATGCTGGTGTTCCAGGAATCCGTCTGGGTTCTGTCCTGCCAGGATTCCTCCCCGTACACCCGTACGTCGGAATTGGACTGGAACCGTGGCTCGGATACCTGCCTTGTCCAGGCAAAAGTAACTGGCATGGACCAGAACCAGACCGGTGGAGAGAAACGATCGAGGTTCATGGTAGCACCGGTTGTCAGACGTGTTACAGTCTTTCCAGTGCCGGCTCTGCTGCCGAGGCCGTGAAAATCTGCATCGACGCGTCTGTAATCACCTGACAGGGAGAGAAAATCAGCGAAATCGATACCCGCTGTTATCCTGTGGGCAAGCCCCGTATCCGTGTAGGGATCATGGAGAGTGATGTCGTCCACCCAGACGACCGTATTGAGATCCTGGGATCCGGTCGGACGGAGCCCGAGACTCAGCGACATGACGTCCGCGAGGTTAGGGTTCCCCTTTACGGCAAGATTGCCTGCACGGAGATAATCGAGCTCGGAACTGTTCTTGAGCTTCTTCAGATCGACTAGATCGAGAAGGTCTATACTGATGATCTGCCAGCCGTGTTCAATGGGAACATTGATCTCGTAGTAGTTGAGGCTGTCTCTTCCTATCCTGTAGAAGGCTTCGCCCGGAGCGGTTTCAGCCCCATGTACGAGAAAACGGAGGTTCCGGAACGATGTGTAGTCCTCAGCCGAATAGAATGTCTGCCTGGCAACTCCTTCGTGTCCTCCCATGATATCAACCGATTCGATGAGCAGAGACTGCTCCAGCCGCGGGTCACCGTTATCGTCCTTGCCCGGGTCTACGGTAGGCGGTGGATTGGCAGCGTAGTCAGGATTTTCCCTGTTGTTGACCGTGGAGATAAGAAAATCCTCTCCAGGCATTATCGGAGGCACTATGCTGTCCGCACGGCAGACTCCGATATTCTCCCAGCGATTGCCGATAATGCTCAGATCGTAGATTTCGACTGTATCGCTCTGGGTGAAGGAATCCATCCAGAGTCGGGCGTAGCTTATCTTCTCCCAGGTTGGTTCTCCCACCACGTAATGGGGAACCGTGACCAGCGTGGTATCGGACAGGGGAATCTCTATCAGCATCCAGCCATGCTCGTTGGGTCCGGAGACGATGTACTGTGGGTCATCGATCGGTATTCGTATCCGGAAAAAAGATGTGGAAGTCGTATCCAGAGTACCATTCCTGTTGATGTCCTCCGTATCGAGCCTGCCGTTCCCCTCCGTTCCGTTGATCCAGTTGTATCGTGTGGAAAGAGGATCTTCGGGATTGTAGTTGTAGTCATCCTGGTTCGGATCAGGGTTTGAAGAGGAGCTGTACCCCGGTTCCTCTTCATCGAACAGGTTATCCAGTCCGGTATCCTCATCGTTGCCCAGGATGCCGTCGCCTACCAGGTCTTCGGTGTCCAGCTCCCCGTTCGCGCGTCTCACCAGTTCCCCGCCTACTCGCTCCAGCCAGTAGGTGTCCTCACTGATTCGCTCACCGAGATCGAGGTAGATGCTCGCATTCGCCGCACTGCCGCTCGTCCTGATGTAGAGCCTGATCCGTGTCTTCTTCGACAGGTCCATTCCGTACCTGTCCAGACACCTCTGTACGCCTCCCCAGGAAGAGTAATTGTCGTTATCGGGCTCGAAAACGAATTCCAGAACCGAATTGACGTAATCGTAGGAGTGAGATCCTTCCTCGCCTGGGATGATATCCCTTACACGCCATTTGTTGTAAGGATTGAACCACGCGAGGTCTCCGTTCGGAAAAAGCCATGAGGAAGCATGTCTCGGCATGCTGGAGTAAAACCACATCGTTCTGGCCTGCCCCAGAGGAAAGGACGATTCGGCTCCCTCCATATCGTCCACGTAGACCCTGTCTCCGGCACCCGGCATACTCACTGCCACTTCACCGGAAAGGACGACACGGCTCTCCGCATCCGTGTTGATGCCAGGGATTGAGTTCGTGATTTCCGTCAGAAAATCAGGCCTTGCCTCGAAGTGGACATCCACGTCGGTCACAATCGTATACGAAGCCTCCTCGCCGACCCTTGGTCTATCATCCGGAGAACTCGCATTCTCGTACATCATCGTTGCTCCTATCCAGGAGTAACGACCCAGTTCGTAAACGGCTCTTGTTCCAACAAGTGTTTTCTGCTGACTAGCGAAGAAGGGAACGTATTCGTAAGTAACCCGAAGCCTGTTGGCCGGATCCTGGGCCTGCTCTGCTGCCTCACCGATCAGAGTGAGAAGACCTATCTCGTAGATAATCGTGTAGTCCTGATCCCTGACGAGTGTCCGCTGCTGTCCCGCAACCGTCAGTGTAACCCTTTCACTGCCGGGTATTATTCCGATATGCCCGAGAGAGTAGGTTGTCGAAGCAGCCCTGTAGCTCACTCTGATGAAGTACTTGCTGTCCGTGGACTGCGGGTACCTGGTGTTGTAGACCTTTGGGTTCTGCACGTCCAGCACGCTGCTGGTAAACGGCCTTATGTCCGGGAAGACAAGGAATCCGTTTTCCCAGTCGACGGCACTGTCTTCGTCTACAAGGCTGCCGTCGCCGTTCGTATCGAGCCCGAGAACGGCGATGAAAGGAACACCGTCCTGCGTGGAGATGGGATCCTGTCCGGAGCGCTCGAGGAATATATCGGCCTCGAAGCTCTCCTTGACTATGTTATTGGCCCCAAGGTAATAATGATTACGCAGTTCGTAATTCCACGTCGGGTCGGTTGCCAGCGGGTTAGAATTCTTGATCAGTTTGAGTTCGTACGGCCCCCCTGCGGGTGCGCTGCCAATGGTGTCACCGCTGGCTGTAACCATCCATATCGCCAGCATGTAGTTGTCGTTTACCGGTGAGAAGAACCTTATCACGACGGAGTCGACGAGTACGAAATCCTGATCGGGTCCCGCAAGCAGCTCATCCCAGAAACCGTTACCGGAGAGGGTATCACCGGGTGAAATGGGGACGGCCCAGCTTCCTTCGACCGCTCCCATCTCGGCGTTGTTGGTTGCATCCAGATCATCCTGGAAAATTCTTATCGATACTATCTCAGGCTGTGCAACGGTATCCGGATAAGTCAGGAAGAAGTAGTTGTTCGCTGGATACACGTCGAGGATCGTATCGGTAACCGCGGTTGCCTGTCCTACGAAATCTGCCGTTTCGGTCGAACTGGCTTCCTTGCTTGCAATGGTCGTGATCTCGACAGGACCCACCTGTGCGAGGATCTTGGCGCCGAACAACCCCTGATGAGGAATGCTGTAAGAAACGAATTCCGGACCGGTTATGGAGAGGTTGACATCGCCCACTTCGATAGACTGGATGATCTCATCGTCGTAGCCGTCGTAAGAGATACTGATGCTGTTCTGCGGACCCAGCGATCTCTGGCTGTCATGATCGACATCCACGTGAATCTTCTCCCCGATCGTACCCTCGAGATGAACCTGTAATTCCTGCTCCATCTTGAGATCCGGAAAGAAGGAAGGTGTCTGCCCTTCCGTGGAAACCTGATTCGGACGGATATGTGAAATTCCTGAAAGCATGATCTTCTGGTGCCCGCTGATGTCCAGCTGCCCGCCCTCTCCAATTGTACTGGCCAGAATTGGAGGCATGTTGAGTGGAAGGTAGATAGTAGGCAGGAGTGAACCATGCTCTCTCGCGGAACGGATGCAGTTGTTACGGTTGCAGGAGAACCAGGCTTCCCTTGAGCTCCATGAAAGTATAGCATCGTACAGATCCGAGCTATATGCGGTCCGGGAATTGGAGACGGGGATATCGGAATAGTAGAGGCGCCAGGACAGAAAGCCGTTCAGGATGGATGGTGCCAGAGAGGTCGATAACCTCGGAACACTGTACAGCCTGGGTATGCTTTCGTCGTAGAAAACGAACGGATCACCGGAGATCAGCCAGGGCTGCCTTACTCCGAATCCGCCGAATGCTGGAAATACGCTACCCGATAGCAGGCACAATACGGAAAGCAGTAATGTACTCTTCATGTGGCAGTATAGTTCTTCTGTATCAGCATTGTTCCCCTCGTGGATGGAACTCATCGCGATGACATGATATAATTACTCAATTGCCATATTGAGTATCTTGACCTTCATGGGAGTTACATGAAAAAGCTTCAGATCTACGCGATAAAGGAGTTCATTCCGCCCTTCATCCTCTCGATAGGTGTGTTCACGTTCGTAATGCTTCTCGACAAACTCCTCGATCTGCTCGAGATGATCGTCAGCACAGGCATTCCCATGAGGACGGTTGCGGAGATTTTCCTCCTGCTCCTTCCCTCGATGGTCGCCGTCGTAATACCCATGGGAGTACTCGCCGGTGTACTCATAGCCATTGGTCGGCTCTCATCCGACATGGAGATCACTGCCATGAAAGCTTCCGGAGCCAGCATCTTCAACCTCACAATCCCCCTTATCCTGCTTGCAGGGCTGCTGGGGGCTGTGCTGGTGTACTTCAACAACAACGTTCTCCCGGATGCGAACCACATGGCCAGAAACCTGCTTCTCGACGTCGGAACGATGCGTCCCACCGCCAAGATAATTCCAGGCATGTTCGTCGATGATATAGACGACTACCGCATTCTCGTCGAAGAGAAGGACGATCTCACCGGGGAGCTCCGGAACGTTGTCATCCATGAGAACATCCCCGGGAAGCCGCGCAGAACGATTACGGCTCTGTACGGCACGATGGAACCGCTCTCCGCGAACAGGATGAGGCTTGTTCTTAACCACGGGCAGATGCATGAACTTTCAGAGGACAGTTCCTACAGGGTTCTCGACTACGAAACCTATACAATCGAACTGACGAGATCCGCTGAACTCGTAAGGAGAGACAGGGACAGCCGAGGTGACCGCGAAATGTCTTCGAGGCAGATGAGGGACATGGTCGATTCGCTAAAAATAACGATCACGAAGCTGACGGATTCCATTACGGTTCTAGCGCTCGAACCGCTTGCGACACTGACTGGAGCGGAAATCACCACCTCATCGAGAATTATATTTCCACCTCCCGATTCACTCGGGAACCGCACCCGTTTCAATCAGGCAAGGGGATATCTCACATCCAGGACCGCAGACCTGAGGATGCTGGACGACATGATAGCATCCTCGTCGCGAAACATCGACAGGTTCAGTGTCGAAATCCATAAGAAGTACTCTATTCCCTTCGCCTGCGTCGTATTCATACTGTTGGGAGGTCCCCTTGCCCTCTCCACAAAACAGAGCAGCGCGGGGCTGGCGCTGGGCATGAGCCTGATACTCATTCTTGTTTACTACCTCTTCCTCATAGGCGGAGAACAACTCGCCGACAGGGGATTCATTTCCCCCTTCCTGGCCATGTGGGCACCGAACATCCTGCTCGGTGGTCTGGGAGTCTTCCTGACTATCCGAAGCCTCTACGAAGGACATCCTGTTCCACTTCCGGACGTAAAGGCAATAATCGACAGAATGCGAAAGAAGAGACTCGACAAAGCGATCAGGAAGGGCAGGAAACCTTGAACGGTGGAAGGATCGATCGCTACATAGGTATGCGATTCCTGAAGATGATCGGCATGTCCATTCTATCCTTCGTTGTCATTTTCGTCAGCGTCGATGCTTTCGACCATTTCAGCAGATGGGTCGACAAGGACGTCTCCGCCATCGTATTCCTGAAGTACTACTTCTATGGTCTCCCCTACATAATCGTACTCGTCCTTCCCATAGCGGTTCTGCTCTCCTCCCTCTTCCTGGTATCGTCACTCTCGAAGAGAAACGAACTGGTTGCGCTGAGATCCGCAGGAATCAGCATCCCCAGGATATTCCTGCCCATGCTCGTAATCGGGTTAATCATCTCGATCTTCGAGTTTGCCGTGGGTGATAACGTTGTAGCTGACTCGCTGTACAGGCAGTCGATCATCAAGAGAGTGGAGATCGATGGCGGAGATCCTATCGATTACAACCGAAGGAGCAATTTCGCCCACAGATCACTTGATGGCGCGATCTTCGAAATCGGGTTCTTCGACGGCAGAACCGGAACGATGAGCAACGTTTCAGTAGAGTGGTTCAATGACAGTGTGCAGGTCACCAGAAGGCTCGATGCGGTCAAAATTCTGTGGATCGACTCATCCTGGGTTGCTACGGGAGCGGTCTCCCGGCAGTTCGGACCTTCGGGAGAGGTCATATACTCTCAAACAGATACCCTCCCCCTCCCGGAGATCAGCGACATTCCTGAAGATTTCGGCAGCAGGCAGAAGTCTCCTGAAGAGATGAGCTTCTTCGAGCTCTCCGAGCACATCGACAGGGTAAGAGCCGCCGGAGGGGATATCCGGGGAGACCTGGTCGAGCTCTACCTGACGATCTTTTTCCCACTCTCGAACCTGATAATGATCCTCGTCGGAGCTCCGCTGGCGACCAGAAACCCGCGAAGCGGCAAATCACTGAGTATCGGCATCGCCATCTTCCTTGCGTTCCTCTTTTTCTCACTCCTCCGGTTAGGGCAGACCCTGGGCCATAAGGGGGCAATACCTCCCCTGCTCGCTGCAAGCCTTGCGGATATCATCTTCATGGGAATAGGAATGTTCCTTCTTTTCCGAGCCTCGAAGACGTAGATCGAGAGTCTTCCGGCACCGCAGCAGGATGAACCATGCAAATACATACGTTATCGAGAGTTATTCTACAGGGGTTGCGAGAGTAATACGCTGAGAGTATTCTTCCAGTCGTTCGCTTCCAGAGGATATGATTTGTTACTCATCACCAGGAGGAATCCAATGCCTGAGCGCGTACGTAATTTCTACGCAGGTCCTGCCACTCTCCCCTACGAAGTCATCCGCAAGGCATCGAAAGGCGCTGTGAATTTCGACGACCTCGGAATGTCGATAATGGAGATCTCCCACAGATCGAAGCAGTTCGACGCAGTGTTCAAGGCTGCTCAGAACAACATGCTCACACTGATGGGGCTGACACCCGAGGACTACGCTGTCTTCTTCCTCGGCGGGGGCGCAAGCACCCAGTTCTGTACCATACCCTTCAACTTTCTCAGCAGGGAGCAGACCGCCGACTACATCGTTACCGGCGGTTGGGCGAAGAAGGCGGTCAAGGAAGCGAAATTCTTCGGGAACGTGAACATCGCCGCCTCCAGCGAGGATGATAACTTCAGCTACGTTCCGGGAGAGTTCAACCTGACCCCTGGCGCAGCATACGTTCACACAACTAGCAACAACACGCTCGTAGGCACTCAGATGAGGAATTTTCCGGTAACCGGCTCCGTTCCCCTCGTCTCCGACATGTCAAGCGACTTCCTGAGCAGAGAGCTCGATTTCGGCAAGTTCTCGCTGATCTACGCAGGTGCACAGAAGAACATCGGCCCGTCCGGTGTTGCCGCAATCATCGTCCGCAGGGACTGGGTCGAGAAGTCGAACGAGGAAGTCCCCACAATACTCTCGTACCGTACTCACCTCAGCAAGGATTCTCTGTTCAACACGCCGCCGAGTTTCCCGGTGTACGTCGTGGGGCTCATCCTCGAGTGGATAATGGATCAGGGCGGTCTTGGCGCAGTCGAAGCGGCAAATACCAGAAAAGCAGAGCTTCTCTACTCCGCAATCGACAACAGTGACGGATTCTACAAGGGCACCGTCACCGATACCGAGAGCAGATCCTTCATGAACGTTACGTTCAAGCTCTGCTGTGACGAACTCGACAAGAAATTCATCGCAGACGGAGCCGCAAGGGATCTGGTCGGCCTGAAGGGGCACAGATCCGTAGGCGGATGCCGTGCATCCATCTACAACGCTATGCCTTATGATGGTGTTGCGGAACTCGTAGAGTACATGAGCGACTTCAAAAAGAACAACTGATAAGACTCTTCATCCAGGGGAGCGTGTTCACCGCGCTCCCCTTTTCTGCAATTACAGACCTTCACTCCCGCATGAATCCCCTGAACAAAACGATTCCTTTACGAATAGTTCTAATCCCGTCCGGGGTACCGTTGCTCCTTTTGCATCAAGAAATTGACTTCAATGTCAGGTATACGGATGTTTGCAGTAAGATTGTCACCAAGAAAACCTTGCTTTGCAGTAGAGGATGTAACCGTGGATAATTTGGGGTACACAATCTGAAAATGAATACTCTTACTACCCCCCCCCTCTGGGCAGTACTGTTCGTGTATCCTCTCGCATCCCTGCTGCAACGAGTATCTGTATTCACGGTACCATTCGACTCGGAGACTATTCACAGGTTGATAATCCCCTTTGCATTTGAAGGAAAAGCTAACCTTTTCTGGGTACTCACAGAATCTGTTCGGCTGGGATTCACAAGACCGATTTACAGCTTGTCTTTCTTTTTTGATTTCTTGTTCTGGAAGGGAAACTTCTTCTATTACCATCTTACAGATTTCCTTCTGTCCTGGATCGCGGTTGGAATCCTGCTGTGTATACTCTGGAAGCGAGTTGGCCCATGGGTTGCATCTCTCACTGTTGTGATCTGGTCACTACTTCCTTCGCAAACTTATTCGATGGTTTCGTTTACCGGTAGAAATGACAGGCTTGTGGTTCTCTTCCTCCTTGCAGCTATCTACTTCTATGATCGCGCGATTGGTCATTCGGATAAAAGGAGAAGACGGAATCTCATCTACTGTCTTCTTATTGTAATCGTTGGCTATTTCGCTAAAGAATCCTGTCTCCCATATGCTTCCATCGTTTTTATATGGGGTTGGCTTGTACTCAAGCGTGGATTTGTCAACACGCTGAAAGAAGGCAGAATCATATGGATCGGTGCAATTGCTGCATCGATTGCATTCTACGCAGCCAGAATACTCGCTGGAGTGAGCATGCCCGTGGAACTCAGTTTCTTTGACGGAGCCTATTTCTCGAAATTCGCACAACTGCTTAACTGGGGACTCCCATTCGATCTCTTTACAACTCCGCGAATTGGTTTGTTGGCCTTCTCCGCTTTTCTTCTAATAGCACTTATTAAGAAAATACCACACCCGATCAGGTTTGGCTCAGCATTGATACTACTTTCTCTGATGCCTTTTCCACTGGTCTGGATACAGCATACTTTCCTGTGGTTACCTACAATAGGACTGAGCATTATTCTTGCATATTGCCTAACTGCTTTGGCTGATGTGCTCAGAGGAAAGTCGGTTCTACGCAGAGTTGCTTCATGGGTATGTGTTCTGCTTCCATTGTGTCTGTTGGGACTGTGGGGAAGAGCAGAAGCACGTCAAGCAACGGAGTTCCCGATTGCTTTCAAAGCCGCTTCTCGCCTCCTGGTTGAAGCAGAGGCCGGGCCTATCTACGATGGCAGTGTCATTGAAGATGAGTATCCTATCCTTGAGCCATATCTGTCATTGGATTCCGGATACTCCGAGAGAGAAGCTCTGAAGCTAAGAGAGTATATCGAGCAAATTGTGCAGGTGATGACCTGGAATCCGGAATCAAGAATCACATGGTCTGATTCACTGCAGTAAGTACAATCATTTCTTAGTATTAGCAAACAATCATCATGGTTCTGTCTTCATATTCACAACCAAGTGACACATCTTCATTCTCGAAGGTGATTACCCACCTGTGAGAAAAGCTCTATAAGTGTCCCGTATGGGGTAATATCGTGAACTTGGAGTTCATCATACTCCTGAGAACGGTGAGTCACGAATTCTATTCGAGCAGATGCTTGAGTGGTGTACATGGAAGGGCCACCTCTTTTCTCCAAGAAAGTCCCATTTCAAAGTGTTCGACTGCTTCGAAGGTTCTATCCAAGAGTACTTGGCAAATACCACAGACATAACTGCTTATCCTGAATCAGCAAAGCCATCCCTAATTTCCATCAAATGCCTTATAATGGGCGCATGAAGAGAAGGAGTTTGTTCAGGAGTATCGCTGTTGCGACTGGTATCGTCCTGTTGCTCATCGCCCTGTTTGCCGATACCGTTGGTTTTGGTCGTGGAAACGGTCTTGGTCACGTACAGCTCTTTTCCATCATCCTGGGATTGTCGCTGATCTATCTGACGATCCGGCATGAATCCATATCAGATCGTTTCGGCAGTCTCTCCATAATCGTTACGAACACAATAATGATATTGCTTGTACTCGAGCTCGCATCGACTTTCACCCTCCGCCTGTTTGCCGAAAAGATTCCTCATCCTGATACCCGAGAACCTTCTGAGGTCCAGCGAATCCTCTTCAAGAGAGACTTTGGTGAGAGGCTCTTCCTGACATGGATCTATAAGCCATACGTGCTCCACAGAACGGTCCCAGGTGTTTCTACCGACCTGTTGTCAACGGACACTGACGGTTTTCGAATCACTCCGGGTGTGGAAGCAGGAACCGATGAACATGGTTTTCTTGTCTATTGCTTCGGGGGTTCCACAATATGGGGATGGGGTGAGGCTGACGATCAGACAATACCAGCCCACCTCCAGGCCCTTCTCTCCAATCATCTCGATTGCCCGGTAGAGGTCAGGAACATGGGACAGCCGAGTTGGCTCAGTACCCAGGAGTTGATCCAGCTCATTCTCGTACTCTGGGAGGGAGAAAGACCTGATCTAGTAGTCTTCTACGATGGTGCTAACGATCTTCTTGCGGCTTCCAGCGGACGGTGCGGCTCACATCTCATAACACAGCACATAGAGAATGTACTCAGCTACAGACCATCCGGTGAGACCACAGGACACAATCTCCTCTGGGAGGTTCTGAGATCAACGAATACCGTCGGTTTGCTGACTGGTCTCTCGGGTAATACGGAAGAAAACAGGCTGGTGCAGTTCCCCACAATGAATCAGACAGAGATGTCATCCACAATAATGGATTCACTTGCCGATGCTGTTTTGAACTGTGCACTGGGTAATTACCGCATTGCTCTTTCCCTGGGCAGCGGGTTCGGTTTCGATTGCCTTTTCCTCTGGCACCCACTTCTTGTGGTAACCGATAAACCCTTGACTGAAACTGAAAAGCTCATCCGGCAGGATGCGATGTCCGATTCCGTTGGATCCGAGCAGATAAGAAGAACTTGGTCTCTAGCATCCGAGCTTTCGACTGGTGGGGTCGTCCCTGGTTTTACTGACATATCGGGAGCACTGGATGATTGCACTCTCCAGTGCTACATAGATCCATGCCACCTGAACGGTACTGGAAACAGGATAGTAGCAGAGAGCATGTTCGTGAGGATCCTCCAGCTCAATCTCTCCGCGATGACCCCATTCAAGGAAACTCCCAATGACTGAAATCAGCGAAAATCGCCTCGGTTGTCTTACGTTCAGGATAATCAGACTCTCAAGCCTTCTGTCCGGATTCGTTTTCATGCTTGCAGGAATATTCGCAGATCACGTTGGACTTAGTGCGGGAGTAGGCGTGGGCAGGGGGCAGATCATACTGTCAATCCTCGGTTCTATGCTGATGGTGGCTGGGATACTGGGTAGAAGAGCTGTACAGGTTTACAGAATATTCAGCAGGATTGTACTTGCTCTTGTCCTGTTGCTTTGCATGTTCGAACTCTCAAGCACAGCGATTATCATGATTGACGAAACGAGAGAAAATCGACTCGAAGGAGACTTCGTTCTCAGGCTTGCTCCTGAACTGGATAGCCGCTACTACCCCTTTACAGGATGGCGATGCTTCCCGCCGGACTCCTCACCAGACCCGGAAGTCTTGTTGCTGGGTGGCTCGGCAATAGCACTGCCGCGATCAGACGAAATGAATCCGACGGTTGGAACTCGTCTGGATTCTATCGCTTCGTACAGCGGTTACACGATATCTGATTACTCACAGCCATTCTACAACTCCACTCAGTCGTTTATTCAGCTGACTTTACTTCTCAGGGACGGATTGAGACCATCCGAGGTTGTACTGGTCTCGGGACCCGGAGACGTACTCGCTGCCATCGAATCAGGTAACCCCCTAGTTCCGCTCGGTTCAGATCTATTCCGGGCATTGACATGGCCAGGGTCAGAAGGGGCTGTTGCTCTCGCTGAACTACGCAGGCGAGCTATTCGAAGAGAAGCTGGAGAACCTGCTCTAATAACCATGATACGGAAGCTAGCTGGTGAGGAAAATAGTTACTACAGACCCTTTAGCAAAATACCGAATCTTTCAGATGTAGAACTCGATTCGCTTGCACTGGCGATCTCGGAGATGATTCAGGATTGTTGTGAGACCATGGAAGCTCTTGCCGAGGGTTTCTCCTTCGCGGGTCACATCGTCTGGCTGGAAGTATGCCCGGAGGATTGGATACAGAGTGATCTCTATTACGATCTCCACCACCGGACTGATCTTCTTGTTGCCGAGTTCGTGGACAGTGTGGAATGCCTGACAATGTTCAGGTATGAAACAAATGTACTCCCATGCAGTGTCGGTTCGGGTTACTCCGGACTCTACTGGTCCCAATCCACCGAGCTTGCCGACAGCCTCATGGCGAAGATCCTATGATCCGGACGGCTACTTTCTGGTTGTAGAGGATGCCTGCGGAGAGAGAGCAGTCAGAAGGTGCGTTCTTCTGAGATAGCGCAGTTTATACAATACTAAGCTTGAGTAACCACTCCCACGGATAGTTCCAACTTTTCTCATTAGGGGTACCAGATATCGTGTACATCAATCTGGTTGACATCTGCATAAATACCTAAGATTCTTTTATATACATGGGGTGTCCCATGTATAGAAGAATCCTGCCTTTGGTGCTCTGTGGTTCCTTCATCGTTACTTATGCCGATTCTGCAATTCAGACCGACTGGTCCGGGGGACCAGGAGTATTGGGTCCGGTTATAGACTGGGATTATCTCGAGTGGAATTCGCAAACTCCTTCAGGAACCTCAGTATCATTGCAGGTAAGAGCGTCTGATGACCACACGGCAATGGGACCCTGGTCTGACACGCTCTTCATTCCCTGCCTTCTTGAAGGCATACTGGCAGATGGTGATCAATACGTTCAATACAGAGCAATACTGAAAACATCTGATCGGGATACAACGCCGGTACTCTATGATATTATGCTGTCTTGGGATCCTGTCAGCATTGGAGATACTACCGAACCAATACCTCTTGGATTTGCGCTGCTTCCCTTCTCACCTAATCCTGCTTCATCTCCTGCTGTAAGGTTCAGCCTACCGGAACCTGCATCTGTCGAGCTTTCTATCTTCGACCTTTCGGGCCGACTCGTCAGTGATATCTACGGAGAAAATTACTCCACCGGATATCATGATGTTCTGCTGGAGGATTTGTCTCCCGGTCTCTACTTCTGCAGGATGATTTCTGGTGACTTCCAGGCAACTCAACGCTTCGTGGTCATAGAGTAGTCGCAAGAGTTCTAAAACATCCACTACGCCGTTCGAGAAGTGCGCCATAATTGATTCAGTACTTGACTTGTATACGGGATTTACCTTAAGAATAGATAACTACCTATTTTTTTACCCTATTCATCCCTTTGAAAGTAGTCATGAAAGAGAAAAGTACACTTTCAGAAGACTCGAGCATAGAGTTTTCGGAGTCCTCGACTGCATGTGATGACAGGTTCAGGCAGGTCGTTGAGAGTGTACAGGACGGCATTGCGGTGGTTCTCAAGGGCAAGCTCGAATACATCAATCCCGCTCTTGCTGATTTAACCGGTTACGAAGCCGATGAGATAGTCGAAACGGACTTTCTCGACTACATGCATCCAGACGATCACGAGCGGATCGGAATGATCTACAACGCTCTGCTGGAAGGTCTCGAAGTACCCCCTACAGCGGAGTGCAGAATTCTGAGGAAGGATGGCTCCGTTATCTGGGTCGAGTTGACCGGAGGTCTCACCGTCATTTGCGGCGTCGAAATCTACATCGTCACGGTCAGGAACGTAACATCCCGCAAACAATCTGAAGAAGCACTTCTGAGAGACCGCAACGAACTCGAGAAGCAGATCGACAGAACGACCACAGAACTGCACAGGAGTGTGGAGAAATACCAGGCACTGATCGACAGTGTAAGTGATGTCATCTGTGTAGTCGACACCAAGGCTATCGTTACTTTCATAAGCCCCAGAGTCTCCGATTGGGGCTACACCCCGGACGAAATCGTTGGATTCCCGGCATCGAAGTTCATTCATCCGGATGATGTACCAAGCATGATGGAGGACTTAGGCAGATCCATCCGCACAGGCGAGGAATCTCCCAGCGAGTTCAGGATCCTCACGAAGGACGGCAGAGAGATCTACATCGAGGTAACCGGTAAAATCCGGCGGGAGAACGGGAACATCACGGGTATCATCAGCACGCTGCGTGATATTTCGCTGAGAAAAGCTGCAGAGATGGAACTCGCAGAGTACAGGCAGCACCTCGAGGAACTCGTGGCAACCCGCACGGAGGATCTGAAGACCAGCGCTGAGAAGCTTCTATCGGAAATAGCCGAAAAGAACATCGCTGAAACGAACGTAAAACATCTCAACCGCGTTCTCATCGCGATCAGAAACGTCAACAAACTCATTACAATGGAGAAGGACACCCAGAAACTGCTCGACGGAATCTGCAGCAACCTTGTCGAAGCCAGGGGTTACAACACTGCCCTTCTCTCAATCCTCGATAAAGCGGGAGCCTGGACGATGACGGCTTTTGCAGGTTTCGGGGACGATACCGATGATGTCGGAGACGCTCTACGGAGGGAAAAGACAACGGCATGTCTGTCCCGGTCACTCGAGAACGGAGACGTATGGGTTTCGGATAAGGACAAGTCCATCTGCAGAAGGTGCGCAATATCCAAGCACAACATCGTAGACAAGTACATTATGGGCATCAATCTGACTTATAAGGATAGAATCTACGGTGCTCTGTGCGTCACTCGCGAGAGTTCTATACCGCCAGACTCCGAGGAGCAGACTTTCGTCAAGGAACTTGCCGACGATATCGCCTTCGCGCTGTACAATATCGATCAGGAGAACAGCAGGAAGCAGGTCGAAGAGGAACTCATCCAGAACGAGAGCAGATACAGAGCCCTGTTCGAAAACGCCGGGGCTGCGATATTCTTCATGGAAGAGGATACTTTCATCGACTGCAACACGAAAACCCTTGAGATGTTCGAGTGCAAACGTGACGACATCGTCGGACAGCCTCCATGGAAATTCTCACCCGAATACCAGGCCGACGGCAGAAAATCGACCGAAAAAGCGCTGGAGAAGATCACGGCTGCCATCGGCGGCACACCGCAATTCTTCCAGTGGACTCATTCCAAGCTCGACGGTACAGAATTCCTCGCGGAAGTAAGCCTGAACGCAGTTCAGCTAAGAGGTAAGAACTACATTCAGGCAATGGTGAACGATATTACGGCAAGAGACAACGCTGAAACCGCTCTAAAAAAGAGTGAGGAGAAGTACAGATCTCTCTCGGAGAACGTTCCCGTCGCTCTCTTCCGAAGCAGAATCGGGCATGATGGAACCTTCGTCTCTGCGAACCCCACAATGGCCAGGATGTTCGGGTACGATTCCGTTGAAGATCTGATCCGTCATTCTGCCCTGGAGATATATGCCGATCCGGAAGCCAGAATTCCGCTCCTCGAAGCTATCAGGGAAAACGGCTCCATTTCGGACTACATCATCAAACTCAGGAGGAAGGACGGTTCTGAATTCTGGGCATCCTTCTTCGCAAGACTTTATTCCCCCGATGATGCCGACGATCAGGGGCTCTATGTGGATGGCATAATCAGTGATATTACGGACCGGGTCACTACCAGAGAAGAGCTGAGTAACAGTCTCGAGAATTTCAGGAAGACCATAGACGGCACCGTCAGCGCGATGGGTCTGCTCGTCGATATGAAGGACCCCTACACCTCCGGGCATCAACGGGACGTTTCCAGGCTGGCCAGAGCCATTGCCGTCGAAATGGGCATGGAAGAGCAACAGGTCGAAGCCGTACGAATCGCAGGAGTGCTGCACGATCTCGGCAAACTGAGTATCCCGTCGGAGATACTGAGCAAACCGGGGCCGATGAACCAGCTGGAGATCACATTGATGCAGACTCATCCGAAGGCTGGATACGATATCCTCAAGACCATTGAATTTCCATGGCCCGTAGCTGACATCGTCATGCAGCACCATGAGCGACTCGACGGCTCAGGATATCCACTCGGTCTCTCAGGAGATGAGATATGCATCGAAGCCCGCATCCTGGCAGTTGCCGACGTCATCGAAGCCACGTCATCACACAGGCCTTACAGAGCAAGCAAGGGCATTGAAGCCGCGCTGGAACACGTGGAATCAGAATCGGGAACCCTCTACGATAGTGAAGTCGTCCGGAACTGCATGATACTGTTCAAGGAGAAGAACTTCATGCTGGACAGGAACGGCAGCAAGATCGAGACCGAGACCGATCTGATCTTCTGATTACCGTTCTTATTCTTCGACCAGATTCAGGAACTCTCGTTCACCGATAACCCGTACATCCAGTTCATGTGCTTTTTCGAGTTTGCTGCCGGCACCCAGACCGGCAACGACCAGATCCGTGCTCGATGATACGGAGCCGGATACGTATGCTCCCGCTTTCTCAGCGAGATCTCTTGCAGAACTTCGCTGGATGGATAGAGTTCCGGTGAACACAATGTTCATTCCCTCGAGGCTGCCGGTTCTCGACTCGAACGACGGATTGAATCCGACAGCAATCAGTCTTTCCACAACGCTTTTCGTCACCGAATCGGAGAAGAAGGTTATGATCGAAGAAGCAAGGACAGGACCGACTCCGGAAATATCTTCGTATTCTTCAGTGGTACCATTCATTACGCCGGATAGACTGCCGAACCTCTCAGCCATGCATCGGGCGATCGCTCTACCGACTCCCGGGATTCCCAGACCGGTGAGAAACCGGTCCAGAGTGGCTGAGCGGCTCACGGCAAGTTGCTCGAGCAGGGATTCGGCAGACTTCTCCCCCATTCTTTCGAGCCCTGAAATTTCATCAAGCGACAGAGTGTACAGATCGGATATGTCTCCAACCAGACCTGAACTCACCAGCTGATCGGCCAGTTTTCCCCCCAGGCCTTCTACGTCCAGTGCATCGCGGGAAGCCCAGTGAAAAATCGCTTCCCTGAGCCTTGCGGGGCAGGAGGGATTCATGCACCTGTGAGCGGACTCTCCTTCGAGACGCACAACCGGGCCGCCACAGACCGGGCACGAGGAAGGGAATTCGAAGGGAGCCTGCCTGTCATCTTCATCACCCGGCAGGCACCTGACAACCTCGGGGATAACATCACCTGCCCTCCTTACTATCACGATATCTCCCGGTCTGACATCTTTTCTGAGTAACTCGTCCTCGTTGTGGAGGGTCGCACTGGTTACCGTAACCCCACCCACCCTGACAGGTTGCAGGTTTGCAACGGGTGTGAGTCTGCCGGTTCTGCCAACCCCGACATCTATGGAGATAAGAAGGGTAGCCACCTCCTCAGCATGGAACTTCCATGCAGTGGCCCATCTCGGCGATCTCGTCAGGACTCCCATTCCGTGCTGGAGATCCATGCCGTCGAGTTTGATAACGACTCCATCCACATCGAAAGGCAGTTCTTCCCGCGCCGTTTCGAGTCTCTTGAATGCGGACTCTACCTCTGCTGCTCCCCGGCACACCAGGTTTTCATTGCTCACCGTAAGTCCAAGCTTGACAAGGTATTCAAGGGATTCGGACTGTGAACTCAGCATCGCATCAGGATAATGGATCGAATAGGCAATGAAGCTGAGCGGTCGGCGGGCAGTAATTCTGCTGTCGAGCTGACGGAGTGAACCCGATGCGGCGTTTCTGGGGTTTGCGAAAGGTTTCTCACCTCTTCGGATGCGCTCTTCATTCAGCTTCTCGAAATCATCCTTGAGGAAGAACACTTCGCCTCTGATGTCTACCATGCCGGTCAGTTCGGTTCGCAGTTTCAAGGGAACACTCCGGATCGTCCTCACGTTGGCGGTGACATCCTCCCCAGTGAAACCGTCCCCCCTTGTCCCTGCGCAAAAGAGAACTGAATCGATATACCTCAGGCTCAAAGCCAGCCCATCCAGTTTCGGTTCAACGGAATAGAGTGGTTCTGCTTCCAGCTCGAGTTCGCCCACAATCCTCTTTTCGAACTCCCTCATCTCCATGGCAGTGAAAATATTGTCAAGGCTCAGCATGGGAGGATGGTGTTCGATGTGTTCGAAGGACGAAACCGGAGCTGCACCGATCCGATGTGTCGGCGAATCCGTTGTCACTAAATCGGGATACTGATCCTCCAGCTGTTTCAACCCCAGCATCAGAGCATCGTATTCCTCATCCGTGATCTCGGTTCGATTCTCGAGGTAATAAAGTTCATTGTGGTGAAGGATAAGGCGTCTCAGCCTGTCAACTTCTCTGCCGGCCTCTTCCAGGTTCACTGGCTCGACCTTCCAATCCTTACCGTAAGAGCGATTGAACATTCCGGAATATTCCCGGTGGAGGTCGATACGTACACTGCCACTCCCTGGTGAACCTTCTCGTATCCCTGCTCCGATCTGCTGACGGAATCAAGCGGACAGAACCATACGTCCACCGGGCTCCGGGGAATTATTTCGACCGACACATCCCGCCGACGATCCTCAATGACGATTCTACGTGCCGGCCCCGTGGATGAACCCTGTCTTCCAAGCATGACCGGAGGAGCATCGTCAATTCTTATCACCCTGTCAGGTTCGCTTCCTGTCAGCATGTTGAGACAGAACTCTATACCAGCCCTGAACGTGTTCCCGTTCTCACCGGCATACTCCGACCTCACCTCGATAAGCGGCTCGGTTAGCGAAACCATCATCATCTTCGAGAGGCTGTAGCCGGTCTGCTGCATATCCGCGGAGATCTCGAGCCGTTCAAAACCTTGCCTGCTATGCCAATTGACCTGTGCATCAGAAAAATGAATCAGTCTGTCACCTGACCCGCGCCAGTGCTCCATGGAAAGACCTTCCGGTACGACGAGGTCTGCGAAACTGAGTCTTCTTCGCGTATCGAGAACTATCGCAGAAGACAGCCCTGCCGGAGTTGTACCGGCTGAATCATGGATTGAGCGTACTCCTTCTGAAACGGTTTCGGTTCCGATTTCGCAGTGGTACGGCTCTCTTTTCCGGGTGAGAACATGTCCCATGGGAACGGGCATTCCTTCATCGGGAATGTAGCTGAACTCACTCACCGTCAGTCCCATCTCCGGCCTGATGAGTATTGACATGTTGCCGCCCAGAACGAGGATCTCCTTTCGCCCATCAGAATCGATATCCTCTTCGGTAACGGACGGGAGATCACCCAGCACATCGTGAGAGATTCTTTCGGCGAGGTGCAGTTCCGTCCAGACGGCTTCCCTGAGATGGGGCAGGTACAAACCACCGAAGACTCCATGCCAGTAAGCGCAATTGCACTGGCTTCGCCAGAAGTGATGAAGAGCATCGGCATCCCCGGATGAATACACTGACTTCTCCGCATGAAGCACCCGCTTGTGAAGCTCATTGGACTCGGGATACTTCGAAAGGAAGTTCCTCCATATCCCGCCTCTCAGAAAGCGTTCGGATTCGACGCGGAGTTCCGTCTGCTCGAGGTGTTCCCTGAGATTCCCCAGCCGATCCATTTCATCCGAAGACAGCGTCCAGTCCCCCATCTCTCGATAGCTTGCAACTGGAATGTAAACGGGACCTGACGCCGCCACATCCCTTACAGCGTCCCCGGGCAGGATAACCTCCAGCCAGTCCGTCTCCTCAACCGAATGGAGGAAGCGCTCCAGCCATCCATTCGCATAGCAGAGCTCATTGGTTCCCGGCCAGACACCGAATTTCTCCCCGTCGTCTCCGTAGAAAGCCAGCTTTCTGCCGGCCTCGTACCAGTTCCGCAGAGTGTCCATCACGCTGGCTACCGGAGTAAAGGGTATCATGTATCTGAGTTCACCGTTGCTGGGAAGCAGAGACAGATTGCGCCCTGAATCCTCGGTGATCCAGGGCTGAAAGAGATCTTTCGATGGCACTCCCGCAATCATGAGGTGGTAGTCGTCCACTACTGCGTAGCCAAGACCTGCTTCGGCGATCAGCGATGCGAGCCCGGGTTCCCACACACGCTCCGTCAACCAGAGCCCTTCAGGCTTACGTCCTGAGAGATCGGCAAGAAGGTTGCTGAACTCCCTGATCTGTCTGAGTACATCTTCTCTTCTGAATATCGGTAGCAGCGGCTCGAAGTAACCGCTGGACAGGAGTTCCAGCGTACCATTGCGGCACATGCCAAAGACGTCGTCGAGAGTCTCAGGGTGAGCATCACCCAGCCACTCGAGCAGGCAGCCTGAGATGTGAAATCCGACTGGAACGCAGGGATGACGTTTCAGCACCTCGATCAGAGGTTTGTAGCATTGCTCCCAGGCCGTCTCCAGCACGTAATCGAAGTTGCCTGCCGGCTGATGGCAGTGGAAGCAGAGACTGAGCTTCAATTTCTTCAGGATCTGTCAGTCAGAAGGCGAGCTTACAGTTCAGTTCATCGAGAGTCGATGAGATGTCGTAGAAGATATCGGAATTTCTCTCGAGTGTTTCAGACATGGATCTGAGGTAATAGCTGTCTCCGAAAGAACCATCCGCGTCCCATTCGGCATGAACACTTGGTGGAACGATAACAGCCCCCGCAATGAAGACCCCGCCGAAAACGAGGAGGGTTATGATAATCGCGACGTACCTCTCGAGATTGTTGTCGAACTGAACATCAATTTTCATGGTCTCTGTTCCTCTCATAGGTGATATCTGCAGGAATCATACCGGATGGATTGAGATCGATGGAGGCGACCGTGTCAGGTGGATGGGGAATAACAGCAGTGTAACCGGCTCCGTATTCTTCGAGTCCCGCGGTTGCCTGCGTGCCGTCGAGAAAGGTCATTTCGAGTTCGATCAACTGCATGGGGAATTCATTCCCTGGCTGCTTCTGCTCAGCCGTAAGAACAAGAATACCACCGGTCTGCATCCAGTTGACACGTATCTGGGGAATGCCTGGATAGAAAAGCCAGTCCCAGAAGAACTCGGTCAATCTGCTCTCGGATGGGAGTCTCAGCCCTGACAGAATTCTCGTCCATGGATTGCCTGGATGTCGGAGGCTTCCGAGTGCACGCTTCAACCCGGAACTGAATCTGGGCAACTGGTCAGCGAAGTATGCCAGAACACAAGGTCCTTTTCCGTACAGGACTGGATCTCTAAGAGGTGACGAGAGCAGTTCGGGATCTGCCAGTGAGTACTCTGTCCCACCGGCAATCTCGGTGCTGTACAGGTAGTATTTCCTGAATGCTTCCAGGACAAGAGCGCCCTCGCTGGCCGACTCTTCTGCAACGGAACTGCAGAAGAGGTAAACGGTCCATGCGGCAATCATGGCACGGAGCTCATCGGGAAGATGTGTTGACAGTCTCATCATTGCAGATGCGGAGAGGGCTACAACAGCAGTTTCGGCTACGGGAATGCCTTCGGCAAGATCAGAAACCCATGAATCATGCCCTGCAAGCCCTGCGAGAACGTCGGGAGAAGCAAAGATGCAACCCGCACCCTCGAGAAGCACCGCAGCATCAAGACTGCTGACGATTACGTAATCGAGCCTGGCGCCTTCGAAACCAATGCTGTTCCAGAGAATTGCTGCAGTCGTTTCTGTCCAGTACATGGCTGCAGATATCTGTTCGGATATCCCTCCCTCATCACCGGGGTAGATGAAGTTCGTTCTACCGGCAAGGAGAGTATCCGAGAACGCACTTCCGACAACCCAGGAAACCGGCCCGTGGATTCCTCCCTCGGGAGAACGGTAACCGATTACCACGTTAGAGTCGGTTTCAATTCGATAAGTCTCTTCGAAAGGAACGTAAACATCGAAATCACGGCCGACTTTGACGTGTACGCTGTAAACCGAAGGAAGGTGTGAACCGGGGTAAAACCATGCTTCGGCGCAGAAAGAGGATGACAGCCTGACCTGCCCGAGTATCCGTTCGGAGTCATCCGTGAGATAGAACTCATTGTACATCTTCTGGTAGACGCCTGAAAATAGACGGGTATCAGGATCCGCTATGCAAAGAACCGAATCCGTATCATCGATGGTTCTACCTTCGGTTGCATCGAAAATACCCGTGCTGGTATCGATGTCAGGTGGGAGTACAAATGTCAGCTGACTATCGCTCTGGGTTGGGTTGAAATCGATGAAAACGGTATCGGTTACACTGAAGTAATGACTCGAAGGAATCACTTCTATGTGCAGTCGATGCGTAACGTACGGTGGTGGGGTTACGTCTACATTTTCCAGATCGTTCTCTATCTCTTCGCGAGAGCGATCGGACAGGTAAACGCTTCGTAGACCTTTCCACTGAACCGCTTCCGCTCCGGAGAAGAGCTGTTCCAGTTTGCCGAGGGTTCTCCCGCCGGGAAGACCGTACATCCTGATGCTGAGAACGAGCAGTTCCCCGCTTCCCCTTGGCCATACCCTCTCGAAAAACGTCGAATCACCGGCAGAGTATCTGAGAAGCTGCCACTCGGAACCATCCCGTGTGCCGGAGATGCTGGTTAGTTCGATATCGGTGAAACCTGTGCTTTCGAGCTGGTACTTCCTGTCCTCAGCAGAATTACCGCAATCGTTCTCCAGGAAGGCAATTACTTGCCCTCCTTCGCCGGGGTGCTGGAAGCCGAGAATCGCTGAAGAAGTGGAATCGTCGACTATCAGGCTGTCCAGAATCACTCCTGAGGGCAAGGGCAGCCTGACGAGTACACCTCGGCCTGCATCCAGCTCGACAGAATTAACGGTGCTTCCTGCAACGGACGGAACGTCTTCGATTTCACAGGAAAGGATCGAAAAAACGATAATAATCGATAGAGGAGCAATACGTCTGAACAAATTACCTCCAGCGGTTACATGATACACAATGCCCACTATTGTAGCTCAGCAATCGAGAGCTAGCAAGCCTCAGTAATCTGACATCCTGCTAGAGATTTGAGTATAATGGACCGGCAAACTGCAACTGCAGCGTCAAACAGGGGAAATCTAATGAGTATGTATCCCATCAACGTTCTTGCCGTAGCAGTATCGATACCTGGCAGCGGCAACGCGCACATCGTGGCGGGTTTTTTTGCAGCCGCAGCATTCGTTTTCTTCCTGCTTCTGCAGTTCGTTGGTGCCAGAATGTTTACCAGTGCACGCGAACGAAGCCCAACCACCCCGCGTTTCTTCTTCATTACACTGCTGTCCGCAGGCACGGGCGGCACCTTTGCCAGCTGCTTCGTACCCAATAACGAGATCGCGCTTGTTCTCGGTGTAGCCTCGGGAGTTCTTCTCTGGACTGCACTGGGAGATGTCGCTGAACAGATGGGCTGGGTTTCAACTCTTTCGCGAAAGGCTGTTCTCAGCTTTCTGCCCTGCTTCGCCACCTGGCTGGTTCTCAGTTTCCTGATCCCCGGTATCCCCATTGCGGTGAAAGGGGCTGTCGGATACGCCGTACTCGTCTGGGGACTTCACCTTACCAGAGTCAGAGTGCTTGCGCGATGGGGACCTTTCTCGCTTGCTGCAACCATTCTAATCCTCATCACTGCAGCTCTTGCGGGCGGTGCACTGGCTCTCGGGATGGTGAACGGAACGCCGTTTTCAGGTATCATCTCGGGAATTGCGTTTGCGATGGCGGCATGGTCTGCAATGGAGATAATATGGGAGCGAGGCATGGCGGAAGGTCCCTGGAGAAAAACAAATTTGCGCTGAGTCTCTTGTTAACCTGACAGGGAGAGTTCGAATGGACGAGAAGAAGAGTTTCACCGAGGAATTCAAAGTAACGGGAGACAAACTGCTCTCCAGGATCAAAGAGCTGCTGCACGAAGGAAATATCCGTCACGTCACCATCATGAACGATGATGGCAGAACATTGATCGAGTTCCCGCTCACATTCGGAGTCGTAGGCGTACTTCTCGCACCTACCGCTGCTGCAATCGGCGCTCTTGCAGCCCTGGTGACGAACTGCACAATAGTTGTCAAGAAGGACATTCCAGAAGAGTAACCGAACCTGACCCGGCACCCGGACCGTGTCAGTACAACATGTAGAACAGACCTGCTCTGGCACTGATCACACCGGGGCTGAATGAGGAGTAGTAGACCTCCCAGTTCTCTGCATCCCTGGTGTATCCGTTTTCGTCCTGAACCGTCCATTTCTCTGCGGATGAGCCAAGTCTCCCGGTGGCTCCCAGGCTAAGACCAAGGTGAGAGGAGAGGAGCCATTCAAGGTCGACGTCTGCGATTCCACCGAAGCTGACCGATGTGGCAGTGGAAGACAGCAGTGTATCATTCCTGACATCCTGCATGAGGAATGTAGCTTCTCCTCCTGCAGACAGTCTGAGTGCCAGCGCGGGACTGCTCAATGGAATTCGTGGACCCACCGTGAATCTGACGCCAAGCGAAGAGAGATGGTCCGTGGTTCCGGCAAAGACCGCCCCTCCGAAGCCGAGTCCCCATCTGCATGTTTCTCCGCCGATGTTGACCTGATTCATGAGGATGTTCCGCTCCGAAGGGGTAAGCTGTTCGGCGGATTCGTACTCCTCGCCTTCACATGGAAGCAAGTGGTATTCCAGAGAGATAATCGCGGGATTTCCGTGCTCGATTGCGATCACTTCCCCGCCTGTGGCAAGCATGCCGGAGAGAAGCCTGCCGCGGCTGGATGATGGGGAGATCTCGGTTACCTGCAGGATACCCCTGCTTCTCAGGAGATCATAGGCTTCGGGAGAATCAGGGAATCCATCCCTCGAACTCGCGACAACTGCAAGAACCATTCCCTTGCTGAGTCCTGCAAGACTGCCTTCCGGTATTTCGAACAGGGGACCGGCTCCCACGGTGAAGGACACTTCGATTGGGAACAGCTCCATCAGGCTTCTTTCAGCAAGTTCTCTTGCCGCAAGAAGAGCAATTCTTCCCACATCGGGAAGGAAAGGCAGCCGTTCTTCCGAAGTCCGAGTTTCCCTGATGGCGCCGATGAGAGAACCTGATGAAGTGTAGAATCTGCCGGAGACGTTCACGGTGAGGGTTTTATAAGTGATCAGAGAATCGCCAGTATTGGTGATTCTCTCCCTTTCGGCAGGGTCTCCGCAATCAATGAGCAGGAACAGATCAAGCCCCTCATCAGCGGCAAGCGCCCGAAGAATACGCGGAAGGTCTCCTGTCAGGCTCTCGGAACATGCCTGGCTGTCGAGATCGATGACCTCGAACCTCCCGGAAAGCTCCAGCACGGTTTCTATCACAGTAATAATTTCATCTTCAGGGTACTGCTCGTTAATAAGATGCGGAAGTACTGCTATTCTTGGAAGAGAGGCTGAAAGAGTTGATACCGCTGCGAACAGGACGAGCAGAAACCATCGGGCATTCATTTGGACTCCCATCTCGAACCTGTTACCGAATTACCATGTAAACACAAATGCATCACGGGTGAATATACACACGAATTCCTGGAAGGACAGTCGCTGCAAAGCACGTAGAGGCCGGACTCGCGAGTATAACGAAGCAGGCGTATGAATGACTGCAGCAGAGTATTAGTGATGAATCCGGGCTAGAAGAGAACTACTTCGAGCACAACCGTATCAAGTGTGTCTTCGGTTCCCTCGAACCGGAGAGTTGCGATACGCTCTTCGAGTTCTGGAAGTATGCTGAGGAAAAAACTGTCCGGAGGGGCCGTAACGAATACGTCGTAAACCGTTCCGTCCGACGCGATCCTGAAACTAATCGAGATGGATACCGGGAGGAGATAGGACACGGGAGCTGACTTCCTGTTCCAGTCCATCTGGATATCCTGCTCGAGTTGCTCGAGAGCGTTGCTCACATCAAGGCGGTACCTCGAGTCAGAACCAAGGACCAGCATTACGCTCCGTTCCCCGGCCTCGACATCGGAGGATGGACTGTCTTCCATAGACTGAACGTCCTCTGACAGGGTCACAACCGCGGCGAAAACGACATCATTATCCCGGTATGTATCACCCTGGTAGTCAGCACTCTCGGGAGCAGACTGGGCAACGGTTTCGGTTTCGATACACTCTGTCACCGTGGAACCATCACCGGCAGACTGCCCGGTATGTTCCGCGGCACCATATCCTGCTGCTCCTTCCAGCCCTCCTCCACCGGCCATTACGGCCTCATCGGACTGCATGGACACTGATTCTACCGAACTGACGGCGCGTCCGGCCTCGAGGCCGAAGAAACCTGCCGGTTCCGTTTCCTGACAGATACCACCCGTGGCTGCACCCTCATTCTGAGGTGCGGAGCCTGATGACACATAGCCGTCGATAAACCCTGCGGTCTCCGCTTCCTGTTCGAAATGGGTGGATTGCATTTCATCATCCGGGGCGGCGCTTCCCATCACGCCAAGAACCCTATCGAGTGACTCGATGTCTTCACCGGCTGAAGCGGGTACTTCCGGGAAGATCATCACGAGATCAGAAGTGGATATCAGACCGTTCTCCTCCAGAACGGTTTCTTCCCGTTCCTCGATCGTTTCGGCAACGTGCTCGTAGATCGTTTCGTCGAGACCGTCACCGTCGCTGATCCTTGTATCAGTGACCATGGTAGGTGAGACAGGTTCCACTGGAATCCGCTGGAGAAGTGTTTCGGAGGGGCCATCGATGATGAAGATCCTCACTCCGAGCAGCACCGCAACGAAAGCAGCGGCTACCGGGAGGGCAGTGCGGACCCAGCTCCTTCTGAACAACTTGTTCGTCAGTCTCTTCTCGAACGCGTTGAATTCGAAATCGGATGGAGAAGTGTACGATTTCCTCCAGGTATCCTCTATGAGCTTCTGCTTCTCGATCAGTCTCCTGCAGTCTGTACAGCCTGCGATGTGCTCTCTTACAGCAGCCTTTTCTTCGGTAGAGAGCTCACCGTCTATCAAAGCCATTATTTTTTCAGAACCGGGGCAGTTCATTTCGACTCACCCCCAAGCAGGTATTCAACGGCTGACCTGACCTGTCCCCTGGCCCTGTTGAGCCGGGACATCACGGTACCAATCGCAATATCGAGAGTCTCTGCGATCTCCGAGTAACTGAGTTCCGAATCAACTCTCAGTACGAACACGGCTCTGAGAGGTGGCGAGAGTTCTGTAACGGCTTCCCTGATCGCCGTTGCGAGCTGATTTGTGTGTGCGATCTCGAGCGAGTTATCAGGTATGCTCTGTCTTCCATCTGCTCCGTACTCCTCATCGAACAGTACTTCCCCGCGCCTCTTTCTCTTCTCCGAGAGGTTAATGGCAAGGTTAGTCACAATACGGTACATCCATGTGAAGAAGCGGTATCTGGTATCGAACCCCTCCATAGCCTGCATTGCACGTATGAATGCATCCTGGGTGATATCCCAGGCATCGTCATCGTTCATGCACATCCGCCGAGCCACTCTGAAAACCCTCTTCTCATACTTTCTGACCAACCTGCCGAAGGCATCTCTGTTTCCTTTCCGTGCACTCTCCAGGAGTTCGAGGTCTCCGTCGGCATCGAGTGCGTTCAGCAGTAATACAGTCAGAAGCAATATCTATTCCTTCAGAAATTGAAGTAGAAGATAACTCCGAGCCCTGTTTCTCTCTCGAAGCTGCGGTTTTCGCCCTCGAAGCTGAACAGGTATGCATCGACGTAAGCATCGAACATCCCATAGAGCCAGGCAGCGGAGGTATACCATATAAGATCGATCCGTCTCTGTCTGTGTGTCTCGTACCTGCTCTCGTCGGCAGGATCTCCCGAGACCAGATAATCCTGTCTGGCATCCTCTGCAACAATATGTTCACGTACAAGCCATGCAAGAAGCCCTAGTTCGACCGTTCCCAGGATTACACCCTTCAGGGGCTCCCGGTTGTAGAACTGCCCCCAGCCGGGAAGGAGTGCGGAACGGAGAAGGGCTCCCGTCGGACTCTTCTTCAGAACGATGACAGGCTCGCCCTCATCTTCCTCGAGTGCCCGTGAACCCTCCGGTGAAGATTCCCGGACGGATTGGACTGTCTCAACAGGGTCTTCGTTCGGTTCGACTGGAGGAACGGAATTGTCGGGGATCTGCAGGAGCAGAAATGAGAGGACCATGAGCAGTGTCATGATGATCCCTTCCGCGACTCAGCTGACCACCCCTCGAGTGCTCGAGAGGATGAATTCAGCAAGCTCCTGGACATCCCGTCCCGAATCATCCTTGCTGAGCAGGGAAGTCGCCTTATCGGTAAGTGATCCATCGTTTCTGAAGAGGAATCTGAACGCCTTTCTGAGTTTTTGGAGTCTCGAGTCGTCGAAACCATGCCTCCTGAGTCCTACGCTGTTGATCGAAACCACTTTCAGCGGGTACCCGCCGGTCAGACAAAAAGGCGGAATGTCCTTATGGACCCTGAAGCCACCCCCTATCATCGAGTGGGCCCCGATTCTCACGAACTGGTGGACCGGAACAACACCACCGATGACTGCGCAGTCGCCGATCTCGACGTGCCCGGCGATATTGACTGCATTTGCGATGATCACACCGTTGCCTATTGTGCAATCGTGGGCAATGTGGACGTATGCCATTATGAAGCAATCGGTTCCGATGAGAGTCCTTCCCGTGGCGGCTGTGCCTCTGTTGATGTTGGCAAACTCACGGATTACCGTGCGGTCTCCTATCTCGAGCGAAGTCTTTTCTCCGGCGTACTTGAGATCCTGAGGGTCGGTACCTATCACTGCAGATGGGCCGATTCTTACGGAGGAACCGATCCTGGAAGGTCCCTGTACAATGGCATGGGCACCAATTTCAACACCTTCGCGAAGTACGACTTCCCGGCCGATGACCGCGTAAGGTCCGACTACAGTCGAGTCTGGAAGATCTGAATCAACCACAGCGGTAGGGTGGATCATTCTTTCTCCATGAGCATCGCCTTGAGGTCAGCTTCTGCCACCACGTTGTCATCAACTCTGGCAATACCTTTCATCTTACAGTATCGACCCCGCTGCTGTTCCATTGTAAGCTCGAAAACCAGCTGATCTCCGGGAACGACGGGTTTCCTGAATCTGACATTGTTCATCCCAGTAATGTAGACAAGCCAGTCATTTGCATTCTCTATGGCACTGAACAGCATAAGACCGCCGACCTGCGCCATGGCTTCGATAACGAGGACACCAGGCATTATGGGCTGTCCTGGGAAATGTCCCTGGAAGAACGGTTCATTTATCGTGACATTCTTGAACCCTACAATACTTTTGCCGGCGTCTATTTCTACGACCCTGTCGACGAGAAGGAATGGATACCTGTGAGGAAGAAGGCTCATCACGTCGCTGATATCCCAGGTTTTTCCTGACAGGGTTGAAATAGTAGAGCGTAACTTACTTCTGTAGACCTTGCTGACTTTTTTCACGAACTGAACGTTCGATGCATGACCCGATTTCGTGGAGATCACATGTCCTTTGAGCCTGACTCCCAGCAGAGAAAGATCGCCAAGGAGATCGAGAACCTTGTGCCGAACGAACTCGTCAGTGAAACGAAGTGATTCCTCGTTTAGAATGCCATTTTCTCCGATGACGATGGCGTTATCGAGAGTTCCCCCCCGAATAAGGTTCTTCTCCTGAAGAGCCTTTACATCTTTGTAGAGGCAGAATGTTCTCGCCGGGGCTATCTCGTCTCTGAACGTGTCGGGAGTGATGTCAATCGAGATGTACTGCGTGCCGATAATGGGATTGTCGTAATCTATCGTGAAGCTGATCTTCAGATGATCGCAGGGCACGACCGTGATATTCGCTCCGAATACCTCGACTCCAACAGGTTCGGTGATCTCGAGAACCTTTCTGGAAAAGCCCTCGAGAACCTTCACTCCCGCTCCCTCGAGAACATCGACATAGGTCCTGACTGAGCCATCGGAAGGCTCGGGAGGTTCTTCGGAATCGATCTCGATGAGAGCGTTGTCGATTTCCAGACCGTACAGCGCCGAAAGGACATGTTCTACCGTGTGGATCTCGTAGTAGTTCTCACCAAGCGTCGTCCTGCGGGATTGCTCTTCCACCTGTCTTACGTTGGTGCAATTCACATGTATTTCCGGATGATCGGGAATGTCCGTCCTCACGAATACCACTCCCGAGTTTGCAGGAGCGGGTTTGAACGTGATCGTGGTCTCGTTTCCAAGGTGAAGTCCGGTTCCCTTGTACTGAACAGTTCTTTCAAGTGTCGTCTGAAACCGGTGCATGATCACTCCCCTGGGGTTTCTTCCAGATGTTTCCTGACAATTTGGTAGAATTCCGGAAGCCGTGACACAACGGCAGCTATCCTGAGCGAGCGTCTGTGGGGTCGGGCAGGGCTTCCAGACACCGTTTCTCCAGCCGGGATATCCTTGTCGACGCCAGACTGTGCGGTAACGACCGCTCGGTCTCCTATCTCCAGATGTCCGACCACTCCGCTCTGGCCTGCAAACAGAACGCCTGAGCCTACTTTTGTGCTTCCAGCAATACCTGTCTGCGCAGCCACGAAGCAACCGGGACCAAGGGTGACATTATGCGCCAGATGGATCAGGTTGTCTAGCTTTGTATGCCTGCAGATGACCGTGCTTCCGACCACGGATCTATCTATGCAGGTGTTTGCTCCAATCTCGACATCGTCCTCGACAACAACGTTACCGTTCTGAGGGATTTTTTTGTGCCCTTCAGGGTCCGGAACGAAACCGAAACCATCCGATCCGAGAACTGCTCCACTATGGATGATCACCCTGTCTCCTAGAACCGTCTCCGCCTCCAGCACCACTCTGGGATGAATCTCGCAGTCCTTCCCCACCCGCACGAAGGGGCCGAGAAAGCAGCCGGCACCGATTGAACTTCCCTCCCCTACAGTGACCGAGCGATCGACTACAGTGTAAGCTCCCAGGTTTACACCTTCACCGAGAACTGCGGATTCATGGACTACCGCATGGGGGCTTATGCCTTCGAATCCACTGGCTCTGTCAGGTTGGAAGAGGATGAGTGACTCCCTGAAGGCCATATGGGCATGTTCGGTCAGTATCTGATTGCGGGCAGATGTTTCCACCTCTGCATCGACGATGACCGCAATTGCTTTTGTGGTCGAGAGGAACTTCCTGTACCTGGGATTGCCGTAGTAACACACCTGGCTCATGGATGCACCACGGAGAGTGGAGACACCTGTGACGACAACATCACCATCGGGTCCGATCAGCTTGCCGGATAGCCTGGCTGCGAGTTCGGACAGCGTAATCTCAGTCTGACCCAATTACCGACAACCTTTCGAGAACCCTGTCAGTAATGTCTATTGCGGGTACGGCGAAGATGATAGTCCCCACGGACGCATCCAGGACGAGATCGAAACCATCCTCTGTGGATATTTCTTCGACTGCTTCGTTAATTGCCGCAATGATTGGAGAGACAAGTTCTTCGTTTCGTCTCTCCAGGAGGCCTCCAGGGCCGAACGTAGAAGCTGCATAGGTTTCCAGTTCGGTTTTCCGGAGCTCCAGAAGGTCTTCTCTTTCGCGTCTGCGCTCAGGGCTCATCATGAGTGTCCGGGACAGATCACCTTCAATACCGTCGATTTCTTCCTGAAGTGAGTCCACGTGCATCTGCCATTCCTCGATCTCGTCCTCCAGCAGCTCACGGGCATCGGTTACATCCCCGAGTGACTCGAATATCCTGTCGGAATCTATCACAGCAATGCTGGTTGCCGCTGCAATAACAGCAGAAAGCAGTACGAGAACTGTAACTGATCTCACAGAAACCTCCTAAAAACTGGTTCCTATCTGAAAATGGGGTCTCCAGCCTGGATCCGGTCCGTCGAAACCGTAAGCGTAGTCAAGCCCCAGAACGCCCAGCATGGGTACTTCCACCCGGATGCCGAGACCGGCACCCCGGTTCATCTCCGAGACGTTGGTAGATGAAATCGAACTCCAGGCATTGCCCGCGTCTCCGAAAAGAGCGAGCTGAATCTGATCGATTATACGAAGCCGGTATTCGGCAGACAGAATCAGCATGGTTCTGCCCCCAACCGTTTCGAAGCCCTCTACCGCACCAATTGTCCTCGAACCGTATCCCCGGAGACCGTAGAAGCCTGTTCCTCCCAGCTCGAACAGCTCGTATGCGGGAGGTTCGACACCTGCAAAACCTGCAATCAGACCGGCCCTGGCGCGAAGGGTAACGAAGAACCGCCAGAAAGCGGGAACGTACCAGTTGCTGTCGAGCAGGTATTTCTGGAAGCCGATATCACCACCCAGAAAGCCACCAGAGTACTCGGCTGACAAGGTGTTCATTGCCCCGTCTCCCGGAAACACCTTCCTGTCCCTGCTGTCCCTTGTGAGACTCAGGCGAATCGAGCTGTCCCACTGTGGCCAGTCAGTGTTCCGAAGTTCGTAGTAGTAGCTTGTGGAGTCGCTTGTTATGTCGAACACGTCCACACGCTGGAGGGTATACCTTATCGAAGCAGACGTGTAATCCAGCCAGGGAATCGGTCTTCCAAGGATGATCGAACCCCCGGTCTTTCGTTTGTCGTACTGGCTGTAATTGGATGTCGTATGGAACAGCTCCCCCCCGACCAGCAGCGGTGTGTCGCGAAACCAGGGCTCGGTGAAGGAGAGATGGATATCCTGCTTTGTCTTGGAGAACTGGTAATTCACAGCCACCCTCTGTCCTCTGCCGAAGATGTTGTCTTCGGCGAACTCCAGGTACCCGTTGAGCCCGTCCTGGGCGCCGTAGCCGGCACCGACACCGGCCCGACCCGTCGTTTTCTCCACGACGTTGAAAATCAGATCCACATCCGGTGAGCCTTCAATCTCCCGAAAATCCGGATAGACATCGGAAAAGAAATTGAGATAGAAGACGTTACGTATGCTGCGGATAAAATCGGACCTCTGGAAGAGATCTCCCGGATAGACAGTAAGCTCCCTGCGTATCACGTTGTCAAGAGTTCTTGTGTTGCCCGCAATGTCGATTCGCCTGATGTGAGCCCTGTCTCCTTCGACGATATGGAAGGTTACGTCGAGAATGGAGTCGGAGCCTCTCGGTGTTACTTCAGGCGAGACACTTGCGTAGAAGTGACCTCGCTCCTGGAAAATGGCGTAAAGGTTTTCCAGTGTGCTCTCTATGGTGCTTATCCTGTACTCTTCTCCCTCCTCGATCTTCGAGAGTTCGTACAGAAGGGAATCGGGAATAGCCTCGTTACCTTCGAAGAGCACATGACCGATGAAATAGAGATTTCCTTCGTCTATAGTGATGTCGATTCTCATGTGCCGACCGTCTTCGAGCATCGACTTCTCCACGGACAGCACTCTTGCATCCGGGTATCCGTGGTCGTGGTAGTAATTTTCCACCTTGCCCAGGTCCTCTTGAAAATCGGCCTCGTCGAATCGCCCCGACCGCCAGAATGAATCCTGTTTGGTTTTCATCCTTCCCCGCAGGCGACCGTCATCGAAAACCGTGTTGCCTTCGAATGCGATCTCCCCTACTCTGATGTCAGGTCCCTCTTCGCAAACGAATACGAGCTGACTTCGACCATCGGAATCGGGCGGATCCCACCTGGTTTCGACAACTGCTGCATGCCGGTTCTTGTCTGCGTACATGTGGAGCAGTATCTGCCTTGAGTACTCAATATCCGCCAGGGTAACCGTTTGTCCGGGGAACAGGGGAATCGAATCCCTTGCCTTGTTCTCATCGAGGCAATCCGTGTTCTCGAATACGAAATCGGCAAGGATAGGGTTTTCACTGACTCGAATCAGGATGTCGAGTATCCCGTCGGTGGAGTCCGCCAGTATCTCGACTTCACTGAAGTAACCAAGTGCGAAAAGGTCTCGTATTCCGGACTGGATGTCCAGCGGATTTGCCTGGTTCCCGGTCTGAAGTCCGGATGATCTGATGATAAGAGAATCACCAACGTATCCATTGCCCTCTACGGAAATTTCTCCGAGGGGTAGACCAAGCACCGTGATCGATGCTGTTACCAGTGCAATAAGGGTGAGTTTCACTTGACCTTGCTTCCCGATGTTGCTTTCACAGGGCCTGAGTCGATTTCCCCTGTTTTCTGTTTGGTGAAGGTGAGAATTGTCTCGCTTCTGTCCGCACGTATGTAATCGCCAGTCTCGAATTCCCCCCTGAGTATTGAATCCGTGAGGGGATCCTCTACCAGCTTCTGAATCGTCTTCCGAAGGTGCCTGGCTCCTGAGCCGAGGTCAAAACCTGTTTCGGCAACAAGGCTGTTCGCTTCAGGGGACATTGTCAGGTGCAGCCCGAGTTCCATGAGCCTTTCGCGGACTTCATCGATCTGAATGTCGACTATTCTTTTTATCTCATGCTGTCCGAGGTTGTTGAACACTACTATCTCGTCTATCCGGTTAATGAATTCCGGCGCGAACTGCTTTTTCACACCATCGAGGGCAGCATTCTTCATCCTGTTGCGAATCTCCAGATCCGAATCGGATGAGAATCCCAGTTTTCCTTTGCCCTGCAGCTCCTTTGATGCGATATTGCTCGTCATGATTATCACGGTGTTGGTGAAGTCGACATGCCTTCCGTAGCTGTCGGTCAGTTTGCCATAATCCATGACCTGGAGAAGCATGTTGAACATGTCGCTATGGGCTTTCTCCACTTCGTCCAGAAGTACAACCGAGTACGGCCTGCGTCTGACTTTCTCGGTAAGTTGCCCACCGTCGTCGTAACCTATGTATCCGGGAGGCGCGCCAACGAGCCTGGAACCAGCAAAACTCTCCTGGAATTCGGACATATCGATCCTGATGAGCGCGGAGGAGTCGCCAAAGACCTGTTCGGCAAGAACCCTTGCCGTCTCGGTCTTTCCGACACCCGAGGGTCCGAGGAAGAGGAATGAGCCCATAGGTCTATCGTGACTCTTTAGCCCAACACGACTGCGCCTTATGGCTCTGGAAATAGTTTCCAGAGCGTGTTCCTGACCTATAATGCGTTCTCTGAGACGGCCTTCCAGATCCATCAGCTGGGATAACTCGCTCTCTCCCACCCTGCTGATCGGGATACCAGTCATGGAGGAAACGACCTCTGCAACGATCTCCTGGGTAACTTCGGTTGGAGAGATATCAGCAAGCCAACTGGTTCTCTCTCCTTCGAACTCGCTTTTTAGTTCTTCAATTCTCTCTCTGAGTACGGCTGCCTGGTCGAATTTTCTCTGCTCGGCGAAGGATTTCCGCTCTGCCTCACATGCTAGAATCTTGCGATCCAGTTCGGCCAGAAACTCGGGCTCCTCACATGCGGCAAGCCTTGTTTTGGCACCGGACTCATCCATCACGTCGATGGCTTTATCCGGCAGGAACCTGCCGCTGATATACCTGTCCGCAAGTCTCACGCAGGACTCGATTGCCTCGGGCGAATAGGAGGTTCCGTGGTGCTCCTCGTAGCTCTTCTGAAGGCCTTCCAGAATTTTGATTGTCTGCTTCACAGTTGGCGGATCCACCGTTACGGGCTGGAATCTCCGCTCGAGAGCCCCGTCTCTCTCTATCCGTTTCCTGTACTCATCGAGTGTTGTGGCTCCGATGCACTGGAAGTCACCTCTTGCCAGTGCAGGTTTCAACAGGTTTGCAGCATCTATCGCGCCTTCTGCCGCTCCCGCTCCGACAATCGAGTGGACCTCATCTATGAAGAGGATGATGTTCCCTGCTTCAACGATTTCCTTGATGAGCACTTTGAGTCTTTCTTCGAATTGCCCCCTGTATTTGGTACCGGCAATAACTCCCGCCATATCCAGAGCAAGAACCCTCTGATTCTGGAGAGCCGGGGGGATTCTGTGCTCGGAGATCATGCAGGCCAGTCCCTCTACGATCGCTGTCTTCCCGACTCCCGGTTCGCCGATGAGTACCGGGTTACATTTTTTTCTCCTACAGAGAACCTGTATCAACCTGGCGATCTCCTTCTCACGCCCGATAACGGGATCCAGCTTGTTCATCCCTGCCATCTCCGTCAGGTCGCGGCAGAAGAATTCGAGTGCACTGGATGCTTCCTCTCCCGACGCAAGACGATCTGCACCAGGTAGTTTCTGTACTTCAGCAACAGCGCTCTCCAGGGTGATCGACATTTCCCGGAGAAGAGTTGAAGCCATACAGCTGCTGACGGAGAGCAGTCCGAGCAGCAGATGCTCTGTTCCCACTTTCGTCTGCTTGAGGAGTTCTGCCTGTCTGCTCGCCTCGTGAAGCACGATCCTGGCCTTGGTGGTCCAGCCGATCTCATGCCGTGGAAGCGCCGTACCCGGAGGTTTCCTCATGAAACCCTCGAGACGGAACCGCAGTTCGGGTGGTGATACTCCCAGAGCCTGCAGTACGGAAATGGCTACGGCACCGCGAACTGAGATAAGTCCGTAGAGTATGTGCTCGGATCCGACCTTGGTCTGACCGGCTTTACTGGCCTCTGCTCTGGCTACGTTGAGAGAGCTTCGGGCATTCTCGCTGAATTGCTCTGGCAAGCTTCCTCCTTGTTGATGCTTCTATTTACCTCTGGCGCGTCCATATGTTCCTGTGTTTCCCGGCTGTCAGTCGATCTATAACTCATGAAGCCGACCTTCTGAAAGATGATACGCTACATGTGCTCTATCGGCCAGAGTGCGGCTGTGGGTAACCATTACGAATGCCTGGTTCCGAGTGGAGGCGAGATCGAACAGCATGTCCTCGACCATGGTTCCGGAAGCCTCGTCGAGGTTACCCGTTGGCTCGTCGGCAAGAACGACGGCCGGATTGCAGATCAGCGAGCGTGCTACGGCCGCTCTCTGCCTCTCTCCGCCGGAGACCTGTGAGGGAAAATGATCTCCCCTCGGGGTGAGGTTGACTTCCTCCAGAAGCGATGCTGCCGCGGCAAGGCTCTCCGTCCGGGTTCTTCCCGAAAGCATGGCAGGCATTGCCACATTCTCCACGATCGTGAATTCACCCAGGAGATGATGGAACTGGAAAATAAAACCAAGGGAATTGTTTCTGAGAGTCGCCCTCCGTTTTTCGCTTGTTTTCCAGGCATCGTCTCCGAGGATCCTGACAAGGCCGCGGTCAGGAGGGTCCAGGAGACCCAGTACGTGAAGAAGAGTGCTCTTCCCGGAGCCGCTCGGACCCATGATGGCGATCACCTTTCCTCTGGGAACCACAAGATCGACACCCTTCAGAATGGAGAGGTAAGTGTCACCCTCGCCGTACGATTTCCATACTTTCTCTGCGCATAGAACAGGATTCGAGTCATTCATAACGAACGGCTTCCGCTGGAGACTTCGACAGTGCTTTCATACCTGGAACAAGAGAGGAAAGCAGGCATGCTCCGACTGTAAGGATGCCGATCAGGGCTGCCGTTCCCGGATGGAATCTTCCCGGCAACAGATCGATCCAGTAGACGCTGGTCTCGAGCCTGATGGGAAAGAAATTGTTGATCAGATAGACAGCCACCCCGGAAAAGATCACACCTGCAGCGGCCCCGGCCGTACCGATCACTCCCCCCTGTACGATGGTAGTACCCAGAATTGTACCGGGAGACGCACCCATGGCCCTGAGCACGCCGAAATCTCTTCGATGCTCGATGGATATCATAGAAATCGCGCTCGAAAGGTTCAGCAGTGCAACCACCGTGATGAGAGCGAGTACAATCGTCATCGCCATCTTTTCCAGACCGAGTGCCTTGAAGAGATTGCCGTGGTATGTAATGAACGCATCACACGACAGGTAGCTGGGATGTCTCGCGTTGACGTACTCATCCCTGAGACGGGTGTTGATCAGTTCGGCTGCAGCAAGTGGATCCGAACCATCTTCCATACCTGCCCCGATAGAGGTCGCGAAACCCGCGCTCCGGAACAGAGCCCTCGCCGTCGATATATCCGTGAAGACAAGTGTCCTGTTGTACTCCTCCAGACCCATATCCATGACGCTGGCTATCCTGACCGGGATTATGGTGTCGACAAGAATCCTGCCTGCACCGGATACGGTTGCAGTTTCGGTCGAGGCCAGTCTGATGGTATCACCCGTGCTCACTCCCAGTCTGAGTGCGAGCAGAGTTCCCACGATTGCTCCATCGGGTGTACCACCCGCTCCGACTCCCGTTATCCTCTGCTCGGTTTCCCAGAAAACGCCCCTCACGATAACGCCGGCAACCTCACCATTGCGACCCGCTGCGACGGCAGTCTTCTCGATGAATGGCGAGACCGCCGTGACATCTTCGATCTCTTCGGCAATCCGTGTGACCAGAACCAGATCATCAGCATCCAGCATCATTCCTCCAGGTGCTCGAATGATCAGAGGGGGATTGAGAGCGGCAAGGTACTGCCTGATCGAGGAGTGGAATCCTCCCATGAAGGCCTGCAGCAGAATCAGCGCCGAAACTCCTATTGCGATACCGGCAACCGAGAGAACCGAGACGGTTCTGATGAACAGGGAATGTGACCTGCTGAACAACTGCCTGAAGGCGATGCTGAAGACGAGCCTTGCTCTCAATTGAACTCCTGATTCTCAGCCGGAGGTCCGTCTGAGCTGGGGAAAGAGTATTGTGTCGCGAATCGAAGCGGTATCCGTCAGAAGCATCACAAGCCTGTCGACACCGATTCCCATCCCGCCTGCAGGAGGCATTCCCGTCTCGAGGGCGTAAAGGAATTCTTCATCGACCTCTCCCTCACGATGACCATCGGAAACAGCCTGACGCTCCAGTACGGATCGCTGAAAAAGCGGATCGTTCTGCTCGCTGAACGCATTCGCAAGTTCCAGGCCCATGACGAATACTTCGAAGCGTTCGGTGAGGGACTGTGAGCCCGGTTTCTGCTTCGCAAGCGGTGAGAGTTCAGCAGGGTAATCGACAACGAATGTGGGAGCGGTGATCCTGTCGGCGACGTAGTGATCGAAAAGTTTGTCGAGCAGTGTTATTCTGTCGGTAACGTCCGGAGCGATTTCCAGCCTGTCAGACAGCTTTCTGAGATCCCCGGGTGTCCAGGAGAACAGATCCTCTCCGCTGGCTTCCGCCAGAGAATCCATGAAGCCGAGTCTTCTGAAGGGCGGCGTGAGATCGACATTCTTTCCCAGGAACTCGATCTTCTGTCCGAGCCCCAGGGCTTCAGCCGATGCTGCAACCATCTCCTCGAAGCGGGACATCATGGTCTGGTAATCGGCGTATGCCTCGTAAAGCTCTAGTTGTGTGAATTCAGGGCTGTGGGTTCTGTCGATCCCCTCGTTCCGGAAGTCCTTCCCTAGTTCGTAAACCCTTTCAAAACCACCGACCAGAAGCCGTTTAAGATAAAGCTCCGTAGCGATCCGCAGATAGTATGTCTGATCCAGTGAATTGTACTCGGTAACGAATGGATCAGCAGCTGCGCCACCGTAAACAGGCTGCAGGACAGGCGATTCCACTTCAAGGAAATCGTTATCGTCAAGATACTTTCTCAGGGCGGATACGATTCTGCTCCTTTTTACGAATCGCTCGCGCGAGGGGGTGTTCGTAAGCAGATCGATGCAGCGATGCCTGTACATCAGGTCCGGATCGCTGACAGAATCATGTGAGACACCCTCCGAATCGATTTTCACAACGGGCAGAGGGCGAACACTCTTGCACAGGAGACGCAGTTCTTCTACCCTGAGTGTGAGTTCACCCATCCTCGTGTTGAACAGCCTTCCCCTCACCCAGATGATGTCACCGAGATCCAGTTTCTGGAGGAGCGCCCAGCTGCCTTCGCTGAGGATCTTCGTGTTGAGAAAGAGCTGGATGCTGCCCGTGTGGTCAACGATATCGACGAAGATGGTCTTACCATGCTCCCGCTTCGCCCTTATCCTGCCAGCTACTGAAAGCGATTCCTCGGTCTCTCCGAACGCAAGTGCTTCGCATACGGGAATCCTCTTCGGAGTTCTCGAGGGAAAAGGGTCCACTCCGATGTCCTGACGTATCTCATCGAGCTTGGAAAGCCTTTGCTGCATCTGATCACTGTGCTTACAACTCATTATTACCGATCCTAACCGTTCTCTCTCAGATATGCCTCTATGAAATCCTGGATGTTCCCGGAAAGAACCCCGTCGACATCCGACGTCTCTATTCCCGTTCTGTGGTCTTTCACCATCTGATAGGGCTGGAGAACGTAGGATCTTATCTGGTTCCCCCAGGAAGGATCCACTTTCTCCTTCTCCAGTCTGTCTCTCTCCGCCTGCCTTTTCTTCTCCTCGTGCTCGTAGAGGCGTGCTCTGAGTATTCTCATGGCCACCTCTCTATTCCTGTGCTGAGATCTCTGGTTCTGGCAGGTTACGGCAATACCGGTAGGTATATGCGTCATACGAACTGCGGAATCCGTCTTGTTCACATGCTGCCCGCCGGCACCGCTTGCACGGAAGGTGTCTACCCGGACATCGTCGTCCCGTATATCGATTTCAATTTCATCTTCAATGTCGGGCAGCGGGTTGACCGATGCAAAACTGGTGTGCCTTCTGTGGTTCTGATCGAACGGTGATCTCCTGACGAGTCTGTGGATACCTGCTTCGGCCCTGAGGTAGCCGTAAGCGTACCTTCCTTTGAAGGAGACTATGGCTTCTCTTATGCCAGCTTCCTCACCACCCTGAAAACTCAGGACATCGATCTCATAGCCCTGTTTCTCAGCCCAGTAAACGTACATCCTGAACAGCATCTCTGCCCAGTCCTGGCTGTCGATACCGCCGGCACCGGGTCTGATTGCAAGAATAACGTCACAGTTGTCATTCGGACCTGACAGCATCTGCTGGAACTCGAGCTTGTCGAGCACAATGGTGACCTCATCCAGTTGTGCGGAGTAGTCGTTCTCGAGTTCACTGTCGTATTCAGCTTCCAGGAGCTCTGCAGCGGCGGCAGCATCCCCGAGTTGCTCGTCAATCGCGGAGATAGGTTCGATCCAGTTCTGTATCTTCTTCTGATCCGAAATAGCTTTGAGTGCCTTCTTGCGGTCATCCCAGAAGTCGGGAAGTGCCATGAGCCGATTGAGCACGGCTTCCCGTTTCAGCAGTTCGGAAAAGTCAAAGACGCTCCTTGAGGAGTTCGAGCCTGGAAGTCAGATCACGCAGTACGTTCATGAAGTTGTTGAAAGACATTCCGCTACCCTTTCCTTAACCACTGTTATCCTGTTGGGACATCCGCATCAGCGGTGAACATGCCTTCGTACAAGTTGTCTGCTAAAACATTGTAGGAATATATGCAATTCATTCCGAAAAGGTTATCGGACTAACGCTTTCATCTTGACCTGAGTGCCTCTGGCGAATATTCTGCCTCTTCTCGGAGGGAGATGGCTATTTCTGAATTAACAGGAGCGCTTGTAGCACTGCGGGATACATTCAGCGTACACATCGTGTTCGGTGTCGGTGTGCTCCTTGCGGGAAGCTATTTCCTTGGTAGACTCGCTATCAGATTCGGTATTCCGCCCATCACGGGCTTCATTATTGCCGGCTTCCTTCTCGGTCCATACTGCATTGGTCTCGTTCATCTGGATCTCAACGAATCTCTGGAATCGGTAACCGAAATCGCATTGGCCATTATCGCACTGGTAATTGGAAGCGAGTTCAATCTTGCGAAACTCAGGCGTGTCGGCAAAGCGGTTTTACTGATTACACTGACCCAGCTGGTGGCAACGTTCGTAATCGTCACGGGCGCCCTTGCCCTTACCGGAATGCTCCCCTTTCCGGCAGCAGCACTGCTCGGAGCCATCGCATCTGCGACTGCTCCGGCCGCCACTGTGGCAGTCGTACGGAACCTCAAGGCACGGGGACCGTTCGTAGATCATCTCTACGGGGTTGTAGCTCTGGATGATGCAGGATGCGTGCTCCTCTTCTCGGCGGTTGCTGCCTTTGCGGGAACATCCCTTGGCGGCACGAGCTTCTCTACTCTCAATTCGATTGGACATGCCCTTCTGGAAATAGGTTCGTCTCTTGCTCTCGGAGCGGTCGGCGGCTGGCTGCTCCATCTCACAACGAGAAAACTGGACAGGAACAACGAGATATTAGTGATCACACTGGGACTGGTCTGCATGCTGACTGCGATAGCAACCGCTCTTCACCTCTCTCCTCTGCTTGCCGGCATGGTCGCGGGCGCAGTGCTGGCAAACGTTTCGCACAAGAGTGTAAAAGTGCTCACAGTACTCGATTCGCTTTCACCTCCTCTCTACGCTGCATTCTTTGCCATAGCAGGAACCGAGCTCAGCCTTTCGGTCTTCTCATCCGGTCCCGTTCTCCTGCTGGGTTTCGTGTACATTATATCCCGAGCAATCGGCAAGTACGGAGGAGTGTACGCGGGAGCTGTGATTTCTCGCTCGGACAGGCTCGTCCGGAACTACCTGGGGCTGGCGATGCTCCCTCAGGCCGGAGTCGCGATAGGGCTGGTCCTGTTCCTCCAGGCGGCACCGTTCCTTCAGAATTCACCTGAACTGAGCAGCACAATGGTGAGTATTGTACTGCTGTCGGTATTCGTTAACGAACTGACGGGTCCACCCGCATCGAAGTATGCTTTGATCCGGGGCGCTACTCTTTAGGGGAAGAATATGGATGTTTCCAGAATCTTATCGGTGGAGGGCTGCTCGGTTCATCTTGGTTCGAAGAGATCCCAGGAGGTCCTGGAAGAGCTTGCCGGATTGATAAAGAACTCTCCCGCCGCATCTGAATTGACCTCCGACCAGATTGTCGAAGGACTCCGCTTGCGCGAGGAACTGGGCTCAACCGGTTTCGGTGACGGCGTCGCGATTCCCCACTGCAAGCTTCCGGGTATGAAGGGCTTCGTAGTCGCTCTCGGCATTTCGCCTGCCGGCATTGCTTTTCATTCAATGGACAAGCGAAGCGTTCACATCTTCTGCTGCATCGTCGGTCCCGAAGATGATACCGAAGGACATCTCCGTCTTCTTGCTGCATCTGCAAGGGTACTGTCGCTGGGACGGGCAAGGTACGAGCTTATTCGCAGCGAGACCCCCTTCGCGTTGAGAGAGGTCTTCCTCTACCACACGGCTCCCGTGACTTCTCTGGATGAGTCATCTCCGGGCAGGACTCAGAAACTGCTCATGATCATCGTTCAGGAGGAAAAAACGTACAGCGAGATCATGGAACTGTTCCTCGAACTCGGTGTTGTGGGCGCCGTAACGACTGAGGCCAGCATGATGGGACCAGTACTCTCGAACGTTCCCATCTTTGCCGGGTTCATGGACGTTCTCGGACGATCGAGACCGGAGCCGAAAACGGTTTGCGTACTCGTTCCGGAGGATTCGCTCGACGCTATCGTTGCCTCCATAGAGGAAATCACAGGGGATCTCGACACGCACAGAGGTGCCTGCATTATTGTAGTCAGCCCGGACCTGGTCCGGGGAAACCTGGAAACGATCTGATCCCGGAAGATACGGAAGGACATCCTGATGGCAAACCTTTCCGAGAGAATGCAAGAGCTTTTCAGCAGGATCGAGAGAAACAACCTCTGGCGACAGAGGCAATGCATCAACCTGATTCCCTCTGAGAACACACCCAGTCCTCTTGTAAAAGTCTGTGAGATCTGCGACCCTGCAGGCCGCTATGCCGAACATCGAACGATGAAGGGCAATGAGGTCTACTTCTACCACGGAACCGAATTCATCAGGGAGGTCGAGCTGGAGGCACAGGATGCGCTCCGTGAGTATTTCAACTGCCTCGAGGTCGAACTCAGGCCGGTCAGCGGGCAGATGGCTAATGAGGTCGTCTTCAAGGGGGTGACGAAGTTCGTCAACAGATCCACTCCTGATGGGACGTTCCGGAAGCTCAGATCGGTGATGAACAACAACCTCGGCAAGGGAGGTCATCTTTCGAGCCAGCCAATGGGCGCACTCTTCAACTTCGTGGACATCGATCCGGATACGGGCCAGGAGAACTGCATCAACTTCCCTGTCAGGCAGGATAACCTCTACAGAATCGATGAGGACAGAATGCTGGAGGAAGCAGAGAAAAACAGACCGGAACTGGTCATATTCGGAAAGAGCATGTTCCTCTACCCGGAACCGGTTAAGCTCTTTGCCGACTTCGTGAAGGACTGGGAAGACCGCCCGGTTATAATGTACGATATGGCGCATGTCCTCGGCATATACGGCGCGTTCCAGGATCCGCTTGAAGATGGCGCTGACGTGGTCACCGGATCGACCCACAAGACATTCTTCGGTCCGCAGCGCGGCATCGTAGTCAGCAACATGGCGAAGAAAACACCCTACCGAAAGCTCTGGCTGGATATCAAGAGCCGTGCGTTCCCCGGCAGCACGAGCAACCACCACCTTGCTACTCTGCTCGGGCTTCTCGTTGCAACAACTGAAATGAACGCCTTCAAAGATGAATACCAGGAGCAGGTCCTTCGCAACGCAAGAGCTTTCGCAATGCACCTTGCCGATAACGGGCTTTCCGTCGAGGGAGACCCCTCCGACGGTTACACCCACACACATCAGGTCGTACTTCGGGTCATCGATCATGGTGATGGAGCTTCGATTGCCACCAGACTTCAGCAGAACAACATCATCGTTAACTACCAGGCTCTTCCCGACGATGCCACGTTCCTCACTTCGAGCGGCATCAGGACCGGAGTCTCGGAAATGACCAGATTCGGAATGAAGGAAACCGATTTCGGACCCGTTGCCGAGTTCATGGCCAGAACGATCATCGGAAACGAGGACGTGTCCGGGGAAGTGACTGCCTACAGGCAGCAATTCACTTCCATGCAGTACACTCTGCCTCTGAAGGAGAGCATGGAGCTGGTATCCAGAGCACTCGCATCAGCATTCCCGACAAACGATTACGCGAAGTTGTTTGCGGATAACCTCACGGAGTATATCAAGTAGTATTAGCTTACTACTGATAATACTGTTACCAAAAACCGTTCCGGAAAATAATCCAGACTCACTTAGGATTACTTTTGCATTTCATTGACAAGCGCTTGGCCTGTAAATATGTAGAATTATCTATTTTGTTTCTGTATGCCTGAAGGGGGCGGCATATGAGAGTGATGAGAATCTGTACCATTCTGCTGGTTGCCGGAGCACTGACTGTGGCTTCCGGTTACTGGGAACCAACCGGTCCAGAGGGCGGTCCCGCCAAGTTCATACTTCAATCCCTGACGGACAGTGATACATTCTACTCCTTTACCGGAACAACCATTCCGTTCGGTGTGTTCAAATCAACCGACGAGGGTGACAACTGGACCGCAACGGGGTCATTCGATACACAGATCTACTCGACAGCGATCGGTCCCACCGGGCTCCTCTTCGTCGGCTCGATGGGGAACATCTACGTTTCAGACGATGAAGGCGCAACATGGGACGGTTATCCCCTGACTGGATTCTACGCCTACAAAATGGCCACTCATCCCACCAATCCGAATCTCGTCTACTCTGCCGGTTTCGAATCCGTTAGCGGAAGTTACTACATAACACTTGCCGTTAGCACTAACGGCGGATCCAGCTGGACTCTCAACAGAATCACGACAGAACAGGGTTACGGGAGATGCATCTCGGTAAGCAATTCCTCACCGAACATTCTCTACGTTGGAGGTTCAACCAAGAATCCTGTCGAACCTATACTCTTCAGATCCACGGATGGAGGCACTTCCTTCACAGAGATCACGAATTCAGCATGGAGCGGCGACAACATACTGGCTTCCGTTACGATACACCCCACGAACTCGACCACTCTCTGTGCTGGAACCACATCGTGCATCTACAGAACCACGAACGGCGGAGGCAGCTGGTCTACGGTTTCTTCGAGCACTGCTTACCATTATGCGATGCAGTACTCACGAGCCAATCCTTCAGTCGTCATCGCCGGAGGAAAGGATTGCTTCTACCGCAGCCTCAACGGCGGGTTGTCCTGGACCACTCACACCGAGGGTCTCAACGGCGGATCGGTGATGTCTCTCGCCGCCGACTGGAGCACATCTTCTAGGCTTCACACAGTGAACTACACGGGCATATACAGAACGGACAACACTGGAACATCATGGTACGGCACGAACGGCGGCCTCTACATGGGAAAGGTCCTCAGCTTCCTGGCCGTAGAGACTTCACCCTGGACTCTGTACACATCACTAACCAACCTGGGGCTTTTCCGAACCACCAACAATGCAGGCTCATGGATTCCGCTGGGAACCCCCCTGGCCTGCGGAGACGTGTGCGCTATGGCAACCGAGGAGGGTAACCCGAACAGGCTGCTTGCTCTCGAAGGAGTTGGTTGAGGCTACGCTCAGCTCTACATGAGCACAGACGGAGGTTCCGTCTGGACAGAAATCGATGCGAACTACTACTCCGACGGCACGGACATGCTCACCGACCCCAACAGCACAGGCACCGTCTGGACATCAGGATTTCATCTGAACCACATGGCAGTTTCCAGATCGATCAACTGGGGAGGAACCTGGGAAAGGGATGAACTGAGTTCCCAGGTCGGTAAAGTCTACTCCCTGGCAATGGATCCGGAGAACGGCAGCATCGTGTACGCAGGCGGCTACGAGAACAGCGCCTCTGCGATCTACAGAACGATCAACGCAGGGGGAAACTGGACAAAGCTTTCCGCTACGGGCATTGACGGTTACGTCTACGATCTGCTCATAGACCCGGTCGACACGAACATCATCTACGCCGCTACGGCAAACGGTGTTTACAAATCGACAAACGGTGGAAACTCCTTCTCTAAGATATCGGGAAGCCTCAGCTTCACGAAGAACCTGGTGATGGACCCGGGCGACAACTCTACGATCTACGCCGCGGCATACGGCCAGGGTGTCTGGGTCACATACAATGCGGGGAGTACCTGGGAGTCGATGAACGATGGGCTGGACGAGCTCAAGATAAACGCTGTAGGAGTTAATCCTGGAGAGTACGTCTTCGCGGGAACGGACGGCTATTCGGCATGCAGATGGGATATTGATGTCAGCATCGGTGAGAGCGGGACAGCATCACTCGAGTTCTCAGCCCTCTTCACATCACCGAATCCTGCAGTTAACTCGGCGGTCATCCACTATCAGCTTGCAGAGGCCGGCAGTACCCGAATCTCCATCTACGATATGACAGGGCGCCTGGTTGCGACTCTCGTGGAGGGCAGCATTCCCGCAGGTGAGCATTCCGTTGTATGGGATGCCGCTAACGCGTCTCCGGGGGTCTACTTCCTGAGGATGACAACGGAAACGGAAGTCCATTCCAGCAGGCTGGTTCTGATTAGGTAGACAAACGAGCATTACGCAGTCTGCCCGAAAAACTCTCCTCGCCCGGCAAGCGGTTCAACTCCATAACACCACAGGATCTCGAGGAGACAAGTGATAACTCCACAGGAGTTCTAATCCCATTAGGGGTACCAGATCTTCAGTCTCGAACTCAATTCCCACCACTGAGAAAAGTTCTATAAGTATCCAGTAGGGGGTAC
>CBDUZS010000008.1:0-56784 GCA_965371785.1 uncultured bacterium
CCGTGGAGCCAGACGATAAGCGGGGCTTTTTCTCCGTCATACGCCTCGGGAATCACGTAGTAGAAGTGCCGCCAGACCGAATCGGAGTAGAAGACACTGTCCTGTAGCAGCGCTGCCCTTTCCGTGTCGGTTGCAATCGGCGGAAGTTCCGAGATGTCTGCCAGGAGATCTTCCAGGTTGTTCTGCGAGAGGTATTCCGCTCGGAGCTGGATTTTGTCTGCTTCGAGAACATCACCGAGTGTGAGTGGTGAAGACGAGACTATCGTAGCCATGAGGATGAGGAACAGGGGACAGCAGGTTCGCATCATTTCCTCCGGATGGGGTGATCTGATGTCAGATTTCTGTGACGCAGAATAAGTTCTGCCTGCAGACCGGTCAATCACCCCGGATCGGCACATCAGAGCGGAATCGACGAAAAACCCACCAGCACGGTATAGTCACCCACACGGAAATGTCTGAGAGGTGGGGATGATCGACAGAAAACTGGAGGAGCTGCTGGCTGCCGTTGCCCGGGGAGAGATTACCCCTGGGAATGCTCTTCAGTCGCTGCGGGATTCTGCTGGAGAAAATCTGGGGTTCGCCAGGGTGGATCATTCGCGGGGCGAAAGGCAGACGCTTCCGGAGATAGTATTCGCCGAGGGCAAGAAGCCCTGTGATGTGCTTCGTATCATGCAGTCACTGTTCGACAGGACCGGGCTTGCGATGGCATCGAGGGTCGATAACGAGGTGTCCCGGCTTCTTCTCGATAGCTTTCCGTCCGGTGCCTTTCACGAGGATGCACGGGTCTTTACCGTGGGCGAATATGCAGGTGAATCGGTTGAGAGCGAGGGCTCCGTGGCCGTGCTCACCGCCGGTACTTCCGACATACCCGTGGCCGAGGAAGCCTGCGTAGTACTGGAAACACTCGATGTCTCAGTGAGCCGGTTCTTCGACGTTGGCGTGTCGGGCATACACAGGCTCGGGGGGGTCGTCGACGAGATCAGGCAGGCTTCCGTCTGCATCGTCTGCGCCGGGCTGGACGCGGCGCTGCCGAGCGTTGTCGGAGGCCTCTTCCGCGGACCCGTTGTCGCAGTGCCGGTCAGCACGGGCTACGGTGCCGCCTTTGCCGGTGTTTCCGCGCTTCTGTCCTGTCTCAACTCATGCAGTCCTGGTGTCTGTGTGATGAACATCGACAACGGCATCGGCGCTGCCGCTGCTGCGCTCAGAGTACTGAGGGGCCGGCTGGCTTAACGGTGGTGAGCTTCAGATCGATGAAGCCACAAGGATTCTCGCGTTGCTTCCACTTTCGTTTCTGAAGAGATAGCGTTCGTGAGGCCGGATGATGGCCGTGTCGCCGGGTTTCAGGCTGTTTATGAAACCATCGCCGTCCATGAACAGAATCGTTCCCTCGAGAAGATGGCAGATCGTTTCACTCCCGCTCTCCCGTCTCGGTACGTGGCCGCCCGGACGGATCGTCAGAATCCTCATTGACAAGCGGTTGCAGCCCTCTTTCTGACTGGCCAGAATTCTCTGCAGAGTCTTCGAGTACCCAGTTTCCCTGACTTCTCTGTCTCGCTTTTCGTCTGCACTGATGATCGCAGCCATTCTACCTCCCGGGTCCGAATGTGGTGAGGGCACCTAGGGATACAGTCCATCTGTGGCCACCCTCATCGGGTTGTGCCAGTGTGAGCATTGCAGGTCCTATGTGAGTGGATACACCGGCTGAGATGCCAAAGCCTGATCTCAGATCCCCTTCTCCGATATCCGCTGGAGACTCGAAATCCCATGAGTATCCCGTTTCAACCCGGATGAAGAGAGGACCTGTCATGAACCTCGTATAGGCTGCGCTTCCAGCGATTCGGCACCGCGATGGCAGCGAGTTCCATGGATATCCCGGTATCGATCTTCCAGCGCGCATCCTCGAGTACTGCCATTCCAGGGTTTCACCTGTGAGCAGCTGACCCCATCCGGATACCCTCAGAACACCCTGAGAAGACAGCCTGAAAGAGGTTCTTGCATCCAGCCCGAATCTCAGGTGACGGACGTTTCCAACCGGTGTGCCCGAGAGTTCCAGATCGATTCTCGAGCCGCTTTCAGGATTGATGTAATCGTCTTCCGTTACGAGGAGATCTCTGAGAAATATCTCCGGAAAACCGGTGACAGGTCCGTCTCCGTAACCGTGGAGTTTCCCGCCGATTCCTGCTTCCATCAGGCCGAACCAGCCGATCGCGACTCCCCGTGAGAGCCTTCCACCCGTCTCGTTCCATAACCTCTCCGAGCCGTTGCCGGCGGCATCGTATTCGCTGCCCTTCATCTGGAAAGTCGAGAGGTTGAGTCTGCTGAACCAGTTGCTCCGTGACAGGTTCAGGAACTCGGTCTCGGCGAACAGATACCCTTCGCCGCCCCCTGCGTTCAGAAGGAATGTGCTGCCGGTGTTGAGGAAATTCCTGTGTTCGAGTGTCAGCCTGGCATCGAGACCGAACTCGTTGTGGTAATTGAGACCGAATCCGATTGATGCCGGATCCCGCTCTTCGAAGGAGTAGAGGATGTTCACGGAGCCTTCCACGTCCGCCTTGCTCAGCGAGTAGTACACCCGGTTGAAGAGCTGACTCGCATAGAGGTTCTCTGCAGAGTGTCTGAGGGATGAAGGGGTGACTGCATCACCTCTGTTCAGCGTTACCCACGGAAAGACAGCCGAGTGTGATACACTCTCCAGCCCTTCGAGGAGAACGTTCCTGCAGGTAAGCCGCGGCGGATGCCATGAGAAATGGGCTGCTCCCCCGCGAGGAATCTCCGGGTGCTCCGCAAGCCAGGAGATCGTCTGAGCGTATCCCCAGTCAATGAGGCTGTCGATTCGTGAGAAGTCCCAGGCCTTCGAATCATGGAGGTCGGGCCTGAAGTACCATTCGGGTTCTATCCAGAACCTGCTGTTCACCATGCCCGAGAGCGCACTGTAGGTGAGGGATCCAACCTGGATGAGCGAGGGGGGCTCCTCCGGAACTTCCTCTGCCGGGCTGGAAACGTCGATGGCAAGGACCGGGTAAAGCCAGGTTTTTACGGCAATATCGACGGGGATGTTGTCCACGGTGCCACCGTCAACCAGCAGGAGGCTGTCCATCCGAACGGCGGGAAATACCGCGGGAATGGACATCGAACTGAGCATGCACAGAGCTAGATCACCGCAGTCGTGGACAATCCTCTTCCCTGCAGAGATGTCAAAGGCAATCACCCTCAGTGGAACCGGGAGTGAATCGAAGGATGTGCCGCATACAACCTGGGCAGGACCGGTCAGAGAGGAAAGAAGAGAGCCCACCCTCTGGGTCGATACTGCGGAAACCGGGAGTACCGGTTTAAGGCCGTTGAGGCTGAGCGTCAGGATGTTGGGAACCGCGGTCATCCTGGCAGGGAGCGGTGTCAGCCTGTCCTCGGGACTGGAGGAGAAGAGGTGTTTCCAGTCGGTGTTCCGGACAAGGCTGTCTATCTGAATCGCACTGTACCCGCACGCGTAAAAACCTCCCACAAGAGCACCCATGCTCGTACCCGATATCGAGCCGACCGTGATACCCTCTTCCTCGAGTGCCAGCAGGACACCCACGTGGGCCAGACCCCGGGCACCTCCTCCCGAAAGGACCAGAGAAATCCGGCTGTCGTCAGGTGCCTGGGCGGCGAGCGATTGCGTTGCGAGCAAAATGACAAGAAGAAGCACTGTTCCGCCCGTTCCATTTGTTTTGAGAAACAGCAGGGTCAAGCCTGAATATAACCGGTGGAAGGTCAGAAGCAGGGAGCTATCTTCTCCAGGAATGCTGTCAAAACCGCGGTCATACAAACCTTTACCGGAGGAACCGATCGTGCTATCTTCATGTTCTCAATAATAGACAAGTATGGAATGTATTCTCCGAAAGCAGGAAAAATCCGACAATTCAGCAAGGGAGGATCGGCTTGAAACTCGCAATAATGGTTTCGACCGTTCTGGCTGCCCTAGCATTTTCGGCAGGTCTCACCATCATGGAGTCTTCCACGGATGGTATCGTCTTTGCCCTGAGTGCAGGTGAAACGCAGTTCGGTACGATCGAATTAAAAGGAAGCAATTACACTACGATAACGATGACGGACGCCGAAGCTCTGTCCGAATTCGGGCTGCCCAGGGTACCCGTGTACAGGGCATGGCTCGAGATTCCAGTAGGCGCCGAAGTCGTAGTCGACGTCGAGGTGCTCCGCAGAGCGGAGCTGCAGGGAACAGGGCTGCCGGTCGAGCCCGGCGTAATGTCGGCAACCAAGAGCGAACCCCGCGAGAACTACACGATGGGATTTGATGAGTCCGTCTATTCTGCCGGTGAGTCATTCCCCTCCAGACGCGTAAGGGTGATCGAGGGTGGAATGATGCGCGGGCGCAACCTAGTGCTCGTCGAAGTGTTCCCTCTCATCTGGAACCCCTCCCTGAACACTTTCGATCTCATGGCAGCTGCAACACTGGACATATCGTTCGAGGGCGGAAGCGTCTCCGAGAGCTTTGCCCTTGCCGAGAGGTTCCGCGCCGAGGGTTTCGAGGAGCTGCTTTCCAGTACGCTTGTCAACTACGGAACCTTCGAGGTCGGCGGAGGTTACGACGATCCTGCACCCTATCTCATCGTCGGCCACTCCGATTTCACCGACACGGTGATGAACGCATTCGTGGCGCACAAGGAAGCAGCTGGATTCGACGTTACCATGGTCGATCTCGGCGTTACCGGAACGAGTGCTGCCGCTATCGAAACGTACATCCTCAACGCTATTTCGACCTGGCCCGACCCTCCCGTTTACGTTCTCCTCGTGGGGGACACCGGGTACCTTCCGGGCAACAGCGCCACTGCGTACGGCGGGGTAACCGATCTCTACTACGTTTGCCTTCCCGGAGATTACTTCCCCGACGCGTTCATAGGCAGGTTCTCCGTGCAGAACACTGCCCAGTGCAATACGATGGCTCAGCGTGTAATCGACTACGAGAACCCTGGAACATCCTCCGGAGGATGGATACAGAACACGTGCTGGATCGCCAGCAACGACAACTGGGGCATCTCCGAGGGAACACACAACTACTGCATCGACACGTATCTCGACCCGCGGGGCTACACATGGGACAAGGTCTACCCGCACTCCGGTGGAACCGCGGCGCAGGCCGTCGCATCCATCAACAGCGGTGTCTCGATGCTCACGTTCTCCGGCCATGGTTCCGCCACGTCCTGGGCGGACATGTCGTTCGGTCTGGGCAGCTTCAACCAGCTCACGAACGACGGAATGTTCCCCGGAGTTCTTTCGCACGCATGCAACACCGGTGATTTCGCAACGGGAACGGCCTGGTGCGAAACCTGGACGAGGACGGGGGGCCGCGGCGGTCTCTGGTTCTTCGGAAGCGTTCCCTCCAGCTACTGGACCGAGGACGACATCCAGGAAAAGGCCGAGTACGAATCCTTCCTCGGGGATGACATCTACTGGCCCATGGGATTCTGCAATGCCGGCAAGCTTGCCGTCTGGGAATATCTCAGTGGTGGAGGCCTCAGCAAGTATTACTACGAGGGCTACAACCTCATGGGCGACCCGTCCGTGATGATGTGGACATGGCCCGATGTGGTCGGTGTCGAGGATGAATGCACCGGACTCACTCCGTCCGGCCTCTCGATCCAGGTTCCCAACCCGCTGAATTCAGCGGCCTTTATCACGATAAACGGTGCGATGGGACCTGCTACGCTGGAGGTCTTCGACATCGCGGGCCGTGTCGTGGCAAGACCTTACAACGATCAGCTCATCAATACCGCCAGCTTCACCTGGAACACATCGGATCTTTCGGCCGGAGTCTACTTCCTGCGCCTTACCCAGGGCAGCGAGGTCACTTCCGCAAAGGTCACTCTGCTCAGGTAGCCGTTGAGCGATTCTGAAACTTTGGGGGCGCGGCTCTTGTCGCGCCCCCGGCCTGTAGAGGGGAGCAGAGGGCATCATGAACGCACGTGATGGCGGACGAGTATTCTCGTTCAATCCGGATGAGATGATAGATGTGACGAGGACGATGGGGCTCGACACGATTCCCTGGCCCGGCGCGAAGGATTACTCCGGGCTCGAGCACGATTTCCACGGGTACGTAATAACGTCTATGAGGCTGACCGCCCACGCTGGCACCCACATGGATGCTCCCAGGCACAGGTTTCCAGACGGCAGGACCATCGACAATGTGCCACCTTCATCCTTCGTGTGCAGGGCTGTGGTTCTGGATTGCGGCGATGCCGGCGAGATCGGTCCGGCACTGCTGGGGGATGCGGATCTGCAGGGGAAAGCCCTGCTTCTCAGGACTTCTGCATCCAGCTTCGACCGCAGTGAGTTCAGGAAGGACTACCCTGCGCTGACCGGTGCCGCCGCATTGCTCATCAGGGACAGGGGCGCTGTTCTGGTCGGGATAGACTACCTCTCAACGGATCTGTTCGGTTCGGATGACGTACACGATGCTCTTCTCGGAGCGGACATCGTACAGGTAGAGGATCTGAAGCTGGATCATGTTTCCCCGGGTGAGTACATCCTGTTCTGTTTTCCACTCAAGATCCATGGATGTGAAGCATCACCCGTCAGGGCATTCCTGGCTCGAGAAGTTAACGGGCAAACTCTTTCTCAGTAGTCACCCACGTGAAAGCAGGCCTTCTCACGAAGGAATGCGATGAAGCAGGAGACCGGCTTTCCGTACACACTGGCCATATCGGTTCCGTAGAATGCCTGGGTCTTCAGATACTGTTCCGCTGTTGCCGCAAGATCTCCATCCCTTACTTGATCGGTCTTGTAATCGAGTACGATCAGCCGCTCGTCATCGTCGAGCAGCAGATCGATGTAGCGGGTTCTTGCCCCCTCGGGGGTTGAAACCATGTAACAGAACTCCCGGCCGATTATTCTGTTTCCGGTCAGTTCGAATGGGAGGTCGGTGTCGAATAGACTGAGTGCCAGGTTCTTCGCCTCATCGAAGAGGTCGGGAAACGAGGCTTTCAGTGCCCCGGTGTGTTCTTCGATCCATTCGGAAGGTTTCTCGACATCGATTTTCTCCAGTATTGCATGGACTACCGTACCCAGGGTTTTCTCCCGAGTCCGATCGACTCCTCTGATCGTTATGGGGAAGAATGTATTGCCGGCAGCAGGCAACCCGGTCTCCCCGGGGAGATCGATTGTGGCTTGACCTGTGGCCGACGGAAGTACCGGTGCAAGCTCCCTCACCTCGCAGCAGCCGGGATCGGACTCCATTGCTGCCTGAACCGCATCGTGAAGGATCAAGGCCGGGGAGATCCTGTTCCCCGGAGAGGTCCTGAAGATCGTCAGGGTGTCCTTTGCCCTGGTTGCCGCGACGTAGAGGAGCCTTCGCGTCTCGGCATTCGATCTTGCTATTTCCCTGGATTTCAGATCGGGCCAGTGGGCCGTTACAGCCGTGCCGGAGAAGTGGAAGGCCGCCCTCCTGCCGCGTTCGTCCGTCAGGAGGTTGTCGGTGCCGGGGCCGCGAGCCTTATTCGGGAGAGCAGCCAGGAAGACGTGCTTGAAAGCAAGTCCCTTTGCTCTGTGAATAGTGGTGACGATCAGGGCATCTCCCTCTTCGGGAAGTGTAGCCGGTTCCTCAGTGGCCGCAGGTGCGAGCTCTTTGTCGAGGATGATGAGAAGGTCGGACAGGTTCCGGGCATTTCCCTTGAATGCTGTGTCCAGAATGTACTGAAGACCTGAAAGTCGTCGGCTGACCTGGTAACCGCTTGCGGCGATAACGGCCAGCAGGTCGGTTTCGTAGAGGAGAACCGTAAGAAAGTCTTTCAGGGGAAGGGCAAGAGCGGACTCCCTCAGTCTTCTGAGCACGTCGTTGGCGCAGGTAATCAGAGCGGGACAGTTATCGTGCTCGGACATGTAGCCGGAGGTCTTCTCCTTCATTACCTGCGATATGGTGACATCATCGATACCGAAGAACGCCGAACGGAGTGTATGTGCCCATGCCCTCCTGTCCTCCGGGTGTACAAGGCATCGAATCATCTCCGCGATATCGGCGGTTTCTGTGAGCTTCCTGAAATCCCGCGAGGCTTCGACCGAGTAGGGGATTCCCTCCCTTTCGAAAATGTTTACGAACTGGTCGAGATGCGTTGCAGACCGGATGAGCAGGGCGAAGTCTCCCCATTTACAGGATGCATTAGCCATCTCGCGGCGGGCCTTTTTTGCGATGTACTCCGCCTGGCATCTGGCAGCCCATGCGGGTTCACCCAGGCTTATTTCCAGGTCTTCCGGTTTCGGGGGAACGTCGAGTATCTCGACCGGAATTCCTTCACCCGCCTCTGGTGAGGGTTCGAGCGGGGAGTAGCCACACCCGAAGGGAAGCTCCTCAGGAGTCTGCTGCCCGAACAGGGCCGCACCCATCGCGTTGACGAACCGGATTATCTTAGAGGTGCTCCTGAAATTCACTGTAATCGTTTTCGAAAGAGCCCCGGATTCTTCCAGAGCGTTCACCGTATCGCCATAGGTTTCGATGTCGGCGAATCGCCAGCCGAATATCGACTGCTTCCTGTCCCCCACAACCGTGAGTTTTCCCGGCAGGATTCTGCCTGCTTCCGCTAGAAAGCTGGTGAAAATACCGGTCTGCAGTCTGCTGGTGTCCTGGAACTCATCGATCAGCACGTGGTCGAACCTGTCTGCCGTAAGGGACAGCAGAAGACCCGAAGACTGGAGGAGGTTCCAGGTATCGAGGAGCAGATCGTCGTACGACAGCCTGGCCCGGTCACCTGACCACTCCTGGCGGAGGCTCCGGACGAAAGGCATCAGGAGGCTTTCTATCTGGTCTTCGATGCCCGTGCATGCCTGCACCGGAAACACTCTCTTCCCCCACTCGTCTACAATTTTTCTGTAGCCTTCCTTCACTTCTGCAAGACACTCTTTTCCGCCCCAGTTCGCCTGTGCCCCGTTATTTCCCGGGGCGGTCAGCTTTGGCTGCAGGGAGGAACCAGTTGCTTCGGTCAGGGCTGAGAGGTACTGCATCGTCGAACGGATTATGCAGTACAGCTTGTCCGTGTGATCGGAGCAGGGGGGGAGAAGCCGTTCGAGTGCGGGGAGAGCTCTTCCGAGGAACTCGCTCAGCACAGCACTCGATGAGCCGAAACATGACGCGGAAGCCATCCACCATTGATTCTCGATGTCCCTGGCCAGTTTCAGCAGGATCGTCGTTTTCGCAAGTCTCCGGAGCAGGTCTGCTGATGCGAGCTCTTCTCTGCTGAGCCCCGTGATGTATCCGTCCCACTTCCTTTTGATCTCCAGGGGTGTGAACCGCGATGCACAGACCGTAAATGCGGGATCTACACCGGTCAGATGGGAGTACTCCCTGAGGAACCGTGACGCAAACCCGTGTATCGTGTCTATCCATGCACCGGGGAGGAGGATGCCCGCTCTATCGCCGAGTGCAGTCCTGAGCCTCGTTCTCAGTTCTGAAGCAGCTGATTTTGTGAAGGTAACGATACAGATTCTCTCGAGAGCCATTCCGCTTTCGATGAGCGAAAGCACTCTGTTTATCAGGAGAGTTGTCTTTCCCGTGCCAGCACTTGCCTCGACTACTACGTTCCGCTCCCGCTCGGTGCGAATGGCATCACGGACACGGATGTCGACCGGCTCGTTCATATCTCGCGGGCTTTCCTGAGCAGTCCGAGCCTGGAGTCGTTTCCCAGCTTCCAGTCAATGCGTTCTGCAGGGCTCTTCCTGCAGAGATCTCCGTAGGAACAGTAGCCGCATTTCCCATCGAGCGGAACCGGAGGGAATATCCCCTCCGTTACGAGCTTCGCGACTTCGATCGAGTTTGCGGTAACCGAGCTCTCTAGCCCGTTCATGGTTTCGGTATCAAGTTCGATAATCCGCACGTCCTGTCCTTCGGGAATGTAGACGTAGGCCATCGAGACACTCTCGGGGGTGGCGTTCATGGGTGGATCTGCCAGTACGAGAGCCCGGTACACCCCGGGCTGGTAGAGAACACCGGCTTCGATTTCCTTTCTGATGGTGTTTACACTTTTTGGCTTTCCGGTCTTCACGTCCGCGACGAGAAGGCTGCCGTCCGGTTTCCGGACAAGCAGGTCGATTCTTCCTCTAACCGGCAGGTCTCCCAGCATGGCGCTCAGCGTCTTCTCAGCCGCAAGCGGTGTCCATTGTTCTTCACCCAGGAACAGGAAAGCTTTGAAAAGAAGAGCAGCAACATTATCGAGGCAGGTATCGAGAAGAGCCCTCGAGCCGAGGATTGCCTCGAGGTTCAGATCCGCCGCACACTTCCCCATCTGAACTCTGACCTCACCCTCTGTGACATCGAATCCATGCTTCGAGATAAGCTTTTCGATGCAATTGTGCACGAGCTTTCCCCTCGTAAGAGCGTCCGGTTCGAAGAGGGCTCCCGGGTCCTCATCCCGTTCCAGGTGCCAGATATTCTCCGCCATGAAGGCAAAGGGGCAACTGACGTAGTTCTGGAAAGCCGTAGCGGACCACTGTGCCCTTTCGTAGAAGCCGGGACCGATGACGCCGTCAAAGCAGTCGAATGGAGCAGACGACGTTCGCGACCTTTCCGCTGTGAGGCCTTTCCGCAGGAAGAACCTGTCTCCGGGGGGAAGCCCCTCCGCAGCTGCGAGGGCTGCCTGCTGCCCCGGATGTTTGCCGCCGAGCAGGGTACCGATCGGGTTTGCGGTTCTGCGTGTGAACCAGCTTCTCCCCCCTGAATCGGTTTCATCCGGTACAAAGGTCTTTATGAACGGTGACGGCAGCACACTTTTTCCGCCGGAATCCAGGTTCATGTAGATGAGGCTCACATGATCCGAGGCAGCCTCGAACGAAGAACTCAGGAGAAAAGCCTCCTCCAGCTCCCGCTGATCCGTATCCGGAAGCTCTAGCCTGTTGCGCAGCTCTCGAGGCAGCCTGGGATCGTCGATCCGTGTCGAGGGAAAGACACCCTCCTCCAGATCCTTGACTATCACTGCGGACCAGAGAGTGCCTCGAATCCTCTCCATCGAGAGAACGCTGAAACCTTTCGTGTCACCGGGACGCAATTCGATGGAGGTTTCGTCAAATCGCAGGCGGAGCAGCGCTGAGAAGGTGTTCCAGTCGACACAACCGTCGTACTTCCACCCCTCGGAAGAGAACATGTGCTCTTTTAGCGTTTCCTCTCCGCATCCCCCGGTCAGCTTGCATGTCAGCGCGTGCAGCGATTTCAGGTATTCGACCGGCGCTGCTCTTGGGCTGAGGGTGTCGTAGAACCGGCCGAGAACCTCGATCAGTTCGGGAACGTCGTGTCCATCCTCTCGCGCCGCCCTCCAGCTGCCCAGGCCTGATCTCACACCGCTGCTCAGAACCGATTTCCTGAGGCTGGCAACACCGGGATCCAGCATGGGATCCAGCCTGCCCGTGTTGAACAGAGCTTCAATCGATGTGTAGTGGAAGTCCTGTTCCTCTACAGTGGATGCAGCAAGGACGAGAACAGCTTCAGGGAATTCGGACAGGGGAGCGGTCAGGGGAGCGGAAACGGGCACTCCCTCATGATGAGCCAGCCTTGTGACGAGCGAGTTTCCCGGCGACTTCTCCACCACCGCGATTCTCCTCAGGGGAACTCCCCCGTTTTCCAGCAGGGAGACCCTTCGGAGCACTTCCCTTGCCGCACCGATTTCCCCGCTCACCGCCGAGACCGAGAGGGTTCCGGGGTCGGGGTCGATTATTGAAGTGCAGTTAATGGCTTCCGCAAGTACGCCTGCCGGGGAGAGGGGAACGTTCCAGTCGACTCTTCGCCTTTCCTCGAAACCGAGGCTCCTGAGGAATTCACCCGTTTTGCCGTAGATGCTCCTCCATCGTGAAGAGGGGTGAAGCGGTGAGAACCAGTGAATCTGGACATCGAGTGAGGCCAGGCGCTTTACGAAACGGCGCTGCCCCGGATTCAGATCGTAGAACCCGTAGAAGATCACCAGGTCGTACCTCCTGGAGGAGCCTGGAGAGGAAGCAAGAATCACGTCCGCCGGGCTGAAGTACAATCTGTTTCTTTCTTCGCTGTAGAATTCGAACATCCTGCCGGATGTCTTCTCGACCGGCCCTGGTTTGTCTTCGAGCATCTCCGAGCAGACCCTGTATGTCTCGGGAGTAATTCCCTGTTCAAGGAGGTTTTCGAAGAAATGTCCGAGAGCCGCTGCCGATGCCGGGTTCCCTTTCAGCCCCGAAAAGGGATCACCATCATCAAGGAGTCTGACTGCGCCAAGAGCCATGGCTGCCCTGTCCGAAATGGAGACCTTCTCCCTGATGCGGGGATTATCGGCAAGCCGTGCGGCAAGGTGCGGTATTCCTGGAAGCAGCTCTACGCCGGAAAGAGTATCCGATATGCCTGCAAGAAGAACATCGCTGATCCGTTTTCTCTGTTGTTCACCCGCGGTGACCAGGGCGATAGAGGATTCTGGCGGAATGCTCCTGAACAGATATGTCAGGCTGCTCTCGAGAGCCCTGAAATGACCCTCGCTCAGGATTCGGACAGGCATCGATTGCTCAGATCTTTCCCTTAAGGATCAGTTCCTGGAATTTCTTCTTCTGGCGAGAGACCTTGAACTTGTAATTGCCGGCCACCAGCATGATTCCATCGAGGGGAATTCTCTCGAAGAGAGGGCTGTCAGGGCGGTCTCCGTACTGCTCGGAAGATATCAGCTTCTCGGTTCCCGTAACGACGACAGGTTCGATCTTGTGCTCGAGAGCGGAGTTTATGATCTCAGCTGATCCGACCTTGTTGACGAAGAACAGCTCGGTGACGCAGTCTGCGCCGAGAATTGGAATCACGCCTTCGGAGATGAGTTTCGGGGCTCTGGAATCCTTGATGAGCTCTACTTTGATCCCGGCCTGCTTCAGTTGCTCGCAGGATGTCCGCCCCTCCTCTCCGGGGACTGCGATCGTCTGAAAGATCTTCTCGATCTGTCTGCGCCTGGATCTGAGAACCTCGATCACGGTGCTGCTGTTGCTGTGGGTCAGGAGTCTGCAATCTTTCTCAGGCAGAATCTTGATCAGTTTTTTTGCGATTACGATGTTCTCCTGTCTGAGATCCCGCAGGAGATTCTTGGCTACCATCTGCCAGCGGAAGATTTCGGCTCTCTCGAGTTTGCCCGCCAGATACGTAAGGGGAACCATGTCTGCGCCGAGCTCTCTGATCCTGTCTGGAAGGTCGTGCGAGCCAAGGTTTCCCAGAACGAGATAGTTGAGTATCTTTCTGTACAGAGTGGCAGCCCCCGATGTTCTATCGGCTGCAAGCCCCTCGAGTAAGCTGTCGATCTGTGTTCTTTCCGGAGTATCCATATGACTAGATATAGTTCTGCCGCCGCAGCCGGGCGTCAACTCCTGATTTTGAAGAGCTCTCTGGCAAGGGAAAGAGATCCTGCTCAGATACGCCAGCTGAGAAGGAAAGAAGTTCGCATTCTTCTCTCTCTTGGCCAGGTGTCACAGGCAGCGGGCTGCGCTCGAAAGCTCTCCTCCGATTATCCCGAATGGCCTGTGGCTCATTCCATCCATGCCGATCTATGCTGTAGACGAATGCAATGGATGGAGGCTGCGGAGGAATTCGAGAAGGCAGCGATGCTGCACCGGGAATCGGGGGAGTTCCAGAAAGCAGCGAAGATAATGCTCGGTCCGCTTTTCAGGCTTGCCGAGGCCAGGGAGGACTACGGCAGATGTCTCGAGCTCTCCTCCGATCCCGAGTGCGGAGGGACTGGACGGCTTGCGTCCGTCCTGCATTGCAGAGCGCTGAGGATCCATGGTCAGGCATCGGACTTTCCCGATGGAACCTTTGAGGACGACCCCGCCGCAGCCCTGGCTCTGCTGGAACGTGCATGGCGAGGAAGCTCACCGCGTCCTCTGCTTGTGTCCGTAAACGAGTGGCACAGGTCAGAGCCCGAATGGCGCTGGAGAGTTATGGTTGAGGGGGTCGGGCTCTGGCTCGAGCGGAACCTCGACCTCGGACAGTGGCGAAGGCCGCTGAAGAACACGGATCATCCTGTAGCGGATCCCAGATACACCGGTGAAAAGCGGTGGCTTTACAGGATTGTTGGTAAAAGGGAAGGACGGCAATGAAGGTAGCCCTGTTCGATCCCTTCAGCGGGATTTCAGGAAATATGGTTCTCGGAGCTCTCATAGATGCCGGCCTGGAGGTTGCCGACCTTTCGGAGATGCTTGCCGGGCTGGACGTCGGGAAATGGGAGATCACTGCGGAGAAGGTAAGCAGGAGCGGCTTCAGCGGAACCCTGGTCAACGTTCTGTTCCCACCGGAACAGCCCCGCAGAGGGTTGCCCGAGATAGCAGTTCTGATCGAGGATGCCGGTCTCCCCGGCTGGGTATGCAGGAAGAGCCTGTTGGCTTTCAGAAGACTTGCCGGCACCGAAGCCTCGGTCCACGGACAACCGGTCGATGAGGTGCATTTTCATGAAGTGGGAGCAATCGATGCGATTATCGATATCGTGGGTAGCTTTGCCGGGCTGTTCATTCTCGGCGCGGAGAAAGTATTCTGCTCGCCCGTTGCAATAGGAAAGGGAGTCCTCGAGTGCTCCCACGGTACGCTGCCTCTTCCGGCCCCGGCAACACTGAAGCTCCTCGAGGGAGTACCGCTTCTGCCGACTTCTGAACCGTGGGAACTGACGACGCCGACCGGGGCTGCGATAATCACGGCGGCAGTCAGTGACTGGAATTCCGTTGCGCCGCTCATGCGGATAGAGGTTTCCGGTATGGGCGCGGGGAATCGCGATTCTGCGAGATCGAATCTTCTTAGAGTGAGCGTTGGCGAGACCCTCGGGGATCAGGATTCCACCGGAGCCAATACTGATTCGTGCAGCAGGCTGACAACTGTGATCGACGACCTCGACCCCAGATTGTGGCCTGGTCTTTCCGGGTCACTGCTCGAGGCGGGAGCGGTGGACTGTTACGCTGCCCACTGCATCGGCAGGAAGGGAAGACCTGCTCTCGAGGTGACGGTGCTATGCCCGAACGAGCTCCAGGTACGGAATCGTGTTGTCGAGACGCTGTTCGTCGAATCGAGTACTCTCGGCATCCGTGTCGACACGGTGACCAGGCTCGTACTCGAACGGCGCTTCGAGAAAGTGTCTACGCAGTGGGGAGATGTTACAGTGAAGATCGGCATTCTGGGAAAGCGAATCGTCAGTGCGGAACCTGAATTCGAGGAATGCGCAGCCCTTGCCGAGAGAAATGCCGTGTCCACAAAGCTTGTCCTTCAGGAAGCAAAGGGAAAGGCCATGGACGTACTTCGGGGTAAGAACGGGCGGTGAGCTTTCATATATTACCCGGGAACGCAAAGGAATCGGGGGGAATTGTGAAAAAGGCACTCATTACGGGAATCACCGGTCAGGATGGCTCCTACCTGACCGAGTTTCTGCTCGGCAAGGACTACGAGGTACATGGCATAGTAAGACGGTCCAGCAGCTTCAACAGGGACCGGATTGAGCACCTGATACAGGACAGGGAGATCTATGGTGCCCGCCTTTTCCTGCACTACGGTGACCTTACGGATTCAAGCGCCCTGAACAGGATTCTCGAGAAGGTCGGCCCCCACGAGATATACAACCTGGCGGCGCAGAGCCACGTCAGGATATCGTTCGAGATACCCGAGTACACCGGCGATGTTGATGGCCTGGGCGTGGCAAGGCTTCTCGATGCGATAAGGGAAGTCGGTCTCACAAGGGATTGCAGATTCTATCAGGCATCGACCAGCGAGATGTTCGGCTCGAGCCCGCCGCCCCAGAGCGAGAAAACTTCCTTTCACCCCCGCAGCCCCTATGCCGCTGCAAAACTCTATGCCCACTGGATGGTCGTGAATTACCGTGAAGGATACAACCTTCATGCCTCGAGCGGAATTCTCTTCAACCACGAATCGCCCAGGAGGGGAGAGAACTTCGTAACCAGGAAGATCGCGATGGCGGTTGCCAGGATAAAGGCGGGAACACAGAGTGTGCTCACGCTGGGCAACCTGGATTCGAAGAGGGACTGGGGACATGCAAAGGACTTCGTCAGAGCGATGTACCTGATGCTCCAGCAATCCAGTGGTGACGACTACGTTATAGCAACGGGAGAGACACACTCGATCAGGGATTTCCTGAACGAGGCTTTCGGATACGTCGGCCTCGAATGGAAAGATTTCGTGAGAACGGACAAGAGGTACATGAGACCCACAGAAGTCGACGCTCTGTGTGGTGACACCGCAAAAGCGGCAAGGATCCTGGGCTGGAAGCATGAGACAACGTTCAGGGAGCTGGTTCATGAAATGGTAGACCATGAACTAGGTCTTCTGGGTCTTCCCGTTTCGAAAGAGAACAGCTGAGCAGGTCTTCATTCCTTTACATTCACTGGATCTTTGAAGATAAATCGGAGCGATTTCCAGAGAACTATTACAGTATTATGCAGTTACTGCGGAGGTCATCGAGATGGCAGTGGTAAGACCGTTCAGGGGATTGAGACCCAGGAAGGACCTGGCAGAGAAAGTTGCCTCTCCGCCATACGATGTTCTGGATTCTTCGGAGGCAAGGGAGCTGGTGAAAGACAACCCGCTAAGTTTCCTCAGGGTCGTTAAACCAGAGGTGGATCTGGATCCATCGATCGATCTCTACAGCGACCGGATCTACGCTCAGGGAGCAGAGAATCTCCGCTCTCTCATCGAAGAGCGGGTAATGATCCAGGATGAAAAACCGATCTTCTACTTCTACAGGCAGATCATGGGCGAGCATTCACAGACCGGTCTTGTGGCGTGCGTGTCCGCAGAGGATTACGAGAATGACGTGATCAAGAAGCATGAGTTCACCCGCAGGGAAAAGGAAACCGACAGGATCAGGCACATAGAGGCCCAGAATGCTCAGTCGGGTCCGGTCTTTCTCACCTACAACGACGAGCCTGCACTGGATGCCCTTCAGGATGGAATCTGCACCGGGGAACCGGAGTACGATTTCACAGCCCCCGACGGGGTGAGACACACCCTGTGGCTTGCACGGGATGATAACGTTGTAGAGGAGATAGAACGCATCTTCAGGGGAGTGCCGTTCCTCTACGTTGCAGACGGTCATCACCGCAGCGCCTCGGGATCCCTGATCGCGAGGAAGCGGCGCGAAGCAAATGCGGGCCACACCGGGCTAGAGGACTACAATTTCTTTCTTGCGGTCCTGTTTCCGAAGAGCCAGATGATGATTCTCCCTTACAACAGGGTGGTGGCGGATCTTGGCGGGCACACCGTGTCCGGGTTCCTCGAAAGAGTTAGCGAAAAATTCACGGTCATTCGCAGCGGCGAAAAGACTCCACTCGGCAGTCTCTCCTACAGCATGTATCTTGACGGAGAGTGGTACACCGCCACGCCGAAGGAGGGAACCTGGCCTGCCGGTGATCCCGTCAGGGGCCTCGATGCCAGTATTCTTCAGGAGAACCTGCTTGCCCCCATCCTGGGAATCGATGATCCGAGGTCCTGCAGCAGGATCAGGTTCGTGGGAGGCATTCGTGGGACCGACGAGCTCGAAAGGCTTGTCGATTCGGGAGACTACAGCGTTGCCTTTTCTCTCTATCCGACTTCAATAGACCAGCTGATGGCGGTTGCTGACAGCGGGAACGTGATGCCTCCTAAATCCACATGGTTCGAGCCCAAGCTGAGGAGCGGGATAGTGGTGCACGTACTATGAGACACGACCGCATTATGCCCATGGTCGCAGGTCTCTTCCTCCTGATCTCGTGTAAGGGAGGAGATCCGGCGAAACAGGCGGTACTCGATTTCACACGGGCACTTTCCGATTCCAGTTATTCGGAGGCTTGGGGTCTCCTTACTCCCGAATCCCGCCAGTGGTACGATTCTACGGTAGTGATTCTTCAAAGGTTCGGCTGGGTGGAAGCCCGGGAGGCAATAGAAGGCTACTCCGGTGAAATGACTGAAGAGGATTTCCACGATCTGACCGGACAGGATCTGTTTTGCAGGATGGTCGAGGCGTCTCCCGAAGTACATAATCTAAGCAGCAGCATGAAGTCTGTAAGTTATCCGACAGACTCCCTTGCTGTTGTGGTGATGAGAACTGAAGACGGCCTGCAGGAAGTCGTAATCAGACGGATAGAGGGAGTCTGGCTAATCGATCTGGCCAGCCTGGGCCCTCCTGTGGAAGGGGAATAGAATGGCAATGAGTCGAGGCTTGCAGATCTCCATAATCGTCTTCGGCGGAATCGGAACCGTTTTTCTGCTGCTCGGTCTCGGTGTCGATCTCGGGCACTGGTGGCCGGCGTTATTCACCGTACTCGGACTCGCTTCCATCGTCCGCGGGATCCGCGAACGAGAGAACATGGTCCTCGGTTTCCTGGTAATCGGATGGAGCATCGCGGCGATCGTGGCCCTGCATCACGCTGATCTGGAAGCGATCAGACAACCGTGGTTCTTCTTCGTAGGTGCTTCGATAATCTGGATACCCGTTGCCTGGCTTCTGGGGAGGGCTCTCACTCCGGAAACCGGGAAGTGACTCGAACCGGAACACTCGACTGGAACCTTAACGCTTACGTATCCGGAATCTGCCACCCCGGACTCCGGGAGATTGGCCGCAATTGAGTTTTTCGAACGGATTGCCACCAACCGAGATGAAGAGGAAGCAGGTACGCTCAACCGTACTGTTCATCCTCGCAGTGCTCGTTTTCGGCATTCTACTGGGGGTCTTCTTCAGGATGCAGCCTTCAATCCGAATGACCGGTCGCTTCCAGACCGTAGGTGATTTTCCCGATGACCATGCCTGGTTCAACACTTCGGTGCCTCTGGGCCTGTACGACCAGCTCAGAGGGCACGTTGTCGTTCTGCTCTCCGAGGATTTCGAAACTCTTGACGATGTAATGGCACTCAGCAGACTGCATGACCTGTGTACCGAGTTCGCAGACGATCCCGTGCAGGTTGTAGTCATTTACAGGATATCGGAAGAGAAGCTGCCCGAGCTCTACAGCCAGGTGGAAGCATGGGATTTCGACTTTCCCATGATCATCGACGACAAGGGTGAAGTGGGTGTGAATTTCGGCATTAACAACGTTCCCGCGCTTCTGCTCATCGATTCCACCGGAAGGATATCTGCATGGTTCTACGAGGGCTGGGAGGATATCGATATCGAAGCGATAGTCCATGATCTTCTCGTGCATGGAATCGCCAGCAGGACGCTTGCGCAGGATCCATTCCATCCTGACGGGGGGGAGGTCCTTCCCGAAAGACTGCGGTTTCTCTCGAGTGACTGAGGGAATGTAGTCCGGGCCGGCGGATGAGTTTATCACAGATTGCGGTGCTCGCAGTTCTCGGTATGGTCGTCGTCCTCCTCTACAGGAGGCTTGCTCCTCCCCCCGTCGTATTCCTTATTGCGGTCGCCATACTCACGGCAACCGACGTGCTGTCTCCGGCAGAGGTTCTCGCCGGTTTCGCGAGCGAATCAATCGCTGTGATGATCATGCTCATTACCATCAGCAGCGCGATCCGGAAGACGGGTCTTCTCGAGTGGTTCTTCGAGAGGAAACTGCGTCCGTCCAGGGGGTACAGGAGGTTTCTCGCCCGGCTGATGCCGTTCGTTGCCGGAATCTCGTCGCTCATGAACAACACACCGGTAGTCGCATTGCTTGTGCCGGTGGTGAGGGACTGGGGCAAGAGGCATGGAATCAAGGTTTCCAGGCTGCTCATACCCGTGTCATTTGCAGCCATTCTCGGTGGAATGACTACTCTTATCGGCACATCGACGAATCTGATAGTGAACAGTCTCTCTCAGGAGAGCGGTCTCGGCAGCATGTCGATACTCGATTTCACTCCCGTCGGACTGATGATGCTGGGAGCGGGCCTCACCTACATTCTGTTCGTCGGGTACAGGATGCTTCCATCGCGTCCCGATCCCGCGGATGGACCAGCTGATAACCCCAGAGAGTATCTTGTCGAGACGGTCATCACCGAGGGCTCCGAATTGGCGGGCAAGACCTTGATAATGGCAGGACTCCGGAACCTGAAGGGGCTTTTCGTCACGGAAATCGTCCGAAAGGGCAGGAAGATAGTGCCCGTGTCTCCGGATGAGGTGCTCGAAGAGGGAGACACCCTGATCATGGCCGGGGACACCGCAAGTGTTGCCGACCTCGTGAGGAGTTCGCGAGGACTTGTCCTCCGGGACGTGTCCGATCCTCCTACGGTGGGCAGACTGGACGTAATCGAGGTCGTGGTTTCGAACAGATCCATGCTGGCTGGAACGAAGATCAGGAACTCCGGCTTCAGAGACCGATTCAATGCTGCCATACTCGCCGTCCACAGGCAGGGCGAACGGCTCAGTGGAAAGATCGGGGAAATCGTACTCAAGCCCGGCGACCTTCTGCTCCTGCTATCGGGCAGGGATTTCCGGAAGAAAGTGGACTTGGGATCCGATCTCTTCCTGATATCGAAGGTTACGGAGATCCACAACATCGATGTCGGAAGGTCTTCCTTCATTCTGCTCTCGACTCTCGCATGCATTGCTCTGGCCATAGCGGGGATTGTTCCCCTCTTCCGCTCCCTCCTGGTCCTGCTTGTACTCTTCCTCCTGAGCCGCACAATGACCCTCCGTGAACTCAGACGGAGTCTCGACATGAACCTCCTGGCCGTTGCAGTCTTCGCCCTTGCCCTCGGACGGGCAGTTACGTCTACGGGGCTGGGGGAAATATTTTCCGGTGTGGTCATCTCGGCTGCCGCTCCGCTCGGCGTAATAGGTGTTGTTGCCGCCATATTCCTCGTGACGAACATCCTTGCCGCCCTGGTAACGACCGTGGCTGCCGCATCCATCGTATTCCCCTTTGCCGCGGTTGCTGCTGCAACACTCGGTGCTGACTTCAGGCCGTTCGTGCTTGCCGTTGCATACGGCGCCGCTGCCAATTTCATGACTCCGGTCGGCTACCAGACAAACCTGATGGTCTACGGCCCCGGCGGTTACAGGTTCAGCGACTTCATCAGAATAGGAGCGCCCCTGTCATTCATCTGCTGGGTGGTTGGCACGATAGGCCTGGGACTGGTCTACGGTCTGTTCTGAGCACGATATTAGACCCCTCCTTTACACCGACCCGATCCGGATTCGAAAAGAAATTCAGAAATGGAGGAAAGAGATGATCACTCCCCACGGGGGAAGACTTGTTTCACGCGAGTTGACCGAAGAGGAGACCGCTGAGCTGCTGGCTGAAGCCGGTGAGCTTCCCACCCTCACTCTCAACGAGAGGGAAAAGAGCGACCTGGAACTGCTCGGCAACGGCGCAATGAGTCCACTCACAGGATTCATGACGGGAAAGGACTACCACTCTGTCATCGATTCGATGCGTCTTGCTTCCGGCTTCATCTGGAGTCTCCCGGTGACCCTTTCCATGAAGGAGGGAGATCTCGAGGTTGAAACGGGACAGCGTGCTCTTCTCAGAGACGGGAATGGTGTGATCTGGGGAGACATTCTCGTAGAGGATATCTTCGTCGCCGACCTGTCAGCTGAAGCCGATACGGTACTTCTCACGACCGACGAAAGCCACCCGGGAGTAGAATACCTGAACGGTTTATCCGGTACGTATATCGGTGGATCCGTCAGATCCATCCGTCGAAGAGCACAGGAGACGTTCCAGAACTACAGGCTCGATCCAAAGGAAACAAGAGATATCTTCAAGGCCAGGAACTGGAACACCATCGTAGCCTTCCAGACCAGGAATCCCATTCACAGGGCTCACGAGTACATTCAGAAAACCGCCCTCGAACTGATCGACGGTCTTTTCATCCATCCGCTGGTGGGCTCGACGAAGAGCGATGACATTCCAGCCGACATCAGGATGCGCTGCTACGAGGTTCTCCTGGAAGGATACTACCCCGAATCACGAGTCATGATGAGCGTCTTTCCCGCTGCAATGAGATATGCCGGTCCGAGGGAAGCCATTTTCCATGCGATTCTCAGGAAGAACTACGGATGCACTCACCTCATCGTGGGAAGAGATCACGCTGGTGTAGGCACCTTCTACGGCACGTACGATGCTCAGCTGATATTCGACAGGTTCGAACCGGACGAACTCGAGATAGTTCCTCTGAAATTCGAACACGCGTTCTTCTGCAGGAAGTGCGGGGGTATGGCAACGGCAAAGACGTGTCCTCACGAAAGCACGGATCACGTATTTCTCTCCGGCAAGAAGGTCAGGGCAATGCTCAGGGAGGGCATCCTTCCTCCGGAGGAGTTCACCCGGCCGGAGATCGCTCAGCTGCTGATGGACGCCTGGGGAAACCTCGGGGATTAGCCGCGAATGGGGAGAAGCTCTCAGAGGGTTTCTGACTGCCCCGGTTACCAGTCTTCCCGGTAGTACTTCTCCGCTACCGGGCCGGCGAGTTCCCTGATCCTCGCAGCCTTTGCTTCATCGAAGGATTTCCTCCAGAGCCCTGCCAGTCTGCCGCTGCTCCTCTTGAGGCAGTGTACCTGTCCCTCGGGAGCCTCGACCGGGTTGTCCGATCCGGTGGACTCACTGATCACCCGGAGCGACCTCGCCGTGAGAGGGAGTCCAAAGAAGCGGTGTATCTCCTCGAACTTCCCTGCAGGGGAGGCGGAGATGTCCTCGAGCCTCATCATCCTCATACCGGGGTTTCGGTCGACGAAGACCGTCAGGACCGAGTAGACACACCGCCAGAGCAGTGCTCCCCTCTCGACAGGTGACATCGAGACGGTGTCGCAGGAGCCCAGTACATCGCCGAGATGCTCCTCCATGAGCGGCGCCTGGGAGGTCAGGTTGGAGAAATTGAAATCCCATCCAAGCCTCATCGTACTGGAGACAAAATCCGCCGGGTGTCTCAGGAGGACGAGAACGTCCATTCCGAACCTCCTGTGAAGCCATTCGGAGGAGAGAGCGGCCAGCGGGTCCTTCATGATGAGCCGCCTTGAGCCCGGCAGCCTCGTCGAGGCGAGGTATACAAGATTATCGCGGCTCCCGAACACCTTTCTGCCCAGCTTCCTGAGCATGCCATCCGCATGTCCCGGTCTGCGCCTGTAGTGTGCCCTGCCGGAAAGAATGCGGCAGACGAGTTCCGCATAGTGTTCCTCTTCCGGTAAGCCCTCCCGGATGTAGAGGTACCACTTGTCGATCCCTTCCACGCCCAGGTCCGGGTTGAAGGGCTCTTGAACGTAGCCTGTTCCCGGCGCCAGAGAGAGCATCCGTCCGACGAAGGTGGTTCCGCTCCTGTGGATACCTGTGATCAGGATGTGACGGTCCGGGTCCGCTCCCGTTCTCATGTCTCGGGCTGTTCTATTGAACCAGAGGAAGCCGTGGCGAAGGGGATATCCCATGTGCGGGCCGCCTCCAGGACCAGTCCCGCGTCGATCTCTTCATACTCCAGCGTAATGCCCACTGAACCGAGACGGATGCGGAACCTGCCCCTGACATGAGGTCTGAGAGGTGCTTCAAGCATCTCGATGAGCGCGAGCCGCTCGTGTGAGAGTTCCAGCCCCTCGCTGATACGGGTGGCAAGACACGAATCAGAAGGCCTGTCGGGATCAGTCATTCCGAGTGATTTCGCGAGATGTCGGATGTCTGATTTTCCCATACCCGCAGCCACGAAAGGGTGGAGCACACTTTCTTCAGATGCAGCATGAAGACCTGGTCTGTGCTCGTCGAGATCGTCCAGGTTGGTTCCGTCAGCGACCACCGGGAAACCTCTCCGGAAGGCTTCCGCTTTCAGGTGGGAGTAAACAGCTTTCTTGCAGTGGTAGCACCGGTCAGGCCCGTTCGCAACGATATCGGCTGACAGCAGCGGATCGTATTTCACCCTTGCCAGTTCAACGCCGAGACTGCTGCATACAACCGGAATCATCTTCCTGTAGTGCTCTGCCTGGAAGCATGTGTCCGCCGTGAGAGCAAGAACGGATCCGGATCCCAGCCGGCGAACCGCTGCGCGGAGCAGCACTTCGCTGTCGACTCCCCCCGAGAGAAGAACGGCAAATCTTTCAAAGGAACCAAGAACCTTTGATAGTGAGTCCACAGCACTCTACTCGATGTTCAGAGGAGCAGCGATGTAGAGAAGCCTTCCCTCCAGGGGAGGCTCCATGACGAATTCGGAAAGCGCTCCCTGCAGGCCGAAACCCGGGAATTCGAGAGTACCAAGTGCGGGGGGTTCGGGATAGATTCTGATAGCAGGATGTCGCTGGTCGATACCCCCCAGGGTTGCGGCGTAGGCAACTGCATCTGCGACTCCGCCGATCCTGTCAACGATTCCGATCTCGACGGCATCGGTTCCCGACCACACTCGTCCCCTTCCGATCGAGTCGACTTCGGCCCAGGTCATGTTCCTTCCCTCGGCAACGTTCGTTACGAAGAGGTCGTATCCGTCGCTCATCATCTGGAAAACACGCTCTCTTTCGGTTTCGGTGTAGGGTCGGAATGGGCTGCCGATTCCACCTACAGGCGTTATCGATGTGTGGACTGCGTTGATGCCGATCTTCTCGAGCAGCCCCCCGAAGGAGAATTTGCCTGAAATGATACCTATTGAGCCGGTAACGGTCAGGGCATCGGCATAGATCCTGTCGCTGCTGCAGGCAATGTAGTAGCCGCCCGAGGCCGCAACTCCACCCATTGAAACCACTACCGGCACGTGCTGCCGTATTTCGGAGATGGCGTGGTGAATGTCGTCGCTTGCGAGGGCGTCTCCGCCACCGGTGTCGATTCTGAGAACGATGGCTCTTACGCCCGGTGCGGACGCGGCTTCCTCGAGAATGGAGACAACCGTCTCACTTCCCATCGTTCTGCCCAGCGGAAACATATCACCACTCTTGCCGGTGGTTATGGTTCCCGTTGCGACTACGACTGCAACGTGTGGCTCCGGTTCCCATTGAACGGCGCAGGGAATTTCTGAGGCGTAGCCGTCGAGGGAGATAACACGAACTCTGCGGCCGGTTTCCTCCTCGATTCTATCCACGATCTCCGTGACTCTTGCAATTCCATCGACCAGACCTGCCGAGACCGCCCTGTCCGCCGTGTAGAGCCCCTTCTCGAGTATGCTGCTCAACTGAGCCGGCTCCAGATCCCGTCCGAGAGATATCCCTCTCATGAGCTCGGCCTGCATCGACGTCAGGAGAGCGGTCGTGGCCGTTCTCTGTGCCTCCGACATGTCCGACCTCGTCAGCATGTCGCTGGCGCTCTTGAATTCACCGATATGGAGCAGATCGGGGTAGATTCCGAGGTTATCGAGAAGGTCTCTCGCAAAGAAACTGGTTCCCGCAAGGCCGGTTAGGGCAATCTCTCCCGCTGGATGGATGAACGAACGCCCGACAGAAGCCAGATAGCATTCGGCGTTGCCGCCGGTCTGGACGAAAACGTACACTTCCCTGCCGGTGCTCCTGAACCTGGCCAGCTGGTTCCGGAGTTCCTCGGTCTGAGCAGGGTTCCCCGTGCCGTGCCGTACATCCAGGATGATTCCCTCGACCGAGCTGTCGTCTACAAGAAAATCCAGCAGCATCATCTGCTCGGTGAAACTTCTCTGTCTGGGGCCGAGGAAAGGCCTGTGCGGCAGCTCGTCGGTCTCTCCCGGCGAGAATCTCACGTATCGCATACCACTGCCTGCAAGGTTCTCCATGGAAGCTGTGGAGTAGAGGATTTCCCCCCTGGCCGATCCGTAGACCGCGTCGTTGTTGAAGCTTCCTGCGCCTGAAACACCGAAGTGTCCGAACTCCATTCCCAGGCCTGCCGTGAAGCCGTCTTCATCAATGCTGCCTCTGACGGCAAGGCCTTCTATCGGTCTGAGTTCGAAACCGCCCGAGAAGGAAATGTCCCCGAAGTCAGACGAAGTATGAAGGTCTCCAGTCAGCGTTATCAGGCGCTCGAAGGGCCTGATGGCTATTCCCGCTCCGATGTGACTGGAAACCTCCTGTTCAGAAGTCTCAACACCCGATCTGTAGAAGGCTCCCGTGCCCAGCCAGCTGACCGGTCTTACCGTTATGCCTGCGCTCCACGTACTTTTGTCATGCCACTGGCTTGTAGAGTACACCGTGCGGAACCATGAGTAGGAAAACCCCAGGGAAACGTTATCGCCGATTGCCCGCATTGCCAGAGATGTCGTATACCGCAGGATATCGTCTCCCCACCAGATGCCGAAACCAGCTCCCGAAAGAGACAGATCCACCATGTCGATCTTCTCGATCGAGGAATCGCTTGCGCTGAAACCGAGCCTGAATCTCAACCCGCGCAGGAAGCTGCCGGCGGCAGGATTGACGTACAGACCCTCACCAGCCTCAGGATAGGCTGCCCAGCCGAAGGAGTTTTCCGGGCCGGGAAAGGACTGGGGCAGTGAGGCTGAAAAAGACAGGAGAACCGTTGCTGCCAGAACACACCTGGTCAAGGACATGAGACCCTCCGTTCGAAAACAGAATTATGTGCGGAAGATACAGGCAGATAGTCCGGATTCGCAAAGAATGTTTCAGGGAGGAGGGAAACAGGTTCTTCTAGAAAAGTTCGGAAAAGCCTGTCTGAATACCCATTCCTTCTTCCGACCATCCGAAATCGACTCTCATCAGGGCTCCGCCGGGCAGGAAGGAACGAAGCCCGATACCAGCATCCAGGTGGAACCTGTCCAGTCTGAGGTTTCCGAGCTCGTCCCCGACCTGTCCGATATCGGTGAAGAGGACTGCGCCGAGCCCGAATTCATTGTCGTTCTCATCCTTCAACAGGAAAAGAGTCCTGCGCAGTTCCAGATTTGCCACACAGGTCCATGCTCCTCTGAATCTGTCGCCCGAAAACCCTCTGAGACCTTCGTCTCCACCCAGGGCTGGAAGGAAGGGAAAAGGTGTGGATACGGTGTTGAAGTGCTTCGTGAGAACCAGGTTCAAACCCGTACTCGTTCTGTCATTCAGCGACGCGACAAGAGAGGTCTGAATCTCTGCTTCCGAGTAGGAGGTTTTACCCATTTGATGGAACCCTCCGATGCTCACGGTGGTTGCAAGCGGTCCGGACGTTCTGTGGGTGAGCCTCAACGAGGGACCGGCGGTCCAGATGGACGCGTTCTCGTCTGACGGAGATGAATCGAACAGCCCGAGGCTGTCCTCGAATGCAAAGGCACAGGAATGTCTCACTTCGATCCCGCCATGGATGAGGAACCCGCTGCCCAGAGGTCTGTCAAGAGCTCCGTAGAGAGTCTGCCGTTCTCTGTCGTACAACGCGAGGGAGTCGTTGTCTCCGTTGTTGCCCCATCCGTACCACTTGGAATCGATGTTCTTTACGTACGAAGCGCCAATCGTCCAGATGCCGCCCGGGCCGAGGAATCGAACCTCTGGTTTGAGCGTGAGAGCACCTTTCGTGCCATACCATGCAAGCGCAGTGAATGCGGTTGTGTGATCCTCGTCCCTCGTGATGTGGCTCAAGAGCCCACCCAGCTGAAAACCCGAAGAGGAGCTGTAACCAAGTACCGGAAGTACGCTCCAGCCCCCTGCGATGGCGGGAACCGTGAACGACAGAAGGAGTAGAATTGCTCCAGGGAGTGCCAGATGCCTGCCAGATGCTGCGGGTATCATTGTAATCACCTTAATTTCATGTGGATGAAACGATTATTCTATCGACATGGCCCCTTGTCTGTCTTGAAGTATATTGCCCTCAACAATAAGGGAAGGTTTACCCGGTGAACAGACCACTGGTAGTAATTCCGACGTACAACGAGCTGGACAACATCAGCAAAATGATTCCGATACTGCTGGAATTGCCCGCATCTCCTGATGTGCTCGTCGTTGACGACAACAGCCCTGACGGAACCGGAGATGCCGTGAAATCGTTCGGGGGCACTGAGCGTGTCCATCTGCTCTCTCGGGAGAAGAAGCAGGGGCTGGGTCAGGCTTACGTGGCAGGATTCGGATGGGCCCTGGAAAGGGAAATCTACGATCCGATAATTCAGATGGATGCCGACTTCTCCCACAACCCTGAGAGAATTCAGGAACTGATCGATTCACTGAAGACTTACGATATAGCAATAGGTTCGAGGTACTGTAGCGGAGTCAACGTTGTCAACTGGCCCCTGTCACGACTGTTGCTTTCCTGGTTCGCTAACAGGTACACTTCGATCATTACCGGTCTGCCTGTAAAAGACGCGACGGGCGGGTTCAAGGCTTTCAGGAGAAGCGCTCTGTCAAAGCTGGAACTGGGAGACATTCGCTCCGATGGATACTCGTTCCAGATCGAGGTTTCGTACAAGCTCTACAAGTTGGGATGCAGTATTACGGAGGTTCCGATTACCTTTGTGGATAGACATGCCGGGACATCGAAAATGACAAGACGAATAGTATGGGAAGCGGTTTGGATGGTATGGCATCTCCGCTTTCCCTGGATCTTTTAGGCGGTAGATAATGACTGCGTTGCTTGCCCTCGTTCTCACACTTGCTCCATCCTGGGAGCTGACTACTTCTCTCACGTTCGTGAAGAATATCTACCCCGTAAGTGAAACCGGGATGTGGTGCAGCACTTCGGGAGGTCTTTTCCACTACAGTACGGAAGAGGGAATAGACTCCTTCATGGTCTACCACGAGGATATTCCATGGAACGACATCAACGATATGCTGATAGATGGTTCCGGCAGGATGTGGCTTGCCACGAATGGCGGAGGCGCTGCCGTTCAGGAGGAGTCCGACTGGACGATATTCACTACGTACGAAGGGCTGCCGGGAAGCGGCATCGTCCACTGTCTCGAGAATACCTCAGGCTACATCTGGGCAGGATCCGACGGCGGCTTTGCCCGGGGGGGAGACATGGGCTTCGTTCCGATCAACCAGTCCTCCACGGGGGGGGTGTTCAAGGCAACTGAGGTTACCGATACCCAGTGCCTGGACGATACGATGTGGCTGGCCACTGACAGGGGGGTCTACGCACTGGATCTTTCGCTCTCGCCTTTTACACCGGGAGCCTGGACCAGTTACGAGGAGGAGACCCTCAGCCTTGGTATTTCCGGTATCTATGCCGATTCACATGGGGTGTACGGATACGGCGGTGGCGGTGTAGCCGAGAGAAAGGGGGAATCATGGGTATCGATCCTGGACTACACCGGAGCGGGAGCATCGGATTCCACCGTTTTCGGTCTTGCTTTCTCCGGGGATACCCTTGTAGCAGGAGCCAGAGGTGCCTTCTGGTACGCGACCGATCATTGGGAACAGTGGGGAACAGGCTGGCCTTCGACCTTCTACGCATCCTGCGCCAGAAATGCATGCGGGCGGATCTGGTTCGGTATGGGCTCTACGGACATTATGCTCGAAAGCTTTGGTCTGGGTCTGGGTTTTCTTGACGGCGGGCAATGGGACACACTCGTAGTGGAATCACTGCCCTGCAGCAATCTCTATCAGATCGCCTTCGATGGAGACAGAATGTACTTCGGAAGCCACAACGTCGGTCTCATGGCATCGTATCCCGATGGCGGCTGGCGCAGCTTCGAGTGGGATGACGGCATGCCCAACGTGCTGAGGACCTACACTTCCGTCAACGGACCCGGAGGCGGCATCTGGACGGGCTCTTACCACTACGGTCTGTCATGGCTCTACGATGGCGGAACCTGGTCCACCGACGATGACACCATCATCACCTTCTTATCCGACTCTCTCGAATGGGCCCCCCCGACTACAACGCAGATCATCGTTCCCCTGCTCAACAACCAGGTCATGATGGTCTGTTCGCAGGGCACGGGGTACTGGGTTGCCCAGGAAGCTTACTGGGAGACCGAGGACGAGCCCAGCGGAATCGTCGGCGTTGAAGGAGACCCTCTGCTCGGTACGATGGCATGGGCTCCGAGATCGCTGACCGAAGGTCTTGCGTACAAGAATACGAGAAAAGTCTTCGCAGCAGGCAGCGACAGCCTCTGGATCGCATTCGAGGGAGAGAGCGGCTGCCAGCTGCTGATCCACGGGGGGAGTCCCTCCGATACCAGTCAGGATCAATGGATTCCCGGACCGGGTCTATCCTTCACCATGGCCGATGGACTGCCGTCCAATCAGGTGTTCTGCTTCGCAAGGGAGGCAAACGGCAGCATTCTCACCGGAACCGGTGCCGGCATTGCCAGGTACCAGAACGGCTCCTTTTCACCGGTTTACGGTCTGTCAGGCTCGGTCAAGGCAATGCAGATCGATGACTCGGGAAGGATCTGGTGCCTTCTATCCAACGGTATTGCCATGATCGAAAATGGGAGCACAACCGTATACAACGTCCTTAATTCCCCCTACATTCCGACCTTCAGGGAACTCGACGAGTTCAGCTACAAGGATTCAAACGGCGACATCTACTTCTCATCGATCATCGGGCTCTGGAAGATACACGCAGAGAGCACATCCGGACCGGTCACAAGTGCGCTTTTCTACCCCCAGCCATACCTTCCGGCTGAAGGCAGTCTCTACCTGTCCATTGCCTCCGCAGAGGACTCTGCGATCACGGTCGATATTTTTTCACTCGACGGCCGGCATCTTGTCAGTGTCGGTGCACCTAGCGCGTCCCTCTGGCAATGGGATGGTAACGTGCAGGGGGAGCAGATTGCCAGCGGTATGTACATGGCGGTGGTGAGAATTGGATCCGACGACGTACAGCAGGCGAGAATAGCCGTAGTGAGATGATGATTGCCAGAAGGATCACCGATGAGGACGTCAGGAACTGGACCGATTTCGTGAACAGATCCTGCAACGGCACTATTTTTCATCTTCCTGCTTTTCTCGACTACCACCCGGAAGGCAGGTTCCGGAATCACCATGTTATGATTAATTCCGGCAACGATATAGTCTCCATCATTCCCGCCGCCCTGTCGGAGAGGGATGACGGGATATGGTTTCGCTCCTACCCGGGCGCTTCGTACGGAGGCCCCGTGATTCCTGACGATCTCGGTCTGCAGAAGACGGAAAAGATGATAGACACACTGCTTGCCTACTGCCGCGGGCAGGGCTTCACAGGGGTGGAGATGACACTGCCGCCCCAGGTATACTTCAGACGGCCCCATAATTACATCGACTTCTCCCTTATCGGTAGAGGTTTCCAGTACGGAAAGAGAGAGCTCACCGCCGTGATAGATCTGTCCCGCCTGGGTGAGGAAATCGACCTCGGCTTCAGATCGTCAGCAAGACGGGGTGTCCGTAAAGCTCTCAAGGGCGGAGTGAGAGTGGAGGAGAACCCGGATTTCTCGCTCTTCTATCCCGTTCTCGAAACCAACCTTAAGGACAGGCATGACGTCAGCCCTACCCATACCGTCGATGAGCTGTTTCGACTCGAGAGTCTCCTGGGAGAAGGCAGTGTACGTCAGTTCCTGGCATTGAGCGACGAGAACCGTGTTCTTGCCGGGATGGTCATGTTCCACTGCAACCCCAGGGTTACGCTCGCCTTCTACATCTCGCACGACGAGAGGTTTCAGGATCTCAGACCGGTGAACCTTGTCTACCGCGAAGTGATCAGCTGGGCAAGACAGAACGGGTACCATTTCCTCGACCTTGGAACGTACACGCTGAACATGGAAGTGAATTACGGGCTCTGCCGGTTCAAGGAGTCGTTCTCCGCGCGAGGGAGCTTCAGGGATACACTTTACGGAAAGCTCTGATTTGATCATTGGGAACTGGTCTAACCTTCCCGCCATGAGAGGATTGCTCCTCGTCTGGGCCGGGATCCTCGTCCTTACTTTCGCAGGCAGGCTTTTCACAACCGATGTCGCGGCAGAACTGGAAGTTTCCGGTTCGCTGATAGGCACAAGGCCGTTTCTCACGGCAGAACATGGCTGGACGGTACAGGGCTCAGGCTCTTCGGAGTACGTGCCGCACGGCATCGGCTATTCTCTGCTGCTGTTGCCCGCAGCGGTAATCGACACGCTTGCCGGTTCGGAGGCCGGGAAGCTGGCCACGGCCGGTTTGAACTCACTCTTCAGCCTGCTCCTTGTGGCCGTCTGGTACCTGCTTGCCCGAAAATGGATCAGCAACGCAAGAGCTTTCAGGTTGATCGTTCTCGGTATATCCGGAATGCTGGCAGTGTATGCCCGCATGCCCTATGACATCACGGCAGCCACTGCTGCAGCTCTGGCCGGTGTGTTCCTGATGACCAGGGACAAACCGCTCCAGGCAGGGCTCTGCCTGGGTCTGGCGCTGCTGATACGCCTCGATACCATTGTGCTGCTCCCGGCTTTCTGGCCTGGAATGAGCGAACGACGGAAACTGCTGAAGCTTGCGTATGGTGTCGCGCCCTTTCTTATGCTCGCTGCCGCTGCGAACTGGTTCCGGTTCGGCAGCCCCTTCGCCGACGGACATTCCCAGGACCCGGCGATGGCTTTCTCACCTCTTTCGGGTGGGCTTGCGGGATTGCTGTTCAGTCCCGGAAAAGGACTCATCTGGTACTCGCCGATCTGTGTTCTTGCCTTCTTCTGCAATCGCGATATCAGATTATGGCTTCCTTTTGTCCTGTCCCTTGTTCTTCACGGTATTGTACATGACTGGACGGGTGGTACAGGATGGGGACCCCGCTTCCTTGTGCCTGCTCTTCCCCTTCTGCTCCTGCCGCTGACGGCGGCGGGAAAAGGGGGCAGGCTCTTCTGGATTCTTGCGGGAATCGGTGTTGTTCTCCTCGCGGTCTCTTCATGGAGCAATACGAATGCGCTCGAACAGAATCTGGGACCGGATCTGTTCGATGAGCCCGCACGTCAGAGTGTTCTGTGGAGCGTGTCCAGATCACCGCTGGTGTCTTCGTTTGCCAGTTTCGGCAGGTGGCCGCCGGAACTGTTCGGAGTTCATGCGGCAACTGCTGCCGGATTGCCCTCATGGATTGGATTCATTGCTCAGGCAATTGCCGGATCAGTGCTCGTTCTGTTCGGTTCGAGATACATCGCCGAAAAGGGAATCACTCCCGTACAAAGGGTTTCAGGATGAAGATACTGCACGTATCGCCACAGAATTACACCGGGGTGCTGATGCTGTTCGTCGAGGGCCATAAGGACCTGGGACACTACAGCAGACTTGTTACTTTCTTCCCCTGCAAGAACGCCTACCCGGAGGACATCTGCCTGAACCTTCCCTTCGTCGGTCCGATGGAGTGGCTCTGGAAGGTGAAAAGACTCATCCGAAGCGGCAGCATGAGGGTCCCTTTCACCGGGACCACCGAGAGGATATTCTGGAAACCGAGTCCTCCGGAAAGGCTCCTCATGTCTCTCCGTAACGCTGTCTGGGCTCCCCGAGTGGAAAGAGCGGCAGAGGAATACGACCTCTGGGACTTCGACATCTACCATCTCGAAGGAGGAATGAGCTTCTTCCGTGATGGCCGGGACATCCTGAGACTCAAAGCAGCGGGAAAGAAGATAGTCTCTAACTACCACGGGCTCGATCTGAGGATGAGGGGAGCGATCAGACCCGTGTGGGATGCCACCGACCTGCATCTCACATGCGAGTTCGATCTCTTTCGACGCTACCCTGAGCTCGAGTACCTCTTCCTTCCATTCGACGCAGACTCCGTCCCGCCCTGCAACCCGGAGGGAGATGTCGTAAGGATCTGTCATGCACCGAGAATAAGATCTGTGAAGGGGACGGATGCGATAGTGAGTGCTGTCGAGGACCTGTCGAAGACCGTACCCGTTGAAATGGTGCTTATCGAGAACATGCGCCACACCGAAGCCATGAAACTGAAGGCTTCATGCCACATCGCGGTCGACCAGATTGCGGATGGAGACATGGGATACGGAGTGAACTCCCTGGAAACACTCTCAATGGGTATTCCGACCGTTACAAACCTCTCCGCAGCCTATCAGGAGTTCATTCCGGATCACCCCTTTTCGCTGGCAACCCCGGATACGCTGAAGAGCGTTCTCCGTGAGCTAGTGCTTAACGAGGACCTCCGTAAGAGGTACTCCTCGTCAGGACCTCCCTGGATAAGGAAGCGGCACCACTGGAAATCCGTTGCCAGGAAGATTCACGGCATGTACAGGGAGCTCGGGTGGGAGACTGATGAGAACTGAGGACCATGTCAGAGATCTGAAGAGGGAAACGATCTACTACGGTTCCGCCATGATCGTAGGCGGGCTGGTGCAGCTCGCATTTCTGCCGTTCTTTTCCACCCTGCTCACTGCGGCTCAGGCCGGCGAGCTCGGCGCTCTCCGGATCGTATCGGAAGCGATTGCGGGAATCGTTGTTCTCGGTCTGCCGACGACGCTGATCCGGTTCTGGCATCGGACCGATGCCCATAGGGCTTTGGTAAAGCGTGCGGTGCTGATTCCTCTCGTGCCTGCTGTTCTGATCGCGGTGGTTCTGCTCGTATCGCGGGGCTGGCTCTCGAACGTTCTCAGACTCGCCAACCCGGAATACCTGACGCACGCCCTTGCACTGGGTATAGCAGTTGCCTTCGTACAGATTGCCCTTTCGATTCCCAGAGCTGAAGGTCTTGCCCGCAGGTACTTCCTTTTCTCCGTGGTTCGCGGGGCATCCTCGCTTTTACTGCTGGGTATTCTGATCTTCGCGGTAACTTCTGTCAGACCGATACCTGCGTTTCTGTCCTCGAGGTGGATTCCGGCTTACGCGATTGTACTGATTGCATTCATGATGAGCTGGAGAAGAACTGAACCCAGCCGTAACGAGCCGGTTCCGGAAGGCCTTACCGGAGGTATCATTGCCTTCAGCATGCCTCTTGTACCGGTCAGCCTTGCCATGATAGTTCTGTCTTCAGCAGACGTTTTCATGCTAAGGAACATCTATCCCGATCTCAGTGCCAGCGGATACTACGAGTGGGCAGCAAGGGCATGTCTTGTCCTCACTCCCCTGACCCTGGGATTCGGCATGGCCTGGCAGCGGTACATCTTCAGGAAGAAGAAGGAGGGCGGCCAGATGGCCGAGCTGGGCAGGAGTGCTCTCCTGTTCATGGTCATCGTGAACTGGGCAGCCATGCTCCTTGCCATGATCGCTCCCGAACTCACTGCAGTCGTTGGAGGCCCGGTATATCTCAGCGCATCATCCGTTCTGCCGACTCTGGCGGGAGCGAGTGCGATGTTCGCTCTCTTCATGATCTCTCAGACAGGACCGTTGCTTACCGGTCAGACGAAGTTCATCGCGGGCATGACCATTTTCGGCGCGGTTCTCAACATTGGTTTCAATCTGCGTCTGATACCTGTTGCGGGGGCGCTCGGTGCCGCTTTTGCCACTCTCTGTACGAATCTCTTCATGGCAATGAGCCTGTTCTGGCTGGGAAGGAAAGTTTTTCCCATAAGTTTCGTTGCGATTACCCTGATAGTCATTCTGCCGGTTCTCTTCGGCCCCCTTGCACACCTTGCCCCCCTTTGGAGGAGCATTCTCGTCGTATTGGCATCACTGATAACCGTGCTCGTCATCGCAGGCCTCCGCAGGACGGGAGCCACTATAGAGGTGTTCAGCGGATGAGAACACCCTGTATATCGGTTCAGGTGCCCCTGAGGGATGGCGGACAGCATTTCAGGACCACACTGAGCAGCCTCACCCTCCAGGATACGGGAGGAAAGCCCTGGGAGCTGGTGATAGCGGACGACGGCAGCAGGATACCTGTCGAGGAAGAATTCGCGGAAGATCTGCAGATGCTGCCGCCGGAGGCCAGCCTTACAGTGGTGCGAATCGAGGGAGATGGCAACAGACCCGCCGCCAGAAATCTCGCATGGCAGGCATCGACCGCGCCGCTCTCTCTGCTGATCGATGGTGACCTGGAGCTACCCCCCGGTCTTCTCGACGCACACGTGAGCGAACATGAGGCTGGAATTGCTGATGTGGTGATGGGTGCGCGGATAAACGCCTGGATGCCCGGTGCCTCTCCATGGCAGGAGTGGTTCGATACGAGGGCAATGGGAACAAGACCCACAGGTCCCTTTCCCTGGAGGTATTTCATAACGGGTAACCTGAGTATTCCCCTCGAAATCCTGCGGGAGACAGGTGGGTTCGATCCCGATATCGACAGGTACGGAGGAGAAGACACTGAATTCGGCTACAGACTCGGGCAGCTCGGAACGAGGTTTCGCTGGGTTCCCGCACTGAAGGTCTACCATCTCGACGTTGTCACGGTGCGCGAGCATTCGATCAAGATGGTGGAGTACGGCGCTTCCAGCCTGAAGTACACTCTCGAGAAGCATCCCGGAGCGAAAGGCCTGCTCGGCAGCGACTGGCTGGCGCCCGTGTTCGGCTCACCGCTGTCCCCTTCCAGGGTTGTCATGCGGCTCGCCACGAAGCTTGCGCTTCAAAAACCGGTCTACAGATCAATCCTCCGCTACATGGAGAGTGCTGGCCGTCCGCGCTTTCTCTTCACATACCTTTCCGTCGGAGCATGCCTGCTGGGCCTGGCTGGAAAGGACTTCGTTTGAGTACCGATCCCGCTCTCAAGAGCCTTCTCGAAGAGCATTTCCCCCGCACGTGCAGCCTGATTAGACTCGCTGACCACACGACATGGCGGATTGGAGGAATGGCCGTCTCGCTTGCCGTGACAGATGCTGAAGCCCTTCAGGCTTCTCTGGCATTCCTCGATGAGAATGGCATTCCATGGTTGATTCTCGGGATGGGATCCAACGTGCTCGCCCCCTCGGAGGGCTGCGGGCATGTGATAGTCCGTCTTACCGGAGACCTGAGAAAAGCCGTTTTTTCCAGGGACGGCAGAGGATGGAGGATTGAAGCGGGCGGGGGAGCTCACCTGCCGTCGCTTGCCGGTGCCGCATGCATGCAGGGAGCAGGCGGGCTCGAGTTCGCCGTCGGGATTCCAGGAACTGTCGGTGGTGCCGTGTTCATGAATGCGGGCGCCTACGAGAGAAGCATCTCGGATACCGTTGAATCGATCACCGTCCTCGATCCCTCGGGAAGACGATCCGTTCTGCACCGAAAGAATTGTCTGTTCGGCTATCGGCAGAGCAGGTTTCAGGAAGAACCGCTCGTCGTGGAATCGATTACGATGAGACTCGATGAGTGTAATGCAGCAGTTCTGCGTAGAAGAGCCTCGGAGATACTCGAACTGAGAAGAGGAAAATTCCCGCTTAACCTCCCGAATGCTGGAAGCGTGTTCAGACGACCCGAGGGGGAACCTCCACCGGGATGGCTGATAGAACGGTCAGGATTGAAGGGGTTCGAGGTCGGGGGAGCCATGGTTTCTACCCTTCACGCCAATTTTATAGTAAATACTGGCGGAGCCACATCGGATGATGTCATCGGGTTGATCTCTCTGGTAAGGGAAAAGGTAAGAGAGGATACAGGTATAGAGCTGATGGAGGAGATTCGCTACATTCCCGGACCCGGTGAGATGGGATGAGAGCCACCCGGTCAGGCTGCGTCCTGCAGGATGGACCGATTCTCGTAACGGGCGGCGGCGGATTCGTTGCGGAGCATCTCATGCGTGAACTGAACATGGGCAGGGGGGACGTCGCCACGGACCTGGCAGACGATTACCCCGTTCCCGAAGGAGTGAGGAAGGTTCGCTGGCCTCTCCCGTCGGAAGCTCCCGCGGAGCTGGGTGATTTCAGGTACGTAGTACACCTTGCGGCGATGAGTTCGGTGTCCAGCTCTTTGAGTGAAGTACACAAAGCATACGAAACGAACCTGATGGGTACGGTGTCCGTACTCGAGTACATTGTTTCCAGCTGCCGCGAAGCCAGACTGCTCTTCATCAGTTCGGGAGAGGTCTACGGATCCTCTGACGATCCTATGAGTGAGGATGCCCCCATAAGCCCATACAATCCTTACGGCACGACCAAGGCTGCCGCCGAGATCGCGGTCAGGCAGTTTGCAGGTAATTACGATCTCGATACCGTGGTATCGAGGTCGTTTCCGCATTTCGGCCCGGGACAGAACGAGCGGTTCGCTCTGCCCTCGTTCTGCAGGAGGATCATCACCGCCGGACGCGAGGGGAAAGGTACGATACTAACCGGGAACCTCGACCCGGTAAGGGATTATCTTTACGTGAGCGATGTCGTTCGAGCATATACCTGTCTTCTGTCGGGTGGCACGAGAGGAAGCGTTTACAACGTCTGCAGCGGCTGTGGTATTACGATGGGTTCTCTCGTTGAAACACTCATCAGGATCTCTGGTCTGGAATTAAGAGTCGAAGTGGACAGGAACCTGTTCAGAGTTGCGGATATAAGCACACAGGTAGGCAGCCCTTCGAGACTCCTGAGCCTTGGCTGGCAGCAGCAGAGCTCTCTCGAGTCAGGGTTGACCACTCTCTTCGAATGGTGGGAGGCAAGGGTATGACACAGCTCCTCTTGATACTGTTTGCCCTGACAGGCAGAGTCGATTCATGGAGCCACTATTCACACTTCGGCGGAGTCAGTACCGTGCTTGTCGAAGGTTCATCCGTGCTCGCCGGTTCCTCCGGTGGACTGGGGTTTGGTGTTCTCAACGAGCAGAACGTGACGTTCGACTCCACCTGGACGTATCCGGGAAAGCTGTCCCATGTCAACGTAAGAACACTTTCCCGGGATCAGTACGGCAACCTCTGGATTGGATACTTCGGGGGCGGGATAGACGTTGCCCATCCCGACGGCTCGATCCAGCATTTCGGTCAGCTGGAAGGGCTCCCAATCAATCTCGAGATAAACTGTATCCTGCCCGATTCAGTGATATGGGCAGGCACTTCGCAGGGTCTTTCCATCAGGGAAGTCGGCTACTTCCAGACATGGACAACATCGAACACCGAAGGCGGGCTTCCGGGCAACTACGTAAACACATTTGCCAAAGTGGATTCCGGGCTGATCGTGGGAACTTCGTCCGGTCTGGCCATGCTTCGTACGGGAGCATCCCCCTCTTCAGCGGAGTCGTGGCTGCAGTTCTCCGGGATGGAGGGCGTCAACGTAACCAGACTTCTCAGCACCGACAGCGTTGTCTGGGCAACAACGACCACTTCCCTGTTCATCCTCGAACCCGATTCCGCATGGAAACAGATCGTGTCCTTTCCCGGCGACGGCCCGATGAGTCTTGCAGAGCGGGACGGAATCCTTGCCGTCGGCTGCACCGGAGCCGTATGGGTGTACGACGGAACGGAGTGGTCCGGCAGCTCCTGGCTGGTGGGATGCAAAATCCTGGATATGGAATGGCTTGCAGACGAACGGTTGCTCATAGGAGTCTGCGATGCTCAATCTTCTGAAAGACTGTCGGGAAGAGGTGTAGCCTGCGGTTTCGGCAGCTCATGGCATTTCTCGCTTCCAGAGGGTGTCGTCTCGAACGACCTCAACGATGTATCGGTAGAGCCGTCGGGCCTGATCTGGGTGACCACGGAACACCAGGGCGCCGGAGTCTACGATGGCGAACAGTGGATAGGGATAAGGTCCGAGCTCCCCGACCTGCATCAGATCTTCACGTGCAGTTCAGTAGATGAAGAGGCATACATTTCCTCCTACCATCAGGGAGTTACCTGGGTACGTTTCGATCCCGAATCGGGGGAAATTTCTGACGCGATCACATTCGATGCCGAGAACAGCAACCTTCTCAATGACCAGATCGTAGACGTAGAGATATGGGGGGAGGGAATCGTCTGGTTTGCCCTCGAGCTGTACTGGCAACCACCGGCCGAACCCAGCGGGGTCTGCAGACTCAGCTGGACTCCCGGTGATCTGACAACGTGCCTCTGGCGCTCGGTGCAGCCTGTTGACGGGCTGCCCTCCGGAAACGTGAGATGTGTGGCCCCGGTGAACGATGAAGAAACCTGGGCCGGCACTGAAATGGGGCTCGTACGTCTGAATATCGTTACGCGCACTATCATCGAATCGTACGGAACCACCGAAGGCCTGCCGTCCAAAGACGTTCAGTCACTCGCCATGATGCGGAACGGAGACGTTTACGCCGGCACGACCGGCGGACTGGCCCGGATTGACAGCGGTTCCGGCAGTGTAACAGAGATTCCAGAAGTAGAGGGAACCGTGTGTGCACTGTCTGCCGACAACCTGGGGGGGCTGTGGGCGGCAACCGGTGATGCTCTTTTCAGGATTCTGTCCGACGGCACAATCGAAGAATACAACAGGTTCAATTGCCCCCTACTGTCGATCGACATCAGGGGAATGGCCTGTGATCCCGACAACGGGCTTCTCTACCTGGCTACCGGGGACGGCCTCTGGGTTCTTGACCTGGGTGAGGGTCTTTCCAGCGGTCAGTACGGACCAGTTGTCTATCCCAACCCGTTTCTGCCCGGCAGGGGAGAAGTTCTCGGTGTAGCGGGAGTTCCCGATGTTCCGACTGTCCTCAGGGTGTTTGACCTGACAGGTGCGCTTTTGTATGAGTCTGAGTCATCCGGGAGGGATGGAATAGCCTGGAACGGAATCGATATGGACGGTTTCCATGTGGCCTCGGGAACCTATTACGTACAAGTTGTTCAGGAGGGTACTGCCCATCTCGTCAAGCTTGCCATTGTCAGGTAGCGTTTATCAGACCAGTTCCCGCTGATCAGGGAATCAGCAAGGTCCGGAGAGGGAGCCTATGAAAGGTGTTGTGCTTGCAGGAGGGCTCGGAGTAAGACTGAGACCGCTCACGACGATTACCAACAAGCACCTTCTGCCGGTCTACGATCGGCCTATGATCTTCTACCCGTTGCAGAAACTGGCGGAAGCCGGAATAAAGGATGTAATGCTCGTTACCGGGGGATACAGCGCAGGTGACTTTCTCAGGCTTCTGGGGGACGGCAGCAGGTTCGGTTTTTCGACGCTCAACTACGCGTACCAGGAAGGGGAGGGGGGAATCGCCGAGGCAATAGGTCTGACACGCACATTCGTAGACGGTGAAAGATTCGTAGTCATCCTTGGCGATAACATCTTCGAGGAATCGCTCAAGCCCTACATCGATCTGTTCGTGCGACAGGAGAAGGGTGCAAGAATCCTTCTCAAGGAGGTCGACAACCCTTCCGATTACGGAGTCGCTGAGCTCGAAGGCAGTTCTGTTGTTTCGATAGTCGAGAAACCGCAGAAACCAAAGAGCAGCCTTGCGGTAATCGGAGTCTACATGTACGACGATTATGCCTTTGAGATAATAGAGCAGTTGAAGCCCTCCGAGCGAGGAGAGCTCGAAGTAACCGATCTGAACAACGCGTATCTGAGCAGGGGTCTGTTGCAGGCAGATGTGATGCATGGCTGGTGGGCTGATTCCGGTTCGAGTATCGATGGCCTTCTGCAGGCAAACATCAGAGTGGCCGAGCTCAGAAATAACGGGTAGTAATGAGAATCCTCGTCACCGGTGGGGCCGGCTTCATAGGCAGCAATTTTGCAAGGCACGTTCTCCATGTTTCAACGGAGAAGCAGGTCACGGTTCTGGATAAACTCACGTACGCAGGCAGGCTGGAGAACCTCGAGGATCTTCGCGCGTACGGAGACAGATTCCGTTTCATCAAGGGAGACATCTGTGATCCGGAAGCAGTTGCGGAGGCGATGTCCGATTGCGATGAAGTCATCAACTTCGCTGCCGAGACACATGTTGACAGGTCGATCACCGATTCTGCCGATTTCATCAGAACCGACGTGGAGGGTGTCCGTGTGCTCCTCGAGGAATTCAGGAAAGGTTCGCGCAGGCTCTTTCTCCAGATATCCACCGACGAAGTCTACGGAAGCGTTGAGAAGCGGTCCAGAGAAACCGATCCCCTTGAACCACGAAGCCCTTACTCAGCCTCGAAAGCCGGCGGGGAACTTCTGGCAAAGAGCTACTGGACAACGTACTCGACCCCTGTTGTGATCACACGGGCATCGAACAACTACGGACCCTATCAGTATCCCGAGAAACTCATTCCGCTCTTCATCACCAACGCCCTCGACGGGGAGGTTTTACCATTGTACGGTGATGGAATGAACTTGAGGGACTGGCTCTTCGTAACGGATCACTGCAAGGCTCTGATGCTCGTCCTGGAATCGGGTAGACCGGGTGCTGTCTACAACGTAGGTGCCGGCGAAGAGCACACGAACAAAGACGTCACCAGGATGATCCTGGAGACAACTGATTCCGACCCCGGACTGGTCAGGTTCGTGGAGGATAGACCGGGGCACGACAGACGATACGCACTGGATGTCTCACTTATAGAGAGCGAACTCGGATGGAAAAAGGAGACTCGATTTTCAGAAGGGCTTGCCTTGACGGTTACATGGTATCGAGACAACAGACCATGGTGGGAAGAGATAAAAGCAGGACGCTTCCGGGAGTACTACAGAAACATGTATGATGAGCGTCTGGGCAGAGCAGCGAAGGGTGTGGAATGAGAGTACTGGTAACGGGTGGAGCCGGGTTCATCGGCAGCCATCTTTGCGACAGGCTTCTCTCGATGGGGCACGAGGTTATTGCCCTGGACAATCTCATTACGGGGTCTACCGACAACATCGCCCATCTTGCAGGAAGAAACGATTTCAGTTTCATCCTTCACGATGTCACCGAGTACATATACATCTCAGGCGATCTTGATTTCGTCTTCCATCTGGCTTCACCTGCCAGTCCGGTGGACTACCTCACTTTTCCCATTCAGACTCTCAAGGTCGGCGCTCTGGGAACTCATAAAACACTAGGGCTTGCCAGGGAGAAAGAAGCAGGATTCCTTCTCGCATCCACGAGTGAGGTTTACGGTGACCCGCTTGTCCATCCCCAGCCAGAGACCTACTGGGGTAACGTCAATCCCGTTGGCCCCAGAGGCGTATACGACGAGGCAAAGAGATATGCTGAAGCCCTTGTTTTCGCATACATGAGATTTCACGGCCTCGATACGAAGGTTGCCCGTATCTTCAATACTTACGGGCCAAGGATGCGGGCGAATGACGGTCGCGTGGTTCCTTCTTTCGTTTGCCAGGCTTTGCGGAACGAAAACCTCACCATCTTCGGTGACGGAAGCCAGACAAGAAGTTTCTGCTTCGTAAGCGACACGGTCGACGGGCTTCTAAAACTTATGGAGAGCACCGAGCATGGCCCCATCAACGTTGGCAATCCCTCGGAGATGACGATCTCAGAGTTCGCCCGATTCGTGATAAACGCAACCGGCAGCACCAGCTCCATAGAATACAGCGATCTTCCCGTTGACGATCCGAAGATAAGGCGCCCCGATATCAGTAAAGCCAGGGAACTTCTCGGATGGAAGCCTGTCGTCACACTCGAGAAGGGGCTGGGAAAAACAGTGGAGTTCTTCAGGGAGACATCATGTGGCAATTTCTGATCCTTCTTGCAGGGATCTCACAGATAACAACCATTCAGACGATTGAGACACCTGCCGTCTCCGAAGATCCGGCTCTGTTCGAATCGGTTGACAGAAACGAGTACGTGCTCGGTCCGGGTGATATCCTGCTCGTGACGGTGTACGGAGGCTGCACCGAGGTGATGCTGACATCGGGAGTGAGGCCGCAGTCGGACTGCATGGTCTCGGGAGACTGCTATCTCTCGGTGTCGGGTCTCGGGCTGATCGATGTGAGAGATCTCACGATAGCCGAAGCGGAGGAAAGCCTGATCATTCTGGCAAGACGCTACTACCCGCGGATTGCGATCGGTATGGCGCTCTTCGAGCCCAGAATGGTCAAGGCATTTGCATCAGGCATGCTCGAGACACCCGGCACGTATACTCTTTCTGCATTGAACCGTGTTTCCGATCTTGTTGAGATGGCCGGAGGCCTGTCCTCTTACAGTTCCCGCAGGGGAAACATGTTCACCGAGGATGGAGACACGATATCAGTAGATCTCCGTCTCGACCCGGTCACTCATCGCCCCGTTGCGAATCCATTTGTCGAGAACAACGTCACGGTCGTATTCGACCTCTGTATGAACCCGGTATACATCCTGCGGTCCGGCTCTCTGGTACGAATGTATGAGAGTCCGATACCCAGCATCGAGACATGGGACATCGACCAGGGCTCTGACCTGGAGGAACTGCTTGCTTCTACGGGCGGGCTCAGCGGTAACGTAGATCTCGAGAGAAGCATGCTCCTGCGCGGCGGGGAAGAGTATCCCATCTGGCTCAGTGGTTCAGGCCTGCTCGACATGGAAGTGGAAGCCGGAGATACGCTGTCTCTCGTGATGTTCTCCGATTCGATAACCGTGGGTGGTGCGACCAATATGCACGATCGTGTAGCCTTCAGCCCGGGAACTACTACAAGGGAGTACATTGACCGGTCAGGGGGATTCAGGTACAACGCCCACCAGGGCGGAACCAGGATATACAGAAACGGCGAGGAGATCGCTCGCGGCTCAGAGGCTCTGAACATGATTCTGCTCCCCGGGGATGTGGTCGAAGTGCCCTGGTCCTGGGTTACGCTCAATGCCGAATGGTTAAGGCTGCTGAGTACAGCGGTCACGATAGTCATCATGATAGATGGACTGACGGATTAGATGAACAACAACATTGAACGAACGATGTCAGGCAGTTTCCTCGGGGAGACCCTTCTCGGAGTGGTTGCCAACCTGCGCAAGATAATCGCCTTCTGCTTCGTTATCGCCGTTGTATCGGCCGTATGGATGTTCACCAGGACTCAAAGATGGGAAGCCACTGCAGTAGCAATGGTCCCGGGAGTCCAGAGCGCATCATTCTCCGGGCTCTCCGGTATCGGTGCAGCCGGGCTCCCCGAAGGGCTTGGAGACATAGCGAACCAGTTCGCCAGGATACAGGGAACCCCTGGAGGGGCGGATGTCACCGTTGTTCAGCAGGTCCTCTCCTCGAGAAAAGTGATGGAAAGACTGATTCTCAGATACGACCTCATCACCAGGTTCAGAGCCATCAGCATGGAAAGGGCGAGAGAGAAACTGAAGCAGAGGGTCTCCGTCTTCCTGTCTCCCGAAGGCTTCTTCGTAATCTCCGCTCAGGGTAGAACGAGGGAGGAAGCTGCCTCGATGGTCATGGATATCATCCGATTCGCCAACGAGGAACTTTCGTCTCTGGTAACCAGCCGTGCCCGTCGAAGCAGGATCGAGGCTGAAAAATCACTTGCTGCTGCCCTTGATTCACTCGGAGCCGCCCAGATCCGTATGGAGGCATTCAGATCGGTAACCGGTCTGAGCTTCCCTGAACAGCAGGGAGCCGCAGCCATAGAGGTTTTTACTACGATTGAAACCGAACTTGCCCTTGTCGAGGCAGAGCTTGCAGGTTTCGCAGGGAATGTCACCACACTCAATCCCGCATACAGACAGGCTCTTCAGAAAGCGGAATACTTCAGATCTCTTCTCGAGGAAAGGCTCACTACCGGAGACTCCCTCAGCGTGTTCCCCGGAATGGCGTTGTTCCCGGCCTACCTCAGGGAGTACGAGAACCTCTACATGGAGCTCGAAACCCAGAGAACCCTTTACCTCCTGCTCAGACAGGAACTGGAAACCCTGAAGCTCGAGGAAGTCCGTGAGAGTCCGACCCTTGAGATCATCGTACCTCCTTCCCCCGAGTTCCTGAGAGTCTTTCCCAAGCGGGGTAGAACGGTCATCGTTTTCACATTCCTCGCATTCATGGCTGCCATACTGTGGCTCATGGTACTGACCTACGTCCGCCGATTGATGTCGGACGATTCAACCGGTTCCTTCTGGAGGGAAGTGATCCGGAGAACCAGTCTTCAACTCTCCCTTGGACGACGGAGCAGGAGTACCAGGACAAAAGGCTCCTGAGCAATAGAGATTCATGCTGAAAGAAACCTTCAGACTCAGAGGTAAAATCCTCCGTATTGGTTTTCCTGCCCTGGTCAGCCGCGGCTCACTTGCGGTCTGGGGAATCATCTCGATTTTCATAATTAGGTCGCTTCCGGAAGACGCATACGCAGTTTACGCTGTTGCCAGAAGCCTGGAGATGTTCGGAGCACTCCTCGGGGGAGGGTTCATCTACCAGGCCCTGCTGAAGCTTGCCGCCGAGGGTGAGGGTAAGCGGGAGCAGCAGCTGGCAAATGCCGGGATGGTTCTGGCCCTCTGCTTTGCTGTGGCTGCAGCGCTGCTGCTGACCCTTGGAAGCGGCTTCGTACGTTCTTTTTACGGCTCGCTGGATCTCACCGGAATACCGGAACTCCTGGCATGGGTGGTGATATCGGGAACGGTATGTCTTCTTCCGAGAACGCTTCTCCTGACAAAGCACAGGACCAGGGAAGTCATGCTGGCCGACCTGCTGTCCCTGGCAGTGAGGGGCGGCATAATAGTAGTGCTCCTCCTGACGGGTTCACTGAAGAGTGCCCATCAGATATTCACAGCCCTGATCGTTGCCAACTCGTGTGCCTTCCTTCTCAACCTGTGGATGGCGAGGGGTCTGTTCGCACCTCGGGCAGGTCTCGGGAAAGGTCGTTTTGCCCAGGTGATGAAGTTTGCAGTCTTCTCACTGGGAACCGCGCTTGCAGGTTTCATCTACTCGAGAACAGACATTCTCATGCTCGGAAAACTCGCACCGGCGAAAGACGTCGCTTCCTATGGTGCATGCAGGTCCATTACCGCTCTCGCAATTACCGTCAGCGCTGCGGCGAACATGATCCTCCTTCCCATGGTGTCCCGGATGTGGAACCAGGACCAGAGAAAACTTGTCAGAAAGAGACTGTTGAGCTCTCTTGCGCTGGTAGAGATCATCCTCCTCCCCGTTGCTGCCGCACTCGTCCTGTTCCCGAAGCGGATACTGGATCTGATCTTCGAGGGTAAGTACACGGATAACTGGCCGATACTGGTTATTCTCGGAGCTCTGTCGCTCGTTCGGCCCATGGGGAGCCTCTTCTCTTCTGCCGCATCGGGAATGGGGAGACCTCAGTACTCGCTTTACAGCGTTCTGCTGTCTGCGTTGACCAACGTCGTCCTGAACATTCTTCTCATACCCGCTATGGGGGGGGTCGGCGCTGCCCTGGCAACCGCATTTGCAGTTGTTTCCGGGACGACACTGGTCGTCATCATGACGAACCGCCACATAGGCAAGACGGTTTGACCGGGAGGAATACGGGCAGCCCGGGAACAAAATTTTCGTCGAGGTGCTATTACCCAGTGCCGAAGCCGGGAATTCCCGGTGAAGGTCTTTACCGATTCTTCCGGTAAAGCAGGGCATTGGGCCAAAACAGACCTGATCCCTGGGCGGGTCGCATCTAATAGCGATCCTGTTACCCCTCCTGGGCCGGCGTGTTGTCACCTTGCGGCACGCCGGCCGCCCTTTACCATGGACAAATCCTGATCGGGAGTCATATTCATGAAACACATCACCGGTCTGGAGCCGACATGATCAACAGGGAATACGATCCAGAAAAGGACAGGGAGCAGTGTCACCGAATCTGGCGCGATTGCGGATGGCTCGAGAAAGACAAGGAAGAGATCATGGACACCTTCATCGGAGGGTGCCGGGCTCTCGTGGGAGATGTAGAGGGTATTCCTGAAGCGCTTGTTCTATCGTCACCCGGGACGATGAGGTATCTCGACGAGGATATCACGATGTCCGCGGTTTGCGCCGTGACAACAAGCTACGTCGGCAGGAAACGCGGATTGGCGAGAAGGCTTACTTCGGAGCTCGTAGCTGTCGATGCTGCCGAAGGCGCCGAACTGTCCGCTCTCGGCATGTTCGAACAGGGTTACTACAACAGGCTGGGCTACGGTGCGGGAACGTACGATCCATGGTTCGATTTCGATCCTGCTGATCTGCTCGTTGACATAAACCCCCCGGTTCCGAAGCGGCTTACCACCGATGATTGGGAAGCGGTGCATCACTCCAGGCTGACACGTAAACCGTCCCACGGAAGAGCCTGCCTTCAGAGAGCTGATCTGACAAAGGCCGAGATGGCCTGGTGTAAGAATGGCTTTGGGCTCGGTTACTTCGATGAGTCAGGAGAACTGACACACCATTTCTGGTGCGGCCACGAAGGGGGAGAGCATGGCCCCTATTTCGTGCCCTGGATGTGCTACCGTGACTACTGCCAGTTCCTCGAGCTGCTTGCACTTATCAGGGGTCTTGGTGATCAGGTACACCTGATTCGTATCAACGAACCGCCTGCAATACAGATGCAGGATCTTATCAGACAGCCTTTCAAACAGAGAAGGATTACAAAGGGAACCAGATTTGCAGGCAAAGTTCACAACAGCGCCTACTGGCAGATCCGCATCTGCGATATCGAGAAATGCATTCGCAAGACACACCTCGGCAGAGGAGAAGTCAGGTTCAATCTCAGGCTGAGCGATCCCATCGGGAAGTATCTGGAAGACGACGCCCCCTGGAAAGGCATCTCCGGAGACTATACAATAGTACTTGGCGCCGAATCGAGAGCTTCGAGAGGAATGAGCAAATCTCTTCCCCTGATGGAGGCATCTGTCGGGGCTTTTACCAGAATGTGGTTCGGGGTCCGGCCTGCATCAGGTCTTGCCGTAACCGATGATCTCGCAGGTCCTGAAGTCCTGCTGGAAGAACTCGACGATCTGCTCAGACTGCCCGTACCGAGAACGGACTGGGAATTCTGACTATCGGGAAGGAACTGATATGAAAGTGATCGGAATCGTCGGCAGTCCCAGGTTCGATCAGACCACTGACGCAATCGTCAGACAGGTGCTGAACGGGTGTGAAGAGGCTGGCGCTTCAACCGAGGTGTTTCACCTTGGAGGTTTGGAAATCGCTGGTTGCCTTGCATGTATGGAGTGCAGAGAGACCGGTGTATGCTCCCAGCATGATGACATGACAATGCTCACCAAAAAGATTGTCGAATCGGATGCACTCGTTATCGGAACTCCCATCTACTTCTACTACATGACCTCCCAGCTGAAAGCGCTTACCGACAGGCTCTTCGTTCTTATGAAACCTGATTTTACCAGCAGGCTCGGCGATGAGGGTCGGAAGGCTGTTCTGGTCGTTACTCAGGGCGCCCCGGACCCTGACACTTTCAAGGGCCAGATAACGGCAATGGCTGATGCCTGGAAGCACGTTGGGATAATCGTCAAGGACACACTCGTCTCCACCGAGCTGCATGAACGTGCCCAGGTTATTGGAAACACCGATCTGATTGACAGGGCTCTTGCAGCAGGCAGGGAACTGGCTCAGACGTAGTCCGATGGATGGACCGGGTCAGGCCAGCCCCTCAACAACTTTTCTGAGCTTTTCTCTGATCTGGCAAGCAATTTCCGCGAGATCGGGATTGTCAACAGCCTGCATCGATGCAACGGGATCGACTGCGGCGATCTCTACCTGTCCCGATGGCAGTTCCTGCACTATGACATTGCAGGGCAGCATAGTTCCTATCTTGTTCTCCTTTAACAGAGCCTGGTGAGCGAATGGAGGATTGCATGCTCCAAGTATCCTGTATCTGGGGAAGTCGACATCCAGCTTCTTCTTCAGGGTCTCCTTCACGTCAATGTCCGTAAGAATACCGAATCCTTCGCCCCTCAGATCTTCCGTCACTCTCTCGACGGCTTTGTCAAAAGGAAGATCAACAATGGTGCTGAAGTAGTATTTCATCAGGTTTCCTTTCCCCGCCTGAACGGTCACAGAAAATGTCGTACCCTGTATACCTACAACTTCGCAAACCTCAACCTGAGTGAATTGCTGATAACGGATACCGAACTAAAGCTCATCGCTGCGGCAGCAAGAATGGGGCTGAGCAGTATTCCGAAGAAAGGAAAGAGAATTCCAGCAGCGATCGGAACGCCAATTGTATTGTAGCCGAATGCGAAGAAGAGATTCTGCTTGATGTTCCGCATCGTGAGCCTGCTCAGTTTGATCGCCCTGGCAATCCCTCGAAGATCGCCTTTCACAAGCGTTACATCAGCGCTCTCCATGGCGATATCTGTCCCGGTGCCCATCGCTATCCCTACCCGGGCAAGGGCCAGCGCAGGCGCATCGTTGATGCCGTCTCCAGCCATGGCAACCGGATGGTCTTCATCCTGCAGGCTTCTTATGACCTCTGCCTTTCCGTCTGGAAGCACGTTCGCGATTACCTCGTCTATGTTAAGCCTTTCTGCTACCGCTTCGGCAGTGATCCGGTTGTCACCGGTGAGCATGACAATCCTGATTCCGTAGTCATGGAGGAGTTCGATGGCTTCCGGTGTACTCTCTTTTATGGGGTCGGCAACTGCGAGCAAACCCGCAGCGATGCCATCCACTGCTGCCATCATCACCGTGAAGCCGTCATGACCCAGTTCTTCTGCTTCCTTATCAAGGGAAGAGTGATCGATATCGAAGGATTCGAGCAGCAGAGCATTGCCAATGAGGATATCGCGGCTTTCGACCTGTCCTCTGACTCCCTTCCCGGTAATGGATTCGAACCCGGTAACCTCGGAAAGAGTCATTCCCCTTTCCTCGGCGCCGGCGATAACGGCTGCTCCAAGGGGATGTTCACTTCCTCTTTCGACACCCGCGGCAAGAGACAGCAGCTCGCTCTCGTTGAAGCCCTTCAGAGGATGGACGACCATCAGCTTAGGCTTTCCCTCCGTAAGCGTGCCCGTCTTGTCTACCACAAGGGTCTTCACCTGCCTCAGTGTTTCTATCGCTTCGGCATTCCGGAACAGCACGCCGGCTTCGGCGCCCTTCCCCGATGCAACCTTGATTGCCATGGGGGTCGCAAGGCCGAGTGCACATGGACAGGCGATTATGAGAACTGCCACAGCGTTTATTATCGCATGGGCAAGCCGGGGCTCCGGACCTATCACAGCCCAGATAATGAAGGTGATAATGCTGATAGTGATAACAATTGGTACAAAATACCCCGCAACGACATCGGCAAGCCTCTGAATTGGAGCCCTGCTCCTTTGTGCTTCCGCAACCATCTCGACGATGCGTGACAGCAGCGTATCGGCACCAACTTTCTCGGTGCGCATCACCAGTGAGCCGGAACCGTTCAGGGTTCCTCCCACAATCGCGTCGCCCTTCTCCTTCTTCACCGGGGCAGGCTCACCCGTAACCATCGATTCGTCTACGAAGCTGCTGCCCGAAAAAACACTGCCGTCGACGGGCACCTTTTCCCCGGGTCTCACCCTCAGTAGATCCCCGACCATTACATCCCCGAGAGGGATATCGACTTCAGTTCCATCATCACTGACTTTCCTTGCGGTATCCGGCGCCAGCCCGAGCAGCTTTCCTATTGCGGCTCCCGCGCTGGCTCGTGCCCGAAGTTCGAGAACCTGGCCGAATAGGATGAGCGTAACAATGACCCCGGCGGCTTCGAAGTAGACTGCCACCTCTCCCGATCCACCCCTGAACTCTGCGGGAAAGATGCCCGGAAAAAGCGCGGCCAGAAGGCTGTAGACGTATGCAACGGTAACACCCAGCCCGATGAGAGTGAACATGTTCAGGGATCGATTCCGGACAGAGGCTACGGCGCGAACGTAGAATGGCCACGCGGACCAGATACAGATAGGGGTCGCGAACAGGAGCTCGAGCAGAACACGGTTCCGTACGGAGAAGATCTGTGAAATCGGCCTTCCCGGAAGCATGTCTCCCATCGACAGGATCAGTAACGGAACGACGAAGACCAGGGCGAAACGGAATCGCTTCAGCATGCTCCTGTACTCGGTGTCGTCCTCTTCACCCGGTGGGGAGGCGGTATGCCTTTCCAGGGCCATACCGCACTTCGGGCAGTCTCCCGGGTGATCCTGGAGGATTTCGGGATGCATGGGGCAGGTGTACTTGCCGGAAATGCCGGTGTGCATATCATGGTCGGCATGTTCATGGCTCGAAGGCGATGCGGCAAGGAATGCACCCGGATCATCCTCGAACTTACTCAGGCAGTGATCACTGCAGAAGTAGTAAATCTTGCCCTCGTACTCGATGTTTCTGTGGGAATCTGAGGAAACTGTCATACCGCAGATCGGGTCGATGTTCAAATTCTCGGTATGGGCTGCGTCTGATTCATCTTTCATGCTAACCCCCCCGTAAAGATAACCCCGCAGCCGGGACGGGAAACCCCGTCCCGGTCTTCAGCTGATCAGGTCAGTGGCAGCTGCCGCCAGATGAACGGCCACCGCGCAGGTCCTCGATGCCGTATTGCGAAAGGATCTCCGAGATCTGCTCTTCCGCGTCTGAAATGATCATCTCTATCCTGGCCATGTCCTCATCACTGATGTCCAGGTTCCTGTAGAGCATCATGTGAGATGAACCCTCCCGGTCACAATCCATATCTGCATCATCGCAGTACTCACCGCTGCCGCGGCCACCCATGCCATGATGACCGAATCCCATCCAGCCCGAACCGTATACTCCGCTGAACACGGCACCAAACACCAGCACCACTGCCACTATTCCCAGCGCCTTCATTCCATTAGACATCGCATTCCTCCTTCGTGTATTTCCTACTCACATGGTATATAATACTGAATTGGTATAAAGGTTCCAATTTAGAAATCCCAACGAAGAAATACTGGCTGACCCTCTGAGTGGAGGGTATTATCCATGAACACACAGGAAGGGAGAAGAGATGAGCTTCGTGGACAGAATAACAGAATTTGTGGTTGCTTACGGGCCAAAGGTTCTCGGTGCGGTAATCACACTTGCAGCCGGTTTCGTCGCGATAGCCCTCATAAGGAAATCGTTGAAGAAAACCTTCACGAAATCCTCCACGGAAGAGACACTGAGCAGGTTCCTTGAATCATTAATCACAATAGCACTTAAGGTGGTGCTGGTGGTAGTGGTTCTGGGCATGGTCGGCGTGCAGGCTGCATCCTTCGTTGCGATTCTTGGTGCTCTCACTCTTGCCATCGGCTTTGCCCTGCAGGGAAGCCTTTCGAATTTCGCAGGCGGAATCCTCATCATCATCTTCAGGCCGTTCAAGGTGGGCGATTACATAGAAGAAGGCGGCAGGGAAGGCGTTGTCAAGGAGATCCAGATACTGAACACCATTCTCACCACTGTGGACAACAAGACCATCATCATCCCAAACGGCCCCCTGGCAAGCTCAGTGGTTACCAACTACTCCAGGGAGGAGACTCGCAGGGTGGACATTTCAGTCGGCGTGAGCTACGACGCCTCCATCCCACAGGTCAGGGAAGCTCTCCTGTCAGTTGCTTCAGCCCACGGGAAGGTGCTTGACGATCCGGCACCCTTCGCACGGGTCAGTGAGCTGGCGGACAGCTCGGTGAACTTTGCCATGAGAGTATGGGTCAATACACCTGACTACTGGGACGTATACTTCGACCTCACCGAGCAGGTGAAAGAGGAGCTGGACAGGCGGAATATTTCGATTCCATACCCGCAGATGGATGTCCACCTGACAGGGAACGACTGAAAAAACGCCACACCACAGAACTACAGAGGAGCGACTACTCCCAGGCGGCAGAGGAGCCTTTCCCCGAGCGGATCGAGCTTTCGATTGCTGACAGCATCGGTATCGAGATGGGCGACAGCCTGTACGTCTTCGGATCGATTGTCGCTGTATGTCACGGACCAGCAGGTGAGATCCTTGTCCTGGACCAGATCGGCTGCGCAGTCAGAGTCTACGATAACGACGGCAATCACGTCACCTAGATAGGCCGGAGCGGCGACAGTCCGGGAGAGTTCCGAATGCCTCTCTCTATGGCGTGCCTTTCGGACGGCAGGATCTTCGTCAACGATCCCATGTAGAACTCATTCGTCTCATACGACAGCAGCTATAACTTTCTCGAGAACATCACTGACTGGACGAATGGACCTCCCATGGATCCATCCGGACTGGACGGAAGCAGCTATAGCGGTATGAGACTTGGATTCGAAGCAGGCGATACAGGCTTCGAGATAATCAGACAGCTTGGCAGGTTCAGTAACTCGACTGAACCGGATGTAGTCTATCTTGAAGACCGGGTCATGACCACTCCTGCCGATTTCACAGGAATGGTGTCCGCGATGCTCTTCGCATTCATTCACACAGGCGATAGCCGGGGACGCTTCTTCTACTCACCGTTGTCCAGTGAGATGTACGAAGTCTTTGCATTTGATGCCGCTGGAAATGAGCTGTTCCAGATTCACCAGGACATACCCAGAGTGGAGAAAACCGACTCCGAAATAGAGGACGAGAAGATCTTCATCAATAGCTGGGTATCCAGGATGGGCGCAAGTGGCGTTGTAATTAATTGGCAACCAGACCTATACAGATACATGATCAAGTCTCTGGGAGTCGACGGACAGGATCGCTCTGCTCTGTCAAAGTCCTGAGTAAATGCCGGTCATGCCAATGCCAGTCTCGCACATGTCAGCGCATCTCATTGCGGAGATCCGGGGAACAGGCTTCACTCACTTTCTTCTTCGCTGCTGTCTAACACCTCCCGCACCCGTCGCAGCAGGTCATCACGCGTGCAGGGCTTCTGGACAGTACTACCCCTGATGTACAAAACCTGGAACTCGATTCTGGAAACAGTTACTCACGCTAAGCTGTATGTAAACCGTAATTAGTCCCACAATACATACCTTATGACCGTCTCCTCTCTCTCAGCACAGAAGGCTCAGTGGCATATGGCGCTGGATTTGGCGGCGACCATCGAGTACATTTGACCCTGATATCCCATGACAGTTACGGAAGAAGAACGATGGTCAAGAACAGAGACAGAGGAACTGAACACACAGCAACAAGCCCAGGCTTTCGCTCAAAGAGAATACGCAGAAGAAGAAACACTAGAGCGTCACTCACGGAGTAATGGGGAGGAAAGCGCGGCTTATGCCTGAGGAGAAGAAGACGCTTGTTTCGAATCTGAGAAAAATCATTTCAAAGGTAACGATCCGGAACTGGAACGATATCTCGGTTGTGGTGGAGTCTGTGAAAAACAACACATATACCGTGAAGGTTTCCAGCCTAGACGCGTTCTATGACTCACTGAAGAAGGGCGTTGCCTTCATCACGTATGATTTCGGAATCGACGGCGTCTCCATCGAGATCGGGAAATATGCTGATTGTCTGGCACGTCTCCTGGCAGGCGACTCCACAACAGATCTGCCTCTCCATTTCATTGGTGGCGATTTCCTCGATAAAGCCGATGCCGTGCTTCATCCGGACTGGCACCGGTTTGCGATTGAGGGCATGAACGGCTGGTCAAAATGGGATGACGGTAAGTGGTTCTCCAGGCTCTATTATGAAGAGATGCCAGAGAACAGTGCTGTGTCCGACGACATGGCTGTGGAGATCTGGGAGCAGGCATGCAGGTTCTCGGAGAAACTCAGCACCTATCTTGCCGATAACGAGATCTCGCTCCTGATACCGGTGAACATCTCGTGCAATCCCGGCAATATGGCCATTGCCCTTGCCGTGGCCATTGTGACCGAGGCTATGGGTATCCCGGTCATCAATTCGAACCATGACTTCTATTGGGAAGGCGGTAAGCCTGCCCGGGACCGTGACCCGGCGGACGAACCCGGGATCAGGGATCATTTCTTCAAGAATGTGGACAACACGAGCTTCTTCGGACTATTCAAGGCTCTCTATCCGTGGAACGGGAAGCACTGGGTTCAGGTAAACATCAATACCCGGCAAAGTGAGACGCTCGTGAACACCTTTGGTTTCGCCAAGGAGCAGTGCGCTGAACTCTCGACGTCCATCAGTGATGAGTTCTTCAAAGCATACTACGATGACGATGTGGCGTATGCCCGGCTGAGAATGGCACACATCCTTTCTGACGGCAAGCCGGTGATCAAACCCGTCGCCATACAGGACCATATCTCGAGCCTGAAAAGCTGGATGGGAGATCAGAAGCCGATCGTCTGTGCGTGCCGGGAAGGACTGGAGCTGGATCCCCTCAGAGGTCGGACGGTTTACTGCCTGCAACCGACGCGCGTGATCGCGAGGAAACGGATCGAGAAGGATGTGCATCTGATCGGCGCGCTGATGACGCACCCTCCGTTCAGGCAGGAATTCGAGAATGACCCCGGCATTCAGATTGTGCTTCATGTCACTGGGCCCGTCCCGATTGAGCATGAGGAAGACCTCCGAACCGTGCTCAACGCCTACGCAGACCTTTGCCGCAACCTGCCGGATGCGCTTGCCGAAAGGATCTTTATCGCATTCTCCGTGGGCACTGAAAAGCATCCGTGTTTCGAAGAGAAGGGACTGAACAGGCTGCATATCGAGGACATCTACAGGCTGGCTTCGATTATCCTCTTTCCCAGCAAGACCGAAGGGCGGGGCCTGCCGATAATCGAATCGAGCGCCTGTGGCATCCCGATTGTGTGCAGCCGGTACTATCCGGAAGACGTGTTCAAGGAGGTCGTGGGCGAGGATCTCTCAGAGGAAGAACAGATCCACTATATCCTCTTCCCTGAAGGGAACTTTCCTGAAGACATGCTGGACAGGGTGACTGCGTTGTTGCTTCACAGGGAAACGGAGACGGGACTGATCGAGCACAATAAAAACGCTGTCAGAAAGCGGTACAGTGCCGAAAGACTGGCATCAGTATTCGGCCCCGTTCTGGAGACACTAAGACAGTCGTACTGCTGACGAGGGAGTATTGGACATGCGCATTGGTTTCATTGAAGACACTCATCTTCGCGGCGGAACCCAGATCTGGGTTGCGGAAGCCACAGAGGATTTTATTGCCAGGAGAGAAGATGTTGCTGTAATTGCGCCGACGAACAGCTACGTGGCCACTCGCTGTGAAAAGGCTGGGGCCACCGTGTTCGGGTATGACTGGGATGACATCCCAGCGAATCCGGCGGCATACAGGGAATCCTGGACCAGCGGCCTGAAGGCCATGGACGTTGCGGTCTGCACGGTCCATCCGCCACGGGAAGATTTCCACTGCTCCGTCTTTGGCGCAGAATGCATCGAGAATGCAGGACTGGATACGGTGCTGATCCCCAAAACCGGAACGATCGTGCCCGAGTATCTCCGCGAGTTCTACATGCCGGATGACTCGATCAAAGTCCATGTGATCTCCATAACGAAATTCACCATGCAGTACCTTCTAGAAGATTACCGCATTCCGGAATCGCAGGTCTCGCTCATTTACCCAGGCACGGACGTGGACCGTTTTACAAGCACGGAGAGATCCAGAGCAGAGGCGTATCTGCGTTATCCTCTGACCGATAATG
>CBDUZS010000009.1:0-53641 GCA_965371785.1 uncultured bacterium
TCAGGGAGAGTACTCGAAGGCGCCAATGTCCACTCCTGAACCCTGAGGACGGCTCACTCCATCGAAGTCATCAGCTGGTGCCTGATCAGACGAAGCGTTGTCGATTGCAGGCGACCCGGCAGTCAGGTGAAAGTTACCGCACGTTACATCGACGAACAGCGGATCACCCTCCTGATAACTCGCGCCGTATACGGTTGTGGGACCATCTATCAGGTTGTAGTCCACGATAAGACCGGAACCGTACGCCTCGGCGCTGATCTGATCGGTCGTGTTAGAGCTGCAGATGTTGTTCCTCACGATGACATCGTCTGCTTCGGAGTTCTCGATGGATACACCGCAGCCCCAGGCGGTTGTGCCGTTTGCGTAGATGGTGTTGTTGATTATCAGCAGGTTCTGCATCGGGTGTGCAGCTCCCGGCTCCCCCCATCCGGCAACGACAACACCTGAACCGAGATTATCGTAGACAATGTTGTTGTACACACTGATGTCGTGCAGCAGCCCGCCGTTCTCGGCCGCGAGAACGAAACCATCCGATGTCGTGCTGTAAACCCGGTTGCCGTAAACCTCTATATGATGTGTTTCCTTGTCCCAGGAATCTACGTAGATCCCCAGTCGGTTGATGTCGTATACGACGTTGCCGAAGACGAGCCCGTAGGAGGAACCATCCTTGATATCGATCCCCTCACCGCCATTCGATCCCGGGCCGCCGTTCAGGACGACGTTACCGCTGACCGTGAAATCGGATGTCCCGGCAACGGTAATACACTCCTGCTCGCCATCGTTACAGGCGAGTTCGACCTGGTTGCCGCTGAACAGAATATCGGAGCAAGTCCATGCGGCGATTCCGGAGGAAACGGTGTTGTACGTAGTGCATCCCGTGACGATCACGTTGGTACCGCCGTCGACCAGGATGCCCACGGCGTTCATCGAGGGACCGGCATTCTGCACGGTGAACCCCGCTATCCGGATCCATGATGCGTCCGTGATCTGGAAAAGACCGCCGCCGTCCCCCGTGATGGGAATCGATGTCCCGTCGATCACCGGAACCTCTGACTGCCAGGCGGCAAAAGTGATGTAGCTGCCCGAAGTACCGGATGCTGTGAGTGTAACCTGTTCGCTGTAGGTTCCACCCCTGACGAAAACGGAATCACCCGCTACAACGGTTGAAGCGGCTTTCGAGATGGTCTGCCAGGGTTCATCAAAGGTTCCAGGATTGTCGTCATCTCCGTCTGTAGCAACGAAGTAAGCTCCCGAGGAGGGTCCCTGACCCTGAGGATTCGTTCCATCATCACATGACGCTACACTCAGGATGAGGATAATGGCCGTGGACACTGCTGCGTTTCTGATCATGATATTTCCTCCCTGTTCGTATACGTTAACACGGAATGCGGTCTTCGTCATGAATGAATCGAACAGAAGGGAAGATCTATATCCTTCCGCACAGTTCCCTGAAACTGCAGTACCTGCACAGGCCCGTACCGCCGGTCATGGGAAACTCCTCCCTGTCGAGCGGGAGATTCTGAGGCACATCCCTGCAGAATGAATACATCTCCTCCGTCTCCTCCCCCATTCGCGTCATGAAGTTGTTGAGATCCACTTCCGTCGGAGAAAGGCATACTTCTCTGTACTCCGGGCGCAAGTAACCTGTTACGGGGTCGATACCGGCTGCGGAAACGCCCAAATGGTACATTGCCCAGGCGCTGTAGCCGAGAAGCTGCTTCCCATGCTTCTCGACGTCCTGTTTCCCGGTCTTCCAGTCGAGGATAACCACCCGTTCATCGACAGCGAACAGGAAATCCACCTTACAGTAGACCTTCAGACCTCTCATCCGGGCTTCACCGTATCCGGGAGGCTCGATCAGCCAGTCTCCGCTCTTCAGCGCCTTCTCCCTGACCCATTCCAGCCGCGGACTGTCCAGGAAATTCCACAGGCATTCCCTGACCGCAGGCAACAGGTCCGAAGTGAGCACCTCATCCATCTCGGAGTAGTGGACCTCGAGGAATGCTCTTCTGCTGAGATCATGGACAACTTGCCGTTCAATGAATTTTTCGAAACGGCCCCTGTCGATCTCACTGTTCGTCTTCAAGAGCCGGTTCAGGATCACCGCAATGATGCCATGGACGATACTGCCCGTTTCCATCGGTATCGATGTCAGGTTCTTGAGGTGCTTTATCTTCCCGGCGGGGAACTCGGGATCGAACTTGCCGTAGTAATGGTAATAATACTGCCGCAGGCATGTAAGAAACTTATCGTATCTACTCGCCGACCATCCCAGAATCGGTGTGTACTCGAATTCTCGTACACCAGGCAATTACTTCCCCTTTAACGGTTGCAGCAACTCACGGGAACGTCAGCTGCAATCGATGTCAACGGCTCCGTTCAGATGCACCTCGAGCGCTCTTATCATGTAAGAATGGTCTTTCACGCCCGCCATTTCCCGCACGGAATGCATCGAGAGCATAGGGTTGCCGACATCAACGGTTGGTATCCCCGTACGGGTTGCAGTGATCGGGCCAATCGTACTGCCGCATGGCATGTCACTGCGATTGACGTACGTTTGAACCTTGACGTCAGCAAGCTTCGCACAGTGCTGGAAATAGGCGGAGGTGAGCGGTGTAGTGGTATACCTCTCCCTGGCGTTTACCTTTATCACCGGCCCTCCGTTCAAGCGAGGCCGGTTCTTCCTGTCATGCTTGTCCGCGTAGTTGGGGTGAACTGCGTGTGCTCCGTCCGCCGAGACGGAGACGCTTCTCGCCAGTGCTCTGAACATCTGTTGTCTGGATTCGCAGAGCCGCTCCAGGATGGAACCAATGAAGCCGGATCCTGCACCGTTGACCGTCATCGAGCCCACTTCTTCGTTGTCGAACAATGCTATTATCCTGCTAGTATCGGTGTTCCCGGATGCAAGCAGGGCTTCGAGGGCCGCATGACACATGGCTGCGTTGTCGATTCTCCCCGCGAAGATGAACTCGTTGTCGAGACCTCCCCGGGCCGGGGGCTGGATGTCGTATGGCTCCATGGACCAGGCTGCGATTTCCTTCCGCGGGATTCCTGCGCTGGCGGCAGCTTCCTCGAGAAGGCGTTCCAGTCCACCTTCGATCCCCGTGAGAATCGGCGGGAGGTTCTCTTCTTCGTTTACCTTGAAACCGTCCTTGTTGACGGTTCTGTTCAGATGAACCGCCGGTGTGGTCATTCGGCAAACAGGTCTTCTGAGATCGAAAAGCCTGGTCTCGAATTTTCGTTCACTTCCGAGAACCAGTTTGCCGGCTATACCCAGATCCCTGTCAAACCAGGTTGACAGTATCGGCCCGCCGTAGACCTCGACACCGAGAGTGGTCAGGTAGTCGGTTGTTCTCTCGGGATCCGGTTTGACACGGAAGCCGGGCGCATCGGTGTGGGCTCCCACGATCCTGAAGCCATTCTCACCGGGACTTGTCATTCCAAGTGTCCCGGCAACGATGGACGTGCCGGACCTGACGACGTAGAACCTGTCACCGGGCCTCAAAGCCCACTCGTTACACTCCTTCAGTTCTTCGTAGCCATTGTTGTTCAATACGTTCCGAACCTGCTCGACTGAATGTGCAGCAGTCGGGCTTCCTGCAAGGAAATCGAGGAGGGAGCTGGTTCTCCCATCGGAAGTGTTATCACGAATGTCAATGTCACACATGTTCAACGGAACCTTTCCTTGCTCCGGTGCCTGCACCACGGTTCCGGTACTCGTGCACCTGGTACATGAAGGCCTCGAGCCTGGCCTCGTTATTCGTATCTTCCTGCCCGTCGAATGCGAGATTCAGCCAGGGCAGCTCTGGATGTTCGCGTCGTAACCTCTTCGAAATCGCGGTCACAATCGTTCCTGGAAGACAGGTAAAGGGCAGGATGTTCACCGCACCGTCGATCCTCTCCCTCTCCGTCAGGGAGAGGGGAGCGCCGATGCACAGAATGGACTCTCCTCCGACGTTCTCTCTCATGTACGGCAGAGCGGCCCTGAGGATTTCACCGGGTGACAGCGTCGGTCTGTCCCCGATCACCTTCCGGAAGGGATGCTCCATGTGTTTCCTGATGGTGCTCATCAGAACTCCTCTGGCAGTAGCCTTCAGAGTATCTGCTATCCTGCCTCTGCTCTTCGAACGCTCTCTGTAGGAGAAATTCACGAACTCGAACCACTCGAAAACCGGGGTGTGGAGAACCTCTCCCCCCAGTTTCTCGATATTCCCGGACGTATCCGCGTTGGCAAAGGGGTCATTCCTCACGTAAATTTCCCCGAAAACAAGGATGAGCGGCTTTGGAGGACAATTCCGGAGGGGAATGGCTGCGAACTCCGCTGCGGCGCTTTCCATCATCTTCCTGACCGAACCACCGAATTCGAGCGTATCCCGCAGCGCATCGATCTGCTTATGGTAAACCTCTTCCGTTCTGCCCCGATCGAGCTCGTACGGTCTCGTGCGGTACAGGGCACTACAAAGTATATCAGTGGCTACCATTCCCTTCAGGAGATCCAGCTGAAAATCCCTGCCCGAGAGAACACTGACGGTGGAATAGGCATCGCTGGATGAAGCGGTGATGATGGGAACATCCTCATACCCCATCCTGTCCAGGAGGAGCCTGTGATATGAGCAGTACTGCCCGAATCTGCAGGGTCCGGACGCGGTTCCCATGAAGAAGGCCGTGCGGTCCGGATCCTCCCTCTGGAGAATCGAGAGCATATTGCCCGAGGTTATGATCGCGGGATAGCACTCCTTGCCAGATGTGACACGCCTTCCCAGTGCAACCGTCTCCGAAGATGTAGGAGGTATCATCCTGGCATCGATGCCGTACTTTCGCGCCGCCCCCGTGATAGTGATGCTTGCGTCTCCCAGGTAAGGTATCCAGATCGTTCGACCCTCTATGTTCTTTGGATCATCTCGCTTCTTCCGAGGAAATACAGAGGTTCCGTAGCCCTTTCTGCCGGCAAGCGAATCGATGAATGCCTCACACCTGGTGATCACACCAGCATCCGCGGCATGCTCGTCTATCTCGATGGTAAGGTAGGGTTTATCCCCCATAAGATCATCGAAGAAATGATGTATGAACGAATCCGGACCGCAGCCGAAATTGGTCAGGTAGACGGCGTTGAGTCGCGGATCTTCTCTGATGGTGAGTGCTGACGCGAGTATCCTCTGACCGTAATGCCAGTACATGTTGGGGTAGAGATCACTTATCCTGTTCATGGGGAGGTCCAGGAATTCGACCGGTATGACGTCAGTTCCAAGTTTTGCCAGTTTTTCGGGGAGGTCCACGTTCACGTAGGGATCGGAGCCGTTGTAGGGTCTGCTAACCAGTACGAATACCTGATCGTCCCCTGCTTTTTCAAGAGCGATCCGCCCCGTCTCCAGAAGACTCTCCCTGAAATGGTTCTGAGCCTTCATAGCCTCGTCACAGGCTCTCGAAGCACTTGCACTGCCAATCCCCAGCTCACCTGCAAGCTCCACCAGGCTCTTCTTCCACTCCTTCCCCGGCAGGGAGAAATCGATCACCGGAGAGAGGACTGAGACTTCCCAGTTGCCGGAAAGACCAAGACCTGCGTCGAGAACGTACGGAGACGCCTCGATGTACGGGCAGTTGTACGATTCGCTGAAATTCCCCTGTGGTATCGCTCTGAGAATGGATGGAAGGAAGATGTAATCCACCGAACGCTGGATCAGGTCTATTACGTGACCGTGAGCTATCTTGACGGGGAAACAGGTTTCCGCAGCAACGTTCTCGACACCTGAGTGAACGGTCAGGCTGTTCGACTTGCCGGAAAGAACCACGGAGAACCCTATCTCCTCGAAGAACCTCCTGAAAAAGGGAAAGAGCTCCCAGAACCAGAGGGCCCTCGGTATGCCCACTGTTTTCAGTGTGGTCTCCTCCTCCGAATAATCGCCGAGAAGCAGACTCTCGCGCTCCCTGAACCAGTTCTTCCCGCGTTCGAGCCCTCTGCTGCCCTGTTCGTACTTCTCGCATCTGCCCCCGTAGAAGAGCTCACGATCGCCCTCCAGCGTAATTCTGTGGATTTCGCACTGATTACTGCAGGCAGAACAGATGAACGAGTCCTGGGAATACTCTGCGTCACCGAGGCTGAAACCTCTGAAGAGGGATGCTGCACCAGGCTTTTCATCCCTGGCAAGGAGAGCGACACCAATTGCCCCCGTGACATCATGATGCGGGGGAACGATTACACTTTTTCCCTCTCCCAGGACGGAGTTGAAGGCGGCAACCACCCCCATGTTGAAGGCGGTTCCTCCCTGGAAAAAGATCCGGTCTCCTATCCTCTTCTCACCCACTACCCTGTGAAGGTAATTACGAACAATTGAATAGCTCAGCCCCGCAACCATGTTGTCTACGGACGTTCCAACGGACTGATGCGCGATGACATCACTCTCCATGAAGACCGTGCACCGCTCGCCAAGACTGGCCGGACAGGAGGCTTCGAGAGCGGTTTCTCCGAAATCCCTGATGTCCATTCCAAGCCTCTCCGCCTGTTCTTCGAGAAAGGACCCGGTTCCCGCAGCGCAGACCTTGTTCATCTCGAAGTCGATCACTCTGCCTTTACTGAGAGATATGTACTTGGAATCCTGACCGCCTATCTCGAAGATCGTGTCGACTTCGGGGTCTATTTCCACGGCAGCCCTGGCCTGTGCAGTTATCTCGTTTCTCACGACGTCCGCACCAACGAAATCACCGATCATGTACCGGCCGGAACCTGTCGTGCCCACACCGAGAACCTTGACGCCGGCGTCGAGGACGGCAGATACGTTCCGGAGACCCAGTTTCACGGCCTCCAGCGGTCTGCCGGCCGTCATGAGATACTCACTGGCAATAACTTCGCCGGCCGGGTTGATTGCGACGACGTTAGTGCTTATGGAGCCGATGTCTATTCCGAGATAACATTGCGCGCTGGATTCCCTCAGCGGATCAAGCGAATTATCGGGGACAAGGCTGCAATGACCTGCAAGAGGGTTCTGCTGTGTCGTGTCGAGGTTGTGCCCTGCGGCACCGAGGAGTTCGAGGAAATTCCCCGGTAGCCTTCCGAGTGCGGCATCCTCTGACGCAAGAACTGCCCCCGCAGCGACAAGGCACCTGAAGCGTGGAGGAACGGTAATCTCACCGAAACTCTCACCGAGAACTTCCCTGAAAGCCACTACCATTCCAGGATTTGCGGCCACACCTCCCGTAAAGGCGACCGGCGGTCTGAACTCTTTCCCGGAGGCAATCGAACTCTTGAAATTTCTGGCAACGGCAAAACAGAGACCTGCTACGATGTCAGGTATTGGTGTGCCTATCTGTTGAAGATGGATCATATCGGATTTCGCGAAGACACTGCATCTTCCCGCTATTCTCGGCGGCTCCCCGCACTCGAGTGACAGCTTGCCCATCTCCTCGGGCGTGAGACCCAGTCTCGAGGCCTGCTGATCCAGAAAGGAGCCGGTACCGGCAGCACATATGGAGTTCATCGCGAAATCGTCGAAGACCGAGCCGGTTTCATTCTCCCGAAAAAGGAGGAGTTTGGAATCCTGGCCGCCCATCTCTATTACCGACCGGAATTCGGGATGAATGGAGGTTATCGCAGCAGCCAGAGCCACAACTTCGTTGACCGGAGAGGCTCCTGCTATTACGGCCGCGCTTCTCGAGCCACTTCCGGAAAAGGCAACCGGCATGTCACGCCAGGGGGCCAGACCGGACAGGATCAGGGTTAGTGATTCAGCCGGTTTCCCGAGATGTCGTCTGTAGTAGGAGCGTACGATCCTGCCATCCTCGACGACTGCGACCTTTGTACTGACGGAACCGATGTCGATTCCGAGGATCGGACCGGTCAAGAAAACCTCCAGCATTCTTCAATGAAAACGGAGCCAACTATAACCTCCGCCTGGCGGAGTGGACAGCGGAGAACGAACGTAACGTCAGAACGAGTAGGTCAGTGACGTCGCATCGGACGAGATGATAATCAGGATCTTGCTGGCTTTGAACGCGCTGTCTATGAGGACTATCTCTCCTTCGAAATTTTCTATTCCGTTGTTCCAGTGGATACTTGCAACTGGAGCAGACCCTTCGTACCGTATCGTAAGGGAACCGGATACCGTGTCATCGTGAGATATATCCGTCCAGTTGAGTTCCTCACCGTTGATGGCGAGGCTCAGCACAAGGAAATCAAATCCAGTGTCGTTTGCGATCTCTACTCTGGTGCCGCTGCCGCAAGCGGATAGAAGCAGACAGCCGGTAATGAGAGCCGTAGTGAGTTTTCCCAACTTCTTCTCCCTCCAGGAGACGCCGGTATTACCGGCCTGGTGTTTCCGGAACATGTAAGCTGTGAGTATAATTGCTTTCTCCGTAATTGAGGAGGAATCGTGAAAAAACGGGGAACCCCGACGTTTAACCTTGCAGCGATTACGCTCGTACTTCTTTTTGCGAGCGCTTTCCCTGCACATGCCTACGTCGGCCCCGGCGCCGGGTTCGGAATTGTCACTTCATTTCTCGTATTCCTCAATGCTCTGCTGGCATCTCTCCTGTCCCTTCTGATATGGCCGATATCGATTGTGATAAGATTCCTGCGAAGAAGAGGACTCCCTCTAAAACCCTCGGCACGACGTGTAATCGTTCTCGGGCTCGACGGACTCTCTCCCGATATCGTCGAGAAACTCTTCGCCGAGGGAGAACTCCCCGAGATGCAGAAGATTGCCGAAACCGGCAGTTTTTCCAGGCTGAGAACAACCAGTCCCGGGATATCACCAGTTGCCTGGTCATCGTTCCAGACCGGAGTCAATCCAGGCAGGCATGGCATCTTCGATTTCCTCACACCTGACAGGAATAGATATCTCGCCGTACTGTCATCGGTAAAAACGGGTTCACTCGAACACTCCTTCGGTCTGGGACCTGTTAGAATCAAACGCAAAAAAACCTTCACGAGCCTGCTGCGAATGAGCAAACCTTTCTGGGTGCTCCTGCGGAAGTACGGAATTCGATCAACTGTACTGAGGGTGCCGATCACTTACCCACCAGAAAGTCTCGATGGACACCTTCTCAGCGGCATGTGTGTACCCGATCTGCGTGGAACACAAGGAAGTTACACCGTCCTCTCCTGCTCGGAGACGAACTGCTCACCGGGAGGTCTGTGGAGCAGACTGGAGAAGACCGGAGAGGGCTCATGGCGGGGAGATATCTCCGGACCGGAACTGTCCGGTAATCCGCTCGAGACAACGGTCACCCTCCGCCACACCGGCACGAAATGGATACTCGGAACGGAGCACAGGAAGACAACGCTCGTCCAGAATGAACTCACTGCCTGGTTACGGCTTGGTTTCCGGGCTGGCAGAAGCAGAATCCACGGTATCGCAAGGTTCAGCCTTACAAGAGGCGGTGACGATCCGATACTCTACGTTACCGCTCTCCATGTAGATCCATCGTCACCGGCTGTCCCCGTCTCCCACCCGGTCCACTACTCCAGATACCTTGCCGGAATGTACGGACCATTCGCCACGCTCGGACTCGCTGAAGACACCTGGGCTCTCAGCAATGGGGCCATATCGGACAGGACCTTCCTGCACCAGGCATGGTCGATATTCATTGAGCGAAAAAAGATGTTCTTCGATGCCCTGAAACGAACGGGATCAGGTCTTGTAGTATGCGTTTTCGATACTTCTGACCGTATTCAGCACATGTTCTGGTCGGAAGGCTTCGATAAGGGCACTACAATGCGCAGCATGTACAGGAGGATGGACGAACTCGTCGGTGAAACGCACCGGAAGCTGGGAAAAGGGGACAGACTCATCATCATGTCCGACCATGGTTTCACCTCTTTCCACACCTGTGTGGATTTCAATCGCTGGCTCGTCGAGCATGGATATCTTGTTCTGGAGGATGGTGTTGACTCCGTCGATACCAGCTTCCACGGTGTCGACTGGTCCAGATCAAGGGCATGGTCGATGGGTCTTGCAGGTATGATGCTCAATCTGTCCGGACGGGAATCAAAGGGTATCGTCGAACCCGGCGGCGAAGCCGACAGACTTCTGGACGAGATCATCGAAAAGCTCCTGCTTCTGAAAACCGCTGACGGAACAAGGGTCATCCGATCCGTGAAACGCGGTGATGCTCTCTACAACGGCCCCTATCTCGATCGGGGGCCCGATCTGATCATAGGAACCGAACGGGGGTTCCGTGCGGGATGGGGCTGTGTGACCGGAGGCGTAGGAGAGCATGTTCTCTACCCGAATGAGAAACACTGGAACGGTGACCATTGCCATGACAGTGAACTCGTGCCGGGAGTGCTCATTACAAGCTGGAAACACTCCAGGGTGATTCCAGCTATAGAGGACATTGCGCCAACCGTTCTCACGAAACTCGGTCTGAAGCCTCCACGGTACATGGAGGGAAGAGATATAAACGAAGGTGAAGACAATGAACCGTCGTGATTTCCTGCGACTTGCCGCCCTCTCCCCGGCAGCGCTATTCGCGTTGCAGACAGGTTGTTTCAGACCGACAGGCAGTGGTGCCAGGAGGGTTATCCTTCTCGGTATGGATGGCATGGACCCTTCTCTGGTCAGGGGTTTCATGGCATCCGGGGACATGCCCAGCATGAAGAGACTTGCGGCAATGGGAAGTTTCGGAGAACTTGGAACGAGCAATCCTCCCCAGAGCCCTGTGGCATGGTCGAATTTCATCACGGGGTTCGGACCGGAAGTACACGGGATATTCGATTTCATTCACAGGATGCCCGGCTCGATCTCACCCGTTCTCTCCACTTCACGGGTAGTAGGCCCCTCGAGCACTGTGAGAATAGGCAAATGGAGCCTACCCCTGTCGGGAGCAAAGGTAGAACTCCTCCGTAAGGGAGAACCGTTCTGGAAGAGCATAACCGACGACAGGATTCCCGTGAGCCTGGTAAAGCTGCCCGTCGAGTTCCCTCCCGAAGCGGGGCGGGCAAGAATACTGTCAGGTCTGGGAACACCTGACATGAGGGGCAGCCAGGGTAGCTTCACCTTCTTCACCGACGATGCAAGTTCCATTTCCGATGACACATCAGGTGGGATTGTTGTACCCGTAAGGGACTACGGTGACGGTAGTTACAAAATTGACATCGTGGGTCCGGAGAATTCGATGCTGCCGGGTGCTCCAAAGATGAAGGCAAAGGCAACCGTATGGGCGGACAGAAATGCCCGTTCCGTACGTATTGATATTGACGGGCGCAGCCATGTACTCGGTCAGGGTGAATGGAGCCCCTGGATCGGAATGAGATTCGAAGTGATTCCGGGAATCTCCTCCGTTTCGGCCATGGGCAGGTTCTTTCTGAAGGAGATCAGCCCTCGCATCAAGCTCTATCTCTCTCCCCTGAACATAGATCCGGAAAATCCAGCTCTGCCGGTATCGAATCCCCCCGAATGGAGCAGAACCCTTTCCGAAAGGGTTGGACCGTTTTACACCCAGGGATTTCCCGAGGACACTAAAGCATTGTCCAGAGGGATTCTCACTGATGAGGAGTATCTGCAGCAGGCGGGAATAGTACTGGAAGAACGGAAGAAGCTCTTTCACCACACATTCAGTGAATTCGACGAGGGACTCTTCTTCTTCTACTTCGGCTCACTCGATCTGAACGTGCACATGTTCTACAGGACCATGGACCCTGCCAGCCCCCTTTACAGCACAACCGATGTCCAGCTCTTCGGAAACGTGATTCGCGACCTCTACAGGGAGATGGATTCAATCATCGGCAGAGCGATGGAAATGATCGATGACCGAACGGTACTCATGGTGATGTCTGATCATGGCTTTGCCCCCTTCCGAAGAGCATTTAACCTGAACAGCTGGCTTGCGGCCGAGGGTTATGCAAGTGTTTCCGGAGGCTCTTTCGACAGGAACAGGGAACTGTTCGTCGCAACGGACTGGGCAGCGACATCGGCTTACGGTCTCGGATTGAACTGCCTCTACGTAAACGAGCAGGGGCGGGAACCCGACGGCATCGTTCCCTCAGCGGAGAAGTATTCTCTCCTCTCCAGGCTGAAGAACGACCTCGAGGCGGCAACCGACCCCTCAACCGGTGAGAGAATAGTCAGGGAAGCCTTCATCACTTCGGAAATGTACCAGGGCGTTCTCCCCGAATACGCACCGGATATGATCGTGGGCTACAATCGCGGTATGAGATCATCATGGGAGACAACACTCGGAAGGTACCCGGAAGAGGTTGTCCTGGACAATGATGACCCATGGAGTGGAACACATTGCGTGGCCCCCTCGATCGTTCCGGGTACACTGGTCTCGAGCAGGCCCGTGACCTTGTCGAATCCCGAGCTGAAGGATATCGGCAAGAGCATTGCGTCCTTGCTCGAAACGACCAGGCTTCCCGCCGGTGGTAGAAACATCTTCGGCAACGATGTCTGATTTTCTCGACTTCATGAACCGTATCTTTACGGATATCACCTCGATCCTCCTCCTGCCCTTCGGTGGGCTCCCCGCACTCTGGGGGCTGGTATGGCTCTCCCTTCTCGCAGGAGTCTGCATGATCCTCGTTTTCAAAGGCTTTTCGGATCAGGAGGCAATCGGCAGCCTCAGGAAGAAGATGGGAGCACAGGCTCTTGGAATGCTCCTCTTCATCAGCAATCCCGTTACGGTTCTTTCCATGGCCGGAAGGCTGATACTCAGTAATTTCGCTTACCTGTGGCTGATCCTGAAACCCATCCTGGTTATTGCCATTCCATTTGTAATCCTTATGGGTCAACTGGATGCACGGTTCGGAAGGATCTCTCCTTCCCGGCTGGAAAGGATCACCATCACTCTGGTCTATTCAAACGATCTTCCCGAAAGGAACTCGTTTGAGGTGAAATGCGAGAATGCGAACCTGATGGAACCGTTCGTGTTCATCCCGACTCTTGGTGAAGTGAGTTTCAGAATCCGACCCGGGGGACCCGGTCTTATCACCCTCGATACCGGTGGAGTCTCCTTCACGTTCGGAGAGGCTGACACACGGTCCGGCAGTGTATCCATTCGTGAATTCGATACGGGAACGCCTTTCTCGAGGATCATACGGCCCTGGAACGCAAAAGCATCCATATCTTCCATAAGTTCTTACGCACCATCAAAGGGCAGAATCGACCTTCCGACAAGGCGTTACGACGTACTCGGCGGCAGATGGTCATGGCTGACGGTACTGCTGGTTTTCTCCAGCCTCTCAGCTTTGGCCGGAGCAGTGGTATTCAGGGTGAAGATCTGACGACAACACACTGGGGGGAGAGGAATATTGGGCAAGATCAAGCTGAGAATCGATGATGACATGCAGTCGAGGCTCTCGAAGGTCGCTGAAGCAGGGGGCTATTCCTCGGTGGAAGAGTTCATTCTTCACGTGCTCGACAGGGAACTGGACAGACTTGATCCATCCGACAGCGTGTCCGAGGAGGAGATCCGGAAGAAACTGGAAGGTCTCGGTTATCTCACCTGACGGTTTCACAGCCTCCACACCGCTCTCCAGATGACACTGGTCATGCGAAGGGACGTCTTTTATGGTCGAACTGTATGAGAAAGGGATGGACCGCATGGCCGTAGATTCTCCACTCATCGTGGAAGATGTTGTCAAGAACTACACTCGGAAGCTCCACTCCTTCCATGCGCTCGATAACGTCTCCTTCACGCTGAAAAGCGGGGAGATACTGGGGTTTCTGGGCCCGAACGGCGCGGGCAAGACAACGATGATCAAGTGCATCCTGGGTCTGCTCTTCCCCACGCAGGGGAAAATCCTGTTATGGGACCGGCCTCCCGCCCATCACAAGGTCAGGAAACTTATCGGGTACGTTCCCGAAAGCCCTGATTACGAGGATACTTTCTCCCCCATGGAGTTCCTGCAGGGGTTCGCCCACATGCGTAAATCCCGTCAGTCCGACAGTGAAATGATCGAACTTCTGCGGAGAGTCGGCCTGACCGGATGGGAAAACGTACGCATCAGGCAATTTTCAAAGGGTATGAGACAGAAGCTCAGCCTTGCGATTGCATTACAGTTCAAACCACAGCTCATAATAATGGACGAGCCCACCGGAGGCCTCGACCCCGTTGCCAGAAAGCGGTTCCGCGACATCATTCTCGAGGAGAACGGACGGGGGGCAACCATCTTCCTCTCGTCGCACCTCTTATCGGAAGTGGAGACGGTCTGTCACAGAGCCATCATACTGTCGCGGGGTAAGATAGTCAGGCAGGGCTCCATGGAGGAACTTCTCCGGACCGAGAACGAGTACCGAATCCTTTACCGCACAGGTCCCGGAGAAGACTCGACGTATTCGGAAGAAGAGATCACCGTTCACGAGAAGAGGCTTCAGAGCGAAATAGAATCGCTGCAGGCCCGGGGGTGCGAGATCAGAGAAGTGGGACAGATATACCGGAGCCTGGAAGATGTTTTCCTCTCCGCTACAGGGGAGACAGAGCAATGAGCAGCGTCATGGCATTCGCCCTGATGACGATGAAGAGCCTCCTGAGAAGGCGGACGATATACGGAATCGCCATCGTCATAATCCTGGCTCTGATCGCAATTGGCCAGATTCCCTCTTTCGATGTCTCCAACCAGGGAAGATTCATCCTGGATTTCGGTCTTTTCGGCCTTGAAATCGGCGCTCTTGTGCTAGCCATCGGAATAGCTGCCAATCTCTACCCCCGGGACAGGGAACGGAGAACGGCGATGCCTCTTCTGGCGGTTCCGCTCTCCCGCACGAAGTACCTCCTGGGCAGGTTCACCGGCGCAGCACTCGTGCAGTCGGCTGCGCTCGTAACAGGCTCTGTAGGGTTGATGATCGTGCTCCTGCTCAACGGTCTCAGTATTCCGCCCGACCTCCTTCCGGCCACCCTTCTCCTTCTGGTCGAGGGCTGGTTCCTCCTGGCCATAGTCTTCTTCTTCAGTTTCTGGACATCTCCCCCGCTCAATGCTCCTCTGACGATCATCCTTTTCGTCATTTCACAGATGAGCGTAAGGGATTTTGTCGCACTGATGCCCGGTGTGCCGGGAGTGATGCGTTTCCTCCGTATGCTGCTTCCCCACATGGATGTTTTCCACATAAAGGACCCGGTCGTCCACAGCGTCGACATACCAGCCGTCTACTTCGTGCTCGCAATACTGTACGGACTGGCCTACACGGCATTCATGCTCTCCGTAGCACTCGCGGTCTTCAGAACGAGAGACCTGAAATGAAACGCTTCGTTCCAATTCTGATAACGGTCACCCTGGCAATTGCGGGCTGTGCCGAAAGAATCGACTACGACATCGAGGAAGTGGCACCTGAAGAGCATCTCCATGGTGAGGAAGAGCATCTTCACGGTGAGGAAGAACACCATGATGAATGCTGTGACGATGTACATGAGGAAACGAGTGAACTGGAGGGATTACACGCAGATGTCCACATGCACGAATCCGGGGTAAGGAACCATGGCACGGAGTGGTTCTTCAACCAGCCCTGGGCCGCATCTTTCGTATGGGGCAAGATGTTGCGTGATACTATTGTCCTTCTATTCCTTGCCACTGCACTCTTCCTGATCCCCCGGGTCAGGAGCAGGAAGCAGAAATGACCGGAACACCCACCCTCCTGGTCATCTCCGCATTCCTGCTCTGTCTGGCTTTCGTATCGGGCAATGCTGTGTCCAGGGAGGCGTCAATCGACCTATCGGGACACATTGAAGTTTTCTCATCCGGTTTCGACGAGATCAAACGTCTCGCAGCAAACGTCCTGTACCTCCAGCTGGACGAATATCACCACATAATGATGTACCAGGGGTATGAATGGGTGACGGTTACGGATTACCTCCCCCATTTATGGCTGATTACGAGACTCAACCCCGGGTTTCCTGACCCGTACAGGGAAGGAGGGTATCACCTCGCGGTGAACCTGGGGTTCACTGATGAGGGCATCGAACTGCTCCGGAGCGGTATGCTGAACTGCCCCGACGATCCGGGGATCTCATGGGAACACGCCTACGTCTGCTGGGAGGTGGAATACGGATCGCTCCGAAGCCGTCAGGATAACGTCTGGCGTTTTCTCGAGCTCTGCGGAGAGCTTGATCTAACGGCGGCAGATATTGATCAGCACATCAGCATGATGAATGCCAGCCGGCTTCTCAAGTTCATGTTCGAGGATGAGTCATCCAGATCCAACAGTCCGGGTATTGCGTCACATTACGAACGACGGATAGACCTGATGTCTTCCATCCGGGCTCTCACAAGGGAGTTTCAGCCCGAGGACTTCTGATCCAGCCTGAAGACGTACATGTTGGGGCCATCGGTCTCGTCCCAGAAAAGGTACCCCCTCTCCATTGCAGTATTGAGCAGTTCAGAATGGGACTCATGGATGATCAGTTCGCACTCATGGCCCTCCTTCAGTGCGAGAACCCTGTCTATACCGTCAAGAAACGATTCCGGTGCCTTTACGCCCGAAGAAAGGGGTGAGAAATAGCTTCCTCCCGATTCGTAGAAGGATGCGCCGCTTTCCGTCGAGTAGTAGGAACAGCGTTTTCCAAGCCAGTCAAGAGATTCGGGAATTCGGTGAGGGAGTTTCCATCCGCAGGGAATGTGTTCTCTGTAGGCTGCAAAATCGGTAATGTCGGGAACGTATCTCTTTATGCACGTCCCGGAGCCCGGTTCCGAATCCCGATACAGAACGTAGAAGGAATCGATTCTCCTGAACCCCTGCCCGGTCGAGATCGAGATACTGGAACTGTTTTCGAAGTAAGTCGAGAATTCCATTGCATCGATTTCACCACTGATGATCCTGCTCCTGCCCTGGTCCACGGCATGTTTCGAAATGATCTTGCCGTAACCATGCCCCTGGAAGCGCTCATGTACTCTCAAGCCCTCGAGCCATACGATTCTGCCCGGCATCGGAGACATTCGAGCCGTCGCGATCAGCCTGCCGTTCAGCAGGGCCACTATGAAACCGCTGCTCTTCATCCACTCCGGCGCGACATCTTCCAGGTAATCGTGTCCATCCCATGTCATCCGGGATATTTGAGCGATCGCCGGCAGGTCTTCCGGTAAGGCTTCTCTGATCACGAGGCCGACAGTGTCTTCAGGCACGTATTCCCTTTCAGGTTGCGAATCGCAATATTCGCAATCGATTCCTTTTTGACCAGCCCGCACGTAGTGTCGTATTCGCATGGATTGCGGAGAGGAGCCGGAAAGATCAAACAGGGAATACAGCTCATGGAGAGAACGGATATCCTTCGTATTGCCAGTGCATGCACGAAAGTAAAGGTCGACTCGGGAGAGCTCATCATCAGGAAGGACGATCCACCAGGTGAGCTCTACATCGTCTCGGAGGGTTCCTTCAAGGTCTTCGACGATTCTCTGGGAGAGGACTTCGTGTACGCGATTCTGACCAGGGGCGATATTTTCGGAGAGATGTCCTTTCTGGACGATTCATCCCGCTCCGCTTCGGTCGCAGCCCTTTCAGATGGTTCTCTGCTGAAGATGGGCTCTGAAGAGTTCGGGAACCTCCTCAGAGAGCATCCCGAAACTGCCTCGAACTTTCTGTTCGCCCTTTCCAGCGTCGTAACCGGCAGGTTGAGGGAAGTGAATGACGCCCTTACGAACATGACCTTCGGTACCGAGAGTGAAGAGGGTGAGATGACACTCGAGGATGTTATTGCCCAGATGCACATTGCCGTTCACATCGAACTCTCTGGTTCCCGCGATTTCGATATCGAATAGGTTCTGCCCCTGGGCCTGTCCGGTTAGCGGTCTTTATCGCAGAGAGATACGTTCCATACGAAGACATCGTCGCTTCCAAGGGGAATGTCCAGTATCGTGTAGGTTTCCCAGTTGCTGTCCTCTATCCGGATGTGGTAGTAACCCTGATCGACGTAGAACTCCAGCGTTTCTCCCTCGTCCAGGATATCCAGTCCGAGTACGTCGACCCATTTGTCTGCATGTGCCTCGCACACCCATACGAAGTAGATCTCCAGTTCGGTTCGATTCGTGATTTCCACGGTAGCGGACAGAACAACTGGAGCAAGCATGAGCAGTGCGGCAGCCTTGTACAGCCCTGTACTCATCCGGTAGAACGCCTCCTTTCGCACATGTCTACCCTGATACCGCCTCCGAGTTCCTGTCAACCATCCAGGGAAGCATGACCTCGATAGTCTGCCGTTACCGCTTGTGATGACCCTTTTGGCGCCGTTGACATAATACGGACTCACGATGCAATATTAGAACCCTCAGACGCTGCATAGAACTCGCATGAGTTCGCTGTGACAGTTAACGTCGGGCAAGGAGACAGATCGTAAATGGAAACCGTTATCGAAGTTAGAGGTCTGACACGTAGGTTCGGCAACCTCGTAGCGGTGGACCACGTGGAGTTCGGGGTTTACAAGGCCGAAATCTTCGGGTTTCTGGGTCCGAACGGAGCAGGCAAGACAACGACCGTCCGCATGCTCACCGGTGTAATCGATCCCACGGAAGGTTCGGCCACCATACAGGGTCACGATATCCGCAAGGAACCGTTACTTTCGAGAGCACACATTGCCGTCGTTCCCGAAGAGGCTAATGTATACCTCGATCTGTCTGTCTGGCAAAATCTTATGCTGATGGCGGAGTTACATGGCCTCGGGCGGCAGCGACGCATCCATGAAGCAGAGCGCCTGCTTGACTTGCTCGGACTGGCGGAGAGAAAGAAACAGAAAGCCCGGGAACTCTCCAAGGGGCTCCGGCAGAGGCTTATGCTGTGTGCTGCACTGGTTACGGGTCCGGAAGTGCTATTCCTCGATGAACCCACCAGCGGACTGGACGTCCAGAGTGCAAGACTGATACGCCGGTTAGTGAACGATCTGAACCGGAGTGGTCTGACCGTGTTCCTGACCACGCATAACATGAACGAAGCCAGTGAGATGTGCTCACGTGTCGCTATCATCGACAAAGGGTGCATTGCTGCAATTGACACCCCGGAAAAGCTGCGTGCCACCATGAGTTCACGTCAATACGTCGAAGTGGGTTTCGCGGGTGCCGCGCCGGAGCATTTTGAGCTGGAGTCGCTGCCCGGGGTTTCACAGATTGACGCAGACGCCAAGGCTTTCCGGTTGTACACCAATTCACCCGGCCAGGTGGTGACCGAGGTCGTCCGGTTGGCGGACGGCAAGGGATTGGAGATCAAGGATCTCTGTACCCGTAAACCCAGCCTGGAGGACGTGTTCCTTCACATCACCAGCGGACCCAGGAGAGGAGGTCCGCAATGACGCTTCAGAGGGAAACGGCTCAGACCTGGCGCTGGCAGCTGCATGGTTCACTGATCATTCTGAAGAAGAACGTACGCCTGTACTACCTGAAACCGCCGGTACTGATCTTCGGAGTTCTTTTCCCGGTGTTCTTCTTCCTTGCGTTCAAGATGGGGCGTCCCATCGCGGCTGAAAACGTCCTCCCCGGCATGGTGACCATGGCTCTCTGGTTCACGGCAAGTGCAGTCGGACCTCTGGTAACCCCCTGGGAGCGGCGTGCGAAAACCTATGAACGTCTTATTTCCACTCCCGTGTCACTGCCTGCGATACTGACGGGAGACGTCATCAGCGGGTTCGTATTCGGAACCTGTCTTTCGGTTGTTCCGATCATCCTTGGGCTCGTTCTCACGGATGTCGATGTGGTGAACGTTCCGCTGCTCATTGCCGGAATCGTATTGGGCGCGCTCAACTTTGCTTCTCTGGGAGTGCTTCTTGCCGCGCCTCCGGCAAGCAGTCCCTCTAACATCATGCTGTTGTCGAACCTGGTCCGCCTGCCACTGCTTTTCGTGAGCGGGATATTCATTCCAATCGGGCAAATGCCCCTCTGGACCCGGTGGATTGCGCCCCTGTCACCGCTATCCTACGCAAGCTCTTTGATTCGCTCTGCTTTCGGGCGTCCCGCGTTCTTTTCGGAAGGGCTGAGCCTGCTGATGCTGTTCCTGTTCACTGTGGTATTTTTCCTAGCGTCCTGCAAATTCCACAACATGTGGCGGGCAAAGGGATTATAAGGATGAGGAGAGCATCTCCTCGATTATCTTCCCAAGCGCTCTGAACGCCCTTGAACGGTGACTGACGGCATTCTTGCGCTCCGGGGAACTCTCTGCGAACGTCATTCCCAGTTCGGGTGAGAAGAACACCGGATCGTAGCCGAATCCCCCCTCGCCTGCCGGTTCCTCGGTTATGTGCCCGATTGCTTCACCTACAACGCAGTACTCCCCGTTTCCGGGTATCACTATTGCGGCAGCCGTTCGAAAGACCGCGCTCCTGCCCTCTCCGCTTTCACCCATGAGAACGGTCAGCAGTTTGTTCACATTATCCGCGTAAGAGCAATCGGTTCCCGCAAACCTTGCTGCGTATATGCCTGGAGCACCGCCCAGTGCACTGACGAAGAGCCCCGTGTCATCTGCAACCGCCGGAAGTCCCGTTGCCTTCGAAGCAACCCTTGCCTTGAGAAGTGCATTCTCCTCGAGAGTGTGCCCGGTTTCCTCGACGTCCCAGTTCTCCACGATCTCTCCCACCGGGGTCACTTCGAATTCCAGTTCTCGAAGGATGTCTCTCAATTCCTGCAGCTTGTCCGGATTACCGGAGGCCAGGACCAGATGTTTCAATCCCCTACCGCCAACTGTTGGAGAGGAATGACGTGATCCCTGATGGCGTCGATCGCACTCTCTGCCATTTCGGTAACGGTGGCGAGATCAACGGTTCCCTGTTCGGCGGATGCCTGAATTTCGACGATTCTGCCCGATTCCGCAGCAACGACGTTCATGTCCATTACCGCTTCCGAATCTTCCGAATAGCAGAGATCCAGGAGGATGCTCTCACCCACGAGACCCAGGCTGAGCCCTGCGACGAAGTTCTCCCAGGGGTCCATATCGAGCACACCTGAAACGAGCAGCCTCTTCAGTGCAAGACGAAGGGCAACCGCGCCACCGGTAATGGAAGCAACCCTGGTTCCGCCATCGGCGACCAGAACATCGCAGTCAACGGTAATGGTCCTCTCGCCCAGCCTGGAGAGGGATACACACTGCCGGAGACTTCTGCCTATCAATCTCTGTATCTCCTGTGTCCTGCCCTTGAGAACTCCGCCCCGGTCCCTCCGCACACGTCTGTTACCGCTTCCGGGAATCATGTCGTATTCGGCGGTAACCCAGCCCTGCTTCTTTCCGAACAGGAATGGAGGAATCCTGTTCTCGACACATGCGGAACAGAGTACTCGTGTCTCACCCCAGGTGATCAGCACGCTGCCTGCAGGCAGAGGCTGGTAACCGGTTTCCATTACGATTTCCCTGAGTTCGGTTCTGTCTCGCCCGTCGGTTCTCATTCTACTCCTCCAACCTCGACCTGGGTGACCAGGGGAACGGAACTGCCGAGGAATCGCTGAGCCATCTCCTGGAATTTCAGTGGAATATCACTCACGTAGAACCTGTTCCTGCTGGTTGAGCTGTCTGAGAGGATATCCCGCTGGTCGAGCATCTGTGCAACCGTATGCGCCGTGGCTTCAGCCGAATCGACAAGTTTTACGTCCTCTCCGAGAACGTCTCTGAACACCGGTTTGAGAAGCGGGTAGTGAGTGCACCCGAGAACCAGTGTGTCGATACCCTCCCGAACGAGCGGAGCGGTGTATTCGGCAACGACCATCCTGGTGATATCGTTATCCAGCCATCCCTCTTCAACGAGTGGGACGAGCATGGGGCTGGGCTGAGCGATGACGTTTCCGGTAAACCCCGCCATTTTCAGAGCTTTCTGGTAGGCACCGCTGGAAATTGTTCCCAGGGTACCGATAACACCGATAATGCCTGAACCTGATGCTTCCGCAGCAGCCCGGGCTCCCGGTTCGATAACACCTGTTACGGGAACATCGACCGATTCCCTTAGAGATGGAAGACTCACGGAGGACGCTGTATTGCATGCAACCACGAGTAGCTTGATGCCCTGACGGATCAGAAAGGCTGAATCTTCCTCGGCGAATCTGATAACCGTTTCAGGAGATTTCGAGCCATAGGGCAACCTTGCGGTATCACCGAAGTATACGACCGATTCGTTCGGCAGAATGCTGTTGATGGCTCTCACAACGGTAAGGCCGCCGATACCCGAATCGAAGACTCCAATGGGGCTGCTGTTCATGGTGTCCTGAAAACGCCGCGTACACCGGAAAGAGAAATCCCGTCCTCGAAGGAGGAAACGAGATTACCGCCGACCAGCGGAAAGAGCCTGGTGTAACAGATGAACCTTGCTTCTATCGTTCTTCTGAGACCGTCCAGGTCCAGAGCACTGGGAAGATCAACGTAAAGGGAATCAAGATGGTTGAAGACGTAAATCCTGTCGATATCGACCTCGGGCATACCCGACTCGAGTGCCCATAATTTCACGAGCAGAAGGGTTTCGTACGGTTTATCCCATGTCGTCACTGCCTCGGGGAGAGAGTCGAAAACAGCAGTCGATCCTGAAGACACGTACAGGGAACATGATGTGACAGGCCAGCCGGCTTCCGGGCTGTCCGCAACCTGTTCCTCGATCTCGGGAATCATGGTGAGATCGGGAACCCAGAGGCTTTCCGCCGGGAAGGATTCAGTTACTTCAGTCCCTTCCTGGAGCTCGCTGTCATCTAGTCCGAGCTGCCTGTTCATTTCCTTCATTCCCGCCAGAACGACGATGATGCAGATAAAGATTACCACGGATATGATGATGAGAGACCTCAGCATGAATTTGCCGAGGGACAGGCCTGACCAATCCGTAAATTTTACTTTACCAGCCAAGTGTCTCCTGTCCGGTTGAGAACATCTCTACGGCAGAAACAATAGCCTGTGCCATGTTGAAGCGGAAGTCCAGCGATTTCAGCAGCTGCTCCTCATCGGAATTGGAAATGAACGCCACTTCGACGAGTACTGCCGGCATGTACGCACCCCTGAGAACGTAGAAACCAGCCCGTTTCACGCCCCTGTTCGATCTTCCCGGCCAGTGACTGTCCATGCATCTCTGAATCCCCGAGGCAAGACCGCTGCTGGTGTTCAGGTAGACGTTCTGAGCGATATCAGCGAGCAGGAACGAGAGCGGATCCGATTCGAACGACAGGTCGACATCATCGTATTCGATTGCCTGGTTCTCGAGCATTTCGACGGCTCTTGCGTCATCGGTTCTTGCCCGGGAGAGGAAAAACGTCTCGAAACCATTCGCGGCAGCTCTCGTACTCGCATTGCAGTGAATGCTCAGGAAGAGATCGGCATGCTCTGAGTTCGCCATTCTCGTTCTTGCCCCCAGCGAAACGTACTCGTCGATCTCCCTAGTCATGACAACTCTGATACCGGGCATCTGCAGGTCGATCAGGTCACGGACAAGCAGCGCTATCTCCAGTGTCCTGTCCTTCTCGAACGAGCCGGATGGACCGATTGCACCGGGATCTCTCCCTCCGTGACCGGGATCTATCACGATGCAGTCGAATTCCTCGAGCCATGGAGACACTCTCCCGCTTCCGAGAGCCTCGTACACCAGGGAATCGGAGTAGTAGGCCGCAACCAGTTCCTCGTCATCGGGAGGCCCCTGCCAGGACACTTCGGGGAATGCAACAGGTTCGGCTGCCATGAGGAAGCAGAGAAGGGTCAGGCTGTCGGGGCTCAACGCCCAGTCGACTGACACTATCGAGCTGTCCATTAGAAGAGACAGGCAGAGGGAATCGTCGCTTAATTCCCAGTCCACCATCCAGAACGGAGGATCGATGTCAGGTAGTTCGAATGCTATGCCGGTGTTGATAGTAAGCAGGTATCCTGCAACCGTTATCGAGGAATCGGACGGTTCGATTGCTATAGGACAGGCAATCTCGACCAGCAGTCCATCCAGCCGTGGAATAACCCTGACTTCGGCCGAAGTCTGTCCGATGAGCAGAAGACCCAGAAGAAGCCCCGTCATTGTCTCGCATGCTTCATTGCTGCGGCCAGACGGCGTTTCTCATCCCGCTCGGCCATGGCAGCACGTTTGTCGTACTGTCTTTTACCCCTGCAGAGTCCGAGAAGGAGCTTTGCACGGCCTCTCGAGAGATGGATATCGAGAGGGATCAGTGTAACCCCCTTCTCCTCGACCTTCCTGCGAATCTTGCGGAGCTCCGAGGAATGGGCAAGGAGTTTCCTCTTCCGGTCAGGATCGTGGTTGTCTCTGGCTTCTGCGTACTCGGATACGTGTATGCCGATCACCCACAGCTCGCCCTCGTCGAAAGCGGCATACGAGCCCTTCAGGCTAGCCTTGCCGTCTCTTATGGACTTGATCTCGGATCCGACCAGTACGAGACCGACTTCCAGTGCCTCCAGCACATGGTAATCGTGTCTTGCACGCCTGTTTCGGACCAGTATCCTGCTGTTCTCGACCACGATGTCCTTCCCCGGGGGATAAACCTTGTACGGCAGCGAATATATCCCCATCAACCTTGGAAGGCTATCGCAAGGTATTGATTTTCATGCGGGATTTCCATAGTATCGCGCATCAACCGGTGCCGAGGTGGCGGAATAGGCAGACGCGCTAGGTTCAGGACCTAGTGAGGTATTTCCTCGTGGGGGTTCAAGTCCCCCCCTCGGTACCATCCCTCTTACTCACTATCACGAGATATTTAAGTATTTAGCCTTCGAAAAGGTCTCTGAGCCAGTCTTCAGACTTGCTGGAGATGTTGCTGTTCGATCTGTCCCGCTCTGACAGGATTGGAGAATCGGTTCCCCAGTCCATGGCCAGATCAGGATCGTCCCATGCAACACCGTACTCGTCCGAGCCATCGTAATACCTGTTAACCATGTAAAAAAGAGAGGCATCGGTCAGCGCAATGTAGCCGTGCGCGACTCCCGGTGGTATGAGAAGACAGGATGGTTCTCTGGAATTCAGTTCGAGCATGGCCGTTTTCCTGAACGTCGGTGAATCGGGGCGCACATCGGCCAGCCCGGCTAGAAAAACGCCCGAGGAAGGAAACCAGATGTCCGTCTGGAATCTGTGGAAGTGGAGCCCTCTGATAACGCCCTTTCCGGAGTGACTGCAGTTGATCTGGAGCTGTTCACCGAACAACTCCTCCACCCATTCACGTCTGAACACTTCCGTGAACACTCCCCTGCTGTCCGGGTAAAGGTCCGGATAGATGAGAGTTACACCTTTGATCGACTTCAAGCTCTCTGAGTTCAAGAAAAACCTCCCGGTGGAAGCGGCTGTGCCCCTGCTCGAATGGAAACTAGATTGGTGCGGACCATTCACTGTCAACCCGTGAAAGGGGCATCCGTGACGAGAAGAGAAAGAGTATCCGCTCTCCTTGACCGTTTACCGGGGCTCTATCCGGATGCCCGATGCCTGCTGGACTTCGATGGTTCACCAGCAAAACTCCTCATAGCCACCATTCTGGCGGCACAGACAACCGATGCGGCCGTGAACATGGTTACTCCCGTCCTCTGGGAGACTTTTCCCGACATACGGGCTCTGGCCTCCGCTGACTCTGCCACTGTTGAGGAGATCGTACACTCACTGGGATTCTACAGGAACAAAGCGCGCTCGATTATTCTGGCATCGAACTGGCTGATCGACAAGGGCGGAGTACCCGAGGTGATGACCGAATTGATCCGCATTCCAGGAGTGGGCAGAAAGACAGCCAACGTAGTTCTGGGGATTGCGTTCGGGAAGCCTGTGATTATCGTCGATACCCACGTCAAGAGGCTCTCGGGCCGGCTCGATCTCTCGAGAAAGGCCTCCCCCGATGATATCGAGAGAGATCTGGTGAAGCTCGTACCGGTTGAAGACCGAACCGGTTTCTGCACTACTCTCGGGTTTCATGGCCGCAGAATCTGCAATGCTAAAAAACCGCTCTGTTCAACCTGCACGTTCCTTGATTTCTGCCCGCGAAGAGGAATCTGATCCAAGGGTATGAAGAACCCGCCGGCTGATCCGGCGGGCTCTGGAGCAATGATGTATCGGTGTCTAGTCCATGTCACCGAGATCGACTGACCAGTAGAAACCGTCGTAGTCAACCCATACTTCCCAGAGGGAGTACGTGTCGCCGTCCTCGTCTTCGATCTGGATGTCGTAGTAATCGTCGCCGTACACCCAGAAGGTCCAGCTCTCACCCGGGTAGAGGATCTCTGATCCCAGCCGGTCGTCTCCCCAGCTGTCAGCGTAGGAGGGGCTTGCATAGATGTACCAGATATCGTAGCTGTCAAGGTCGTTGTAGATCGTTAAGGGAGCGTCACCGTTGTCGTAATAATCGTAGGTAACACCGGCGTAACCCTCACCGAGATCGTCGAGAGTGACGTACCAGTAGTAGTCTCCGTAAACGGGGACATCCCAGAGAATGTACTCATCGCCGTCTTCGTCAACGATTTTGATGTCGTATACACCATCGTGGACCGAGAAAGACCTCAGGTATCCCGGAGTGATGATCTCGCTGCTTCCGAGCTGATCATCTCCCCAGTCCGAATCGTTTACACTGGAGATGTAGACGTAGTAGAAGTCATAGGCCTCCGTACCGTTCTCGATCTCTATGCGTCCTGCGAACGCTGACGCAAGGAGTCCAATGGCAAGTACAAAGACAAGTGATTTCTTCATTTTCCCTCCTCATTGTTGGACAGTAAGAGACCCGGCCAAGATGCAGGAGACATTCGATGGTGTCAAGCTTTCGGAACCAGGTGGCTGTATAATAGATTCATACTGATGTAAGCATTCATTGAGAAAAATTCGTGGAGGTTCACGATGTCAGCATTGCTGTTATCCCTGCTCCTGATCACCGCCGTTTCGGTCGATTCGAGAATACCGGTAGACGAGCTCACTGACTCACAGGTTATCGAACAGGGTATCTCCGGAGCGTCAGTACACATTTCGGATGGATTACCGGGTGCAGCAGGCGGGTTTCCCGACCTGCCCGTTATCCCCTGGACGGTAGAGCTTCCCGCAGGCCACAGGGCCGTTTCGTTGCGGATTCTCGAAGAGCGATGGCTGGAAGTATCAACCGATATCTACATCCGCCCACTCCCTGCCCCGCTGCCTCTTGTACTGGAAGACTCCTTTGCTGAAGCCGTTCCCGATCCTCAAGTGTACGACCAGAGTGAGTTCTGGCCCGCATCCCCGGTCCGATTATCGGGCACAGGCTATCGGGATGGTCATCCAGTAGCCGGAATCGTCGTCTCACCCTACAGATTCTCCCCGGCAACAGGTTCCCTGCAGAAGCTCGTGGAACTCAGGATATCCGTTTCCACCGAGGAATCTCTGACGGAACCGCTTTCCTCACCCAGAATCGATGCCTCTCGGATGCTGATAATCACGGATGCATCTCTTGTCTCTTCATTCGAGGAACTGGCCCAGAGGCGTACGGACGAGGGAATAATCACCGAGATAGTGACCTTGACAACTGTCTACTCGCAGGCTTCGGGCAGGGACGATGCTGAGACAATACGTAACTACATCATCGATTACTACACGACCAACGGCCTTGACTACGTTCTCTTCGGGGGTGACACCAATCTCGTGCCCTTCAGGTACGCATTCGCCATGGAGTGCGAAGCCGGTTTTGCGCCCAGGGAGGACAGCCTTCCGTGCGATCTGTACTTCTCGGACCTCGATGGAACGTGGGATGCCAACGGCAACGATATTTTCGGTGAGATCGATGACAACGTGGATCTCTATCCCGATGTCTTCGTCGGCAGGGTAACCGTTGAAGATGCGGCAGAAGCCGATGCATGGGCGGACAAACAGTTCGCCTACGAGGATTGTCTTTACACCGATCACATCAACAAAGCTTTGTTCCTCGCGATGATCCTGTGGTGGGATCCGTACACCGATTCCGCCCTCAGCAAGGATCTCATCGACGAGCTGTACATGCCGTACTTCATGGTCATCACGAAGCTCTACCAGTCTCTCGGCAACGAGAACGTGGGAACGGTCATGCTGGCCATGAACGAGGGGCAGAACTTCGTCAACCACGATGGACATGCATGGTGGAACTCGCTCGGTGTGGGCGAAGGTTACATGAATGCGGGGCATCTCGACGCGATCAACTCGAACGGCAGGTATTCCTCTCTCATGTACTCGATAGGCTGCTGGAGCGCGGCATTCGATTTCGATGCGGTCGCTGAACATTTTCTCACCAATCCCGTGGGATGCGGAGTCTCCTACATAGGTAACTCCAGCTACGGATGGGGCTCACCCGGTAACCCTATTTACGGTTACTCGGATGTTCTGGATCGCCTCTACTTCAATGTTCTATACTCCGACTGGAACATCAGGGCCGGGGAAATCCTGGCGCTTGCAAAGGAGTATTACATCCCCTACAGCCAGTGGGAAAACGTGTACAGGTGGCATGAATACGATGTGAACCTTCTCGGGGATCCGTCCTTCAGACCCTACAGGAAGAACCCCGTTCAGCCTGATGTGGACTGCCCCGATTTCGTATGCCCGAACACGACCTGGTTCCCGGTACAGGTTTCAGGCTGCCCGACGGAGGGTCTTACGGTCTGCGTGCACGACGAAGGCAGCAACTACTTCGTGGAGACACTGGACAATACCGGGCTCGTATCGTTCGAGCTCACGGATACACCGACTGGTACGTTTACCGTAACGCTCACCGGCAGCGGCATTTGCAGAACGAGCTTAACCGTTCTCGAGAACACAGGCCCCTATCCGGTTGTGTCCGGCTTGAACATCGACGATACCGGAGGTGATGGCTTCCTCTCCCCGGGGGACATGGCTCACGTCGAGATTACCCTTCTGAACCAGGGAACCGAAGGCCTCACCAGCGTGAGTCTTTTCGCCACGATGGAATCCGGGCCGGCGTACATCACGGAACCTTCGATGACCTTCGGTGACCTGCCGGCAGGGGTCTCGTCTGTCGGATCGGAACCAATGGATCTCGTGGTGCTCTCGTCGGCGGTGAACGGAGATGTCGCCGATATAAACCTGCACGTATCCACGGATCAGGGCGAATGGGACATCGGTCTTCCGCTTCTGATCTACGCACCTGGTCTCTACTTCGCAACCTACGCCGTGGACGACGGCAACGACGACATACCCGAGCCTGGCGAGACATTCCAGCTCACTCTGAACATAGCCAACCTGGGCCTGCTGGATGCAGAGAACGTATCGCTCGTGATGACCGAGTACCCTGATTGGGTATCATGGCTGTCCGACAGCGCCTGGAGTTCTTCAATCCCTGTAAACTCCACTGCTGCCTTTGATCTCACCTGTCAGCTCTCTCCGACCGCTCCCTCCCCATCCTTCCCGTGGATGCTGTTCGAACTCACCTCTGTAACGGCTTCTTACCAGACCATCGATACCCTTCGACTAACCGTGGGTGAGACGGGAATCATCAACGACGTGGAGAACGGCGAGAACGGCTGGACTCACACCGGTACAGGCGACCTATGGAACATCACGGCATCCGAGAGTCATTCCCCTGATCATTCATGGTTCTGCGGCAACGCCTCCGGATACGTGCCGGGAATGGACTGCGGCCTTCTCAGCCCGCCCATGGTTCTTGCCCCGGACGCCTCACTCACCTTCTGGACAACCTTCGATGTGGCCATATACGGCACGGACGGTCTTTACCCGCTGCTCCATCATCTGAGTTCCATGACAACGGATACGCTCGATTTCATCGGCTCCGGAGGAGCGCTTCTCGGACCGGGAAGGGGCATCGGCACTGGCTGGGTATCCTACAGCTACGATCTCTCTTACGTAGGAACCGGTGAAGGTGTGCAGATCGAATTCAGGTTCATATCGGATATGGATGGAGACGTCGGCGGAGGTTTCTACGTTGACGATATCATCGTAGAGGGAGGCTATCTGGGCTCGATGGGTAATCCTGGCGAGGGCAGCGGTCTTACGGAACCGATGGGACTGCCGTTCCCTAATCCTGCAGCCTCCTCGTTCAGCATTCCGCTTCTTCTCGAGGGACAGGGCCAGTGGACTCTGGGCGTATACGACTTGAGCGGAAGGCTGGTTGCATGCGAAAAGGGAAACTCCCCCTACGAGCAGACGCTCGTCATGAACACCGATGGCTTTGCTACCGGAATCTACTTCCTGAGACTCTCCGGTTCCGTATCGATGACCCGAAGGCTGGTGATCGTAAGGTAGCTAAAGAAGGGTCAGGAGAATCGAACTGCGGGAATTCCTTCCAGCAGAACATGTGATCACGTAGAGTCCTGCCGGACAGGTAGTAAGATCCATTTCAAAAAGGCTGAATCCCGAATCGACAAGCCCGGCTGGTATCTCTCTCAGAAGCCTGCCGTCGATCGAGTAAACGGTAATTACCACGACCGCAGATGATTCCAGGCTGACACCGAGTTCGACAACTCCATTCACGGGATTTCGAGCGAGTGATAGGCTCATACCACTGGCTTCGGAAGCGGATTCCCCGGATGACTGTTCTTCCAGCCCGAGGAAATAGGATACGTCTCCCTTGGCCTCGCCTATGATCAGATCGGGTATTCCATCCTCGTTCCAGTCGCAGATACTCGGACGGATGTAGCCCATTATCCAGATGGGATGGCCATCTGGATAGCCAAGGTACAGGATATCATTGAACAACGGTGAAGAAGCGGTTCCGGTGTTCTCGAAGCAGGCAACCCTCCCATCGGAGGAGCCCACTATCAGGTCGTCGAGGCCATCCAGGTTCATGTCATGAAAATCCGGGTAGGAGTAGTAGATCTGTATCGGTATCCCCGCGCAGTAAACCGTGTCGATGACCGAAAAGAGCGGATCGCCTGAGCTGCCCGTGTTCAGGAACAGATAAAGGCTTGCGGGGATACCCTCGATTCTTCCCACGACGAGATCTGGAAGACCGTCACCATTCCAGTCGAAAACGGCAGGTGCGGAATTATGACCTACATCGAGCGGTCTCGCGAGCACCTGCAGCGAATCCTCGCGAATCAGGTAGATGTCATTCGGATAGAGTCTCCTGAAGTACTGCACACCGCCCATTCTGTCCCCGACGATGATGTCATCCAGCCCGTCCCCGTTCCAGTCCACAGCCTGTGGATTCGTCGGACCCGTGCATCAACCGTACGTAACCCACAAAGGCGCCAGATCGTCCATCAGGTATTCGAAACCATCGAACACCGGGGCGTCGTTCTCTCCGATGTTCGGATAGAATCTGATCCGACCGAGTTCGAATTGACCGACAAGGAGGTCTTTCTTGCCGTCACCGTTCCAGTCCGTCATGACCGGTGCGGAATAGGTGCCCACATCCAGTCGAGCACCCCCGTCCATGATCCATGTCCTCTCACCGAACTGTACTGGGACTGCATGCGTTACATGGACGAACAGAAGCAGTATGACTGTTCGAAAACAGAAATTCCTCAAGAAGGCCTCCCCTGTTCTGCAATCGAGTCATGTAAGTAATACTCCCTATTCCCGACACCGGCAAATTCCCTGTGGATGCGTCATTCTTATTCCCGTTTTCCATTTTAGAGGAGTTTCTGTAAACTTCGTACGTGTTATATTAGCCGATTGAAAGGAAATCCACTCGAATGAAGGTCTTCTACGCGTCCACTGAACGAAGTGTTTCTAACGCGGTGAATGCCGTTCTCGACGCAATCGACTGGTCGAGCATCCTTCCATCGGGTGAGGATGTCCTCCTGAAGGTAAACCTCACCTGGGACTTCCTCAGACCCGGTGTGAACACAAGCCCCTGGGTGCTCGAAGCCGTTGCGAAACGCCTCGGCAGCCATGTCGGCAGAATCTATATCGGAGAATCGAGCCAGGTGCTCGTAGATGCGACCAGGGCTTTCAGGGTGAATCGATTTCCAAGCGTTGCAGAGCGCAACAACTTGGTATGGCACAACTTCAGCAAGCACCCATGGGTTAACAGAAGGGTCGGCGATCTCGAATTCTCCATTCCAGAGATATGCACTCGAATGCCGGTCGTATCAGTCCCCGTTGTCAAGACGCACTACAGAACCGTTATCTCGGTTGCTCTGAAGAACATGTACGGGTGCCTCGACGACAACCGCCACAACTACCATTACAGGCTTTCCGATTACGTTGCCGCAGTGAATTCTGTGATTCCCGTCGCATTCACCGTTGCCGACGGAACCGTTTCCCTGGAAGGGAACGGTCCGAAACCGGGAATTCCCAGACAGACCGATTTCGTGGCAGGTTCTACTGATCGAGTTGCGCTGGACTACTCGGTTTCAGGTGTCATGGGAATAGAGCCCGCAAGCGTTGAGACGACTGGCAGAGCAGAAGGTGTCGCAGGCTCCAGTCTCGGATTGGAAGAGGTTGCATTACCCCCCCTCTCGAAAATCCCCTCATTCGATTTCCTGCAGGCTGCTCCAAATTTCGTCGCCCGGATCGAGAAGACGATAAGGGGAAAGAAAACCCGGATGGAACCGGTACATGACGGCCCGTTCATGGGGCTTCTCAAACTCGGCGCAAAGCACTGGTACAGGATTGCATACCATCTGCTAGGTCAGGGACGTGAAGCGGGAAGATGGATCACAACCAACAGGTACGGCCCCCAGTGGGCCGATCGGCCCGAGGAGGAACCCGAGTGAAGCTGGGCGGTCAGATGAAGATGGGAATGAAGGCTCTTCTCGGAATCATGGGGAAGAGAACCCCCGTGAACGTCATGGTTTCGATAACGGACCGATGCCCCAGCAGATGCTCTTACTGCCAGATCCCAGCACAGAACAGACCGGATCTGATCACTGCCCAGTGGAAAGACCTCCTGACACAGATGCGACATGCGGGAACACAGCGCATCGGTGTCTGGGGCGGAGAACCCCTTATGAGACATGACGCCGTCGAGCTCTGCACTTTTGCGCGGGAGCTCGGGATCTACGTGAGCCTTGATTCGAACGGCTACCTCCTTCCGGCAAGGTCGGAAATCCTGGACCATATCGATCACCTGGTTCTGGCTTTCGATGGTCCGGAGAATGCTCACGACGCCAACCGGGAGACCGGGAGCTTCAAGAAGGTCATGAAGGCAATCGAGCTTGCTTCAGGAAATATCCGTCTCTGGACGATTACCGTACTCACCAGGAACAACCTGAAGGAGCTGGATTTCATCATGAGCACTGCTGCGAAGTACGGCTTCATGACAACGTTTCAGACCCTTCACCACAACGAAAAACTCGGTGGCGATACGACCGGAATGATGCCTTCGCGGGAGGAATACATCGAGGTCTTCGACAGGTTGCTGGAACTGAAGCGGGATGGTGCCCCGATTGCCAATTCGAAAAGGTACCTGAAGAGCATCAGAGGGTGGCCCGATTTCTCGACGACCAGGGTTCCGCAAAAGTTTCACGGAGTGTCCTGCCGTGCCGGCCGGATGTACTGCAACGTGGACGTGGACGGCAGGGTCTATCCCTGCTCTCTGCTGATAGGGTTGTACCCCGGCGCATTGAACGCACTCGATACAGGTTTTCAGAAGGCATTCGAGAACACACTGGAGCTTCCATGCCAGGCCTGCACTGCGGGATGTTATACCGAGTACAACTACCTCTACGGGCTCAAACCAGGTGTAGCCATCGACTGGCACGGTTCGGTCATAAGAACGGACCGCATGAGAGAACTCGCCAAAAAAAACTGAGAAGGAGACGTGCTCCATGCCAGCTCTACCCGAGTACAGAACAAGGGAACTCCTGCAGAGTTGTGAAGTGCCGGTGGTCGATGGTCTGTTCATCCCAACCGGTTCACCCGTTCCGGGCATCCTTCCGCCTCCCCCCGTCTATCTGAAAGCTCAGATTCCCGGAGCGACCAGCAGAGCGGAACAGGGCCTTGTTCGAAAGGCCGTCACATCCGGGGAGATCGAGAGAGGTCTGACAGAGTTGCTTTCAGGCGGCTCCAATGGACAGTCAGATGGCGTGCTCCTGACGAATGCACTCGATATCGTGCATGAACACTACGCAGCATGCCTGCTCGATTTCGGTTCCGCAGAGCGTTCTCCTTCCGGTGTGCTCATCTGGAGCCCCCTGGGTGGCTCAGGTGTAGAAGACAGAGCCGATTCTCTCAGGAAATTCCCCTTTTCCCTTCTCCATCCGCCAACCGTGCAGACAATTGCGGACTTCCTGCCCGAACAGGGATGCAGGATGTCTCTTGCGCGGATGCTTCACTCCCTGATAGCGACTTTCTGCAGGTTCAGGCTGATCGTCCTCGAGACCAACCCTGTCGCGGTCCTGGAAGACGATTCAGTAGTGGTTGTAGACTGCCGTGCGGAATTCGAGAAACGGGCAGTGGCAAAGGCTGACGCCGAGCTGTTCGAACAGGCCGGCTCCTCCGAATGCGAGCTTTCCCCCCTGGAATCCGCGGTCGAAGAGATCAACCGGGCCGACCCCTCGGGCACAGGCTTCTTCAGGCAGAACAGAGAGGTTCCATCGGCAGAAGCCATCAGAGTGGCAACGAACCTCTGCGGTGGCGGCGGCAAGATGCTGTGGGAAATGGCCACAGGCTGCAGAACGGACATCTTCACCATGAATGAGTCAGACACTTCCGGAGGCCTTTCGGCATTCAAGAGCTACAGGGTTCTCAGGGCAATACTTGCCCAGGAGGGAGCACAGGCTCTTCTCCTTACCGGGTCGGGCATGGCTTTCCAGAACCAGCACCACATTGCCGCAGCGGTATGGAAGGCTCTGAGAGAATCCGCAACTCCTCTCCCCTGCCTTCTCAGGTTCGGCGGAACCGATCAGGACAAGGCTCGGGAACTCATGGAAAGCGTTGCCCCTTCCCTGCCCCTCGATGTACGCGTCTACAGCGCGGAGATATTTCCGAATGCAATGGTCGATGACCTGTCGGATATTGCGAAGAAGGCGCCCCTTCGTGCCACTCCGGAGGAAAAACCGACAGGTGAACCGCTCTTCTCCGTGGAGGTCCCACCCGGTGACTTCTACTTCTACCCGGACCTGCATACCGGTGACGATGCCCCCTTGTGCGTCGAGGCCTGCCCGACAGGATTCCTGGCCTGGAACGGGGAGAAGAGAACGATCGAAAGGGTACCGGACACCAGATGCACCGGATGCCTGATGTGCGAGACGGTATCCATTCTGGAGGGAAACGGGGAACTGAGAATACATCTCGATGTCCCCCTTGAGGTTACAGGATGAGCGGGATACTCAACCAGCTGTCCGGCATCGATGCTCCGAAAGTCCTCGTATTCGGCATCACCGGCAAACAGGGGAAGAGCCGGACCAGGCTCATGCGTGAATTCGGAACGGAGATACTTGCAGGCTGCACACCGGGCAAGGGCGGGCAGGAAGTCGATGGGACACCGGTTTTCGACAATCCGGCGGAAGCGATGGCTGCCTTTCGGGAAATCAACACCGCGGTCTTCTACGTTCCTGCTCGTGCGGTCGCCGGCTCTGCAATCGATGCAATGGAACTTGGCATCAGGTTCCTCGTAATCTCTGCGGACGGCGTCTCCACTCACGACGCAATCAGGATGAAAGAGAAATCTCTCGATACGGGCACCCTTTTCCTCGGTCCGAACACCGTCGGCCTCCTCGATACCGCCGGGTACCTCTTCGGGCTGATAGGCGGAAAGGCGTCCTGGGCAAGAAAGAACTATCTCCCCGGCTGTGTCGGCGTTATCTCCCGATCCGGGGGTCTGTCTCAGCTTCTTGGCGCCTTTCACTGCAGAGCCAATCTACCGGGTCCGAGACGGGATGGTTCGTTCGGCCCTCTCTGGGGAGAGGATTACCCGGGTGTTTCCGCGGTCGTCTGCATCGGAGGGGATCCCGTTCCGGGAATAACGATGCTCGATTCCGCGATTGCCTTCGAGAACGATCCGAGAACGAAAGTAATCGTTGCTTACGGTGAAACCGGTACGATCCAGGAAAATGATCTGGCGCAGGCCGTGGAAACGGGAAAGGTCACGAAACCCGTCATAGTATTCCTGGGCGGCAGGTACACTTCCGCCGGCGTCGCGCAGAGCCATGCGGGAGCGATGATCCGCAACAGGAATGAAACGTATGAAGCAAAACTGACGGCCATGGAGCAGGCTGGGATCAAGGTCGTGGACAGACCTGACGCAGTCTTCGCCGAAACGGCTGGAATACTAGAGCTTTCGTAGTCCGACACGGAATGATATTCGGTTCTTTCACTCGAATCAGGAAGGCAATTCGATGTCAAACTCATGGGACCACGTCGTCGGCACCGAAGAGTACATCAGGACACTGAACCGTTCGGAGGAAATAGCCGGGAAAACAGGGTACACCATCAACCCCGACGGCCACCGTGTCCAAAAAGTAGTCGGTCTTATGACGATGAACTTCACGGCCGCAGGCAAGTGCTACTGCCCATGCAAGCAGACCCACCCCCTGGACACTGAAAAGGACGTCATCTGCCCCTGTCCCGAGATGGGAAGTGAAATAGATGCAGACGGCTTCTGCTTCTGCAAGCTTTTCTTCAGGTGACTCCCGGTTGTATTCTCAAGGTTGGTAATGCTTTAGAAAAAGACTTTCCATGCGTTCAGAGTAATTCGTACCGATATGCAATAATTCCGGCACTTTCGCGTCCCTGAATGCAGGCGAAGGGGAGCAGCTTCTTTATGAACCATCGGAGAAAGTCGGTTCTCGCAGAGTTCGTTCGATGTAATTATGGCCACCTGGTCGATTACGTCAGGGGCATGATCGATGATTCCGCCCACAGGAACAGCGAGGACGTGGTTCAGGATGTGATTCTGAAGATCCTGGACAGACCGGATATCCTTGCGCCCATAACCGACTTATCCGCATACATCTTTCGCGCTCTGAGAAACAGGGTCATCGACCACTACAGAAGCCCGGACAGGGAAACCGTTTCCCTGGACAGGGAGGATGAGAACGGTCTCAGCCTTTTCGATGTCATCCCGGACTCGAGGTACAATCCCGAGGATTCATACAACAGGCGCGCTCAGCGCCGGTTTGTCTTTGCTCTGATTCGGGAACTCCCCCCCGCCCAGATGGAAGTAATCGTTGAAACCGAGTTCAACGGAAGAACGTTCAGAGAACTCTCGCGGCATTGGGATATTCCCCTGGGTACACTGCTCGCGAGAAAAAACCGCGGCATCAGAGCCATCCGTGAGAAGCTTCTAAGATTGCAGGAGGTAAAAGAATGAGTAAGTGTGTAGTCAGGATTATGAACCACGTGATCGAGGGAAAGGGTCCCGCGAAAGCGTTCAAGATCGTGGGTGTCGTAATACTGGGAATAATCGCCGTAGCAGTGCTTGCCATCGTCTTCGGCGTTTTCGTGAAGTGGCTGTGGAATGCCCTGATGCCCGAAATATTCGGTCTGCCCGAGATAGGCTACTGGCAGGCGGTTGGTCTTGCCGTGCTGGCTCATATCTTCTTCGGTGCTGACCACTCCACACATTACGAACGCAGCGGCAGGAAACGCAAGAAGGATCGACCTTCGGAGACGGGAAGCCCACTCCATCGGGAGATGGAGCAGGACTACACGGAGTTCTGGCGGGAAGAGGGTCGAGAGGCTTTCAAGTCATGGATGCGCAGGGAAAACGGTATCGGATTCACTGAGGAAAGCTGACTTTTCCGTTAAAATCGGAGGTCAGGAGGGGTTACCGGTAAGAGCATTCTGTACTCCTGAACTTATCCGGGTTATCGTAGGAGACAACACGTGCAAACGGACATTTCAGGAAGGACAACTCCATGAGAACAGCACTTTCGCTCCTGACGATTACAGCCATTTGCGCCACAGCACAGCCGGAAGACTTCCCCGGCATTCATGCAGAGGAGATTTTGAGCCTCATCACGGAGGAAGGTCCGGAAGCGGTCATCGAGTTCACCCGGAGCTTTGAACCGATGGACAGGATCGACCTTTACAACCTCGCAAGGGAGCTCTACGTCTTCAACACCTTCGAGGGGCAGAACCTCGACGACCTGGTAACCGTCATCGACTACGCGATCGAGGACATCCTGGGTGTGGCAAGGGAAGAGGATACCGCCCTCATCCGCATGGCTCTCCTGGACCAGGCAAACGTCTTCTCCTACAACCTGTCGGCGGACCTTGCCGAATGCTGGCCCGGTGACACACTCACAAGGCACACCAGGCACTTCGAGAGGGGCCTCTCGGCAGCACTGCAGTGCATCGAGTGGCGCTACTACCTGGAGAAGGACGACTACGCTTTTTTCATGGCATTCTGGGCGGCCGGCATGCATCAGCTCTCGCTCGGCAGACCTGAAGAAGCCCTCTACAACCTGGTGAGATCTCTCAACTACGCCGAGCAGATAACCGTGGATGCGGGCAGACCACTGGGTCTCCACGCGGGAGCAGGCTTCGAGCTGTTACTGGCACACGGTTACTTCGGCCTGGCGCTGATGGAGGCCGGCGGGACTGCAGAACATTACGAACAGGCAATCGGCAAGCTCGAGGAAGGCATCGAGGAATACGATGAATATGCCGTCGATTACAGGTTCGGTATCGAACAGCTCGAGTGGGTAAGAGAGCGTATCTAGAGAGTTACTTCCAGTATCCAGTCCGACACGGTCGACTCGAACCCATCGGTGAACTCGGAGGCCAGCATAGCGTATTCCTCGACCGACCCGTCAACGGCAGCCTGAAACAGGTGGTTTGCTCCGTCGATTACCATCACCACGGCAAGGGAATTCTCGGCAAGGGCCGTCTGCATCGGCAGCAGATTCCTCTCGGGAGGAACCTGTATGTCAAGCTCACCGTACAGTGCCAGCACCGGGCAGGACACCGCGGATATCTCGTCGACGGGATCATGATGAAGGAAGTTCAGGAACCAGTCGGATTCAACCTGGACAATTGACTGTGCAACGACGTCGTCCACGAAGACGTCGATATCACCGAATCCAGCAAGATCTTCTTCCGACAGGCCTTCAAGCGAGGCAATCGTCGCGGACCGGAACAGCTCATCGAGACCGGAGTGATCATCCCCTGCCAGGACGATATCCATGATCTGTCTCTGGATTCCGACCTTCCGGGCTATCTCTTCATCGCTTAATCCAGCCTGACGGCTGAGAGTCTCTATCTGTCCGATCAGCACCTCGTAGCCACTGACGGAAGGACCTGCCATGCTCACTATGAAGGCAACGTCCAGGGGCTTCCAGTCGGCCGTGATGAATGCAACTGTCGAGCCTTCGCTGTGACCGAGAATGCCAACTCTGCCGGGATCAACCTCGGGCTGAACAAGCATGTAATCGAGCATGAGAGAAGCATCGTAGGCAAAAACGGAATCCGTCAGGTGCTCCAGCTCACCTACGGAACCGCCGAACCCCCTGTCATCGCAACGAAGAACGGCTATACCACTTCTGGTGAGATGATCGGCCAGCTCACCGAACACCCGGAAGCCCATGACGTTCTCATCCCTTCCCTGAAGACCGCTTCCGGTGAACAGGACCACACCGGGGAAAGGACCTTCACCCTCGGGAATTGTGAGAGTACCGGCCAGTGACACATCCTCACCATCTATGGTCACATCGGACACGGTGTAGGGAATATCTTCCACGGTAATCCCGCCGTTTCGATGCAGCTCGAAATCACCGTCGACTCCGCCCTGGCTGAAGACACCGTTAATCACATCTCCGTCCACTCGTCCCGCGAATGAAGCATGTCCCAGGTTCGAGGGCAGACCGAATCCAACGCTGTCACCATTGACGAAGATGTTCACCAATTCCAGCCCGAAAGCCCCCTGAACTGGAATGTCCATGGTTGCGGAGTACGATTTCCGCTCATCCATGATGAATTCGACTTTTATTTCCAGCTCGATACCGCTGATGGATATCGCCCCCTCCCAGGTGCCAGAGATATCGGAATCCACCTGTTCAACCTGTCCACAGGCTGCCAGCATGCCAAAGAGAATGACCATGCCTGCCGTACGAAGCTTCTCGATCAAATCCTCACCTCCTGACTGTAAATTCGAGAGCATTTCAGCCAATACTGATGCTCTCAATCGAATCACCCTGACGAATCGAATCGAGCACGTCCATTCCCTTCGTAATCTTGCCGAAAACGGTGTGACGGCCATCCAGATGAGGCTGCATGAGATGCGTTATGAAGAACTGGCTGCCGTTCGTTCCGGGGCCCGAATTCGCCATGGAGATAACACCCCGCTCGTGCCTGAGAGGGTTCCCCTCGAATTCGTCGGTGAACGTGTAACCGGGACCGCCGCGGCCCGTTCCGTCAGGATCGCCCCCCTGAACCATGAAATCGGCAATAACACGGTGAAAGATGACCCCGTCGTAGAATCCCTCCCCCGCAAGGAAAACGAAGTTGTTCACCGTGATGGGCGCATATTCGGGGTATAGTTCCAGTTCGATTTCACCCTTGTTCGTTTTCATGTTCAGAGTGTAAGTAAGTGTTCTGTCGATGGTCATCTCGGGAGGAGCACTGTACTGCTTTGTCATTACGGCACCTTTCCATGGAGTTATCTGAATCAGGATGGTTCATTATCTACGGGAGACGGAAGTTGGAGTAAAGTGGAGAAACCCAGTGAAGACTGCTGATCGTTTCCCGGTTTCATCATTGACGGATTGGATTCGAGGAGTATATTCGTAATTGTTATGAATACGATTAAGGAAAACACGTACACTTCGAAACGCAGACGAACTAAACAGCGGCAGGTTATCCTCGAGGAGATAATCCGTCACGGCTCTCATCCTACTGCGGATGACATCTTCAAGGCCGTCCGGAAACGCCTGCCCAGAATCAGTCTCAGCACAGTTTACCGCAACCTGGGAATTCTTGTCGAACGGGAAGATGTCTCCGCCGTCTACGGTGCCTGCAGCGAACTCCATTACGACCACAACACCCATGACCACTGCCACATACGTTGTTCTGCCTGCGGCAGAGTCTGCGACGTGGACGTTGAATTGATCGACGTAAAGACAGTACTACCCCATCTTGCTTCGGGATTTATAATCGAGAAGGTACATATCACTTTCACCGGTCTCTGCCCTTCGTGCGTGGCCGGTGATGAACGGGAGGATGAAAAGTGACCATCAAGGGAACCGAAACCGAAAAGAATATCCTGAAAGCCTTCGCGGGCGAGTCACAGGCTAGAAACCGCTACACGTACTTCGCCTCGAAGGCGAAGAAGGAGGGGTTCGTACAGATCGCGAATATCTTCGCGGAAACCGCAAACCAGGAGAAGGAGCACGCGAAGCGTCTTTTCAAGATGCTCGAGGGCGGAGAGCTCGAGATCACAGCAGGATTCCCCGCGGGTATCATCGGTTCCACCGCTGAAAACCTGAGGGAATCCGCAGGGGGAGAGAACTGGGAGTACACAGAGATGTACCCTGGTTTCGCCAAGATAGCCAGGGAAGAAGGTTTAGATCATATAGCAGAGATCTTCCTCTCGATAGCAAAGGCGGAGAAACACCACGAAGAACGGTACCTGAGCCTGCTTGCCAACGTTGAGAACGGCACCGTGTTCCGGAAAGATAAACCAGTTGTATGGTTCTGCCAGAACTGTGGTTACCTCCACGAAGGAACCGAAGCACCCGATGTGTGTCCTGCCTGTGCTCATCCGCAGGCTCACTTCGCACTGAAGTGCGAGAACTGGTAGAAGGGAGCGGATCATGACTGCAAGAATGGAAGTATACAAGTGCGATAAGTGCGGGAACATCGTAGAGGTCCTCCACAGCGGGGCAGGAGCCCTTGTCTGCTGCGGAGAACCGATGAGGCTCTTCGAAGAGAAGACGGCTGATTCCACCGTCGAGAAACATGTACCGGTCCTCGAGAAGATCGATGGCGGCTACCTGGTGAAGGTCGGCTCCGTCCCCCACCCCATGGAAGCCCAGCATTACATCGAATGGATCGAGCTGATATCCGGCAATGCTGTCTTCAGGAAGTACCTCAGGCCCGGCGCCCCCCCCGAAGCTGAGTTCATGGTCGGTGAGCTCGACGAAGCCGCACCTCGCGAGTACTGCAACGTGCACGGCTTGTGGAAGGGGTAGACATGCTCAGCGAAACCCTTCAGAAGGCACTGAACGATCAGATCAACGCTGAACTCTATTCCTCATACCTCTACCTTTCCATGTCCATGTACTTCGAAGATTCCAACCTGAGCGGTGCTTCTTCGTGGATGAAGGTACAGGTACAGGAGGAGCTGTCGCACGCTGAGAAGTTCATCGGTTACATCAACGAGCGAGCCGGAAGAGTGGTACTGGACGCAATAGAAAAGCCGCCTATGGAGTGGGGGTCGGCTGTGGAAGCCTTCGAGGCAGCCTACCAGCACGAGCTGAAGGTATCTGCTCTCATAGGAAACCTGGTCAACCTCGCCAGAACCGAGAAGGACTACATGACCGACAACTTCCTCCAGTGGTTCGTGGCGGAACAGGTCGAGGAGGAATCCTCCGTCAGCGAAGTCGTCAGGAAATTCAGCCTGGCAGGGAGTTCCGGAGGAGGTCTTCTGATGATAGACAACGAACTCGGGCGGAGGGTTTTCACACCTCCCGCAGCTTCCGTGGAATAGGAGTGGAATGATGACCGCTTTCTTCAACGCCGACGAAGTGCTTGCGATGGCCGAGCGGATAGAGCGCAACGGACAGGGCTTTTATCTACAGGCGGCATCCATGGCCCAGGGGACCGAAGCCGGGAAACTGCTTGCAGACCTGGCCGTATGGGAAAAGGGGCATGAAGCCCTCTTCAAAACGATGAGGAAAGATCTCAGTGAACGGGAGAAGGAATCCACAGCCTTCGATCCTTACGACGAGATGGCTCTCTACCTCCAGGCAATGGCTGACCGAAACGTGTTCGCCACGGATGACATCGATCCTGCACGGCTGCTCGAAGGCACAGAATCCGACAGGGACATACTCGAAGTCGCCCTGGAATTCGAGCGAAGCTCAATACTCTTCTTCATGGGGCTCGGCAGGATGGTATCCAAGAGCCTTGGCAGGGAGAAGGTCTGGAAGGTGATTGACGAGGAGACAAGTCATATCGCCTGGCTGGAGAAGAAGAAGCGGGAGCTTTAACGGTTCTTTGCCTGAGATCTGAATGACATGACTCGGAGGGGAACAGGATGAGTAGCTACTCTGCGCGAAAACTTACTGACAACGTCTACTGGGTTGGAGCCATCGACTGGAAAGTACGAGACTTCCATGGCTACCTCACGAGCAGAGGCTCGACCTACAACGCTTTCCTCATCCTGGCGGACAGGATAACTCTGATCGACACGGTCAAAAGGCCTTTCTACGGCGAGATGATGTCGAGGATATCGTCAGTAATCGACCCTCGAGAAATAGAGTACGTCGTAAGCAATCATTCGGAGATGGATCACACAGGCTGCCTCCCGGATATCATCGAGGCAATCCGTCCGGAGAAGATTTTCGCATCACCGAAGGGCAGGGATGCCATACAGAGCCACTTCCATTTCCCTGATGACCCCATCACGGTAGTGAGGAACGGAGAGGAGATCTCGCTGGGCAACATGACCCTCTCGTTCCTCGAGACCAGAATGCTTCACTGGCCAGACAGCATGGTGTCATACCTGCAGGAGGAAAATATCCTCTTCAGCCAGGATGGTTTCGGTCTGCACCTGGCTTCCAGTGAGCTCTTCGATGACGAACTCCCGGACTACCTGCTGAGAGAGGAAGCCGCGAAGTACTTCGCCAACATCCTTCTCCCCTTCTCACCGCTCGTAACAACCCTGATCGACAATCTCCTCTCCATGAACCTGGAGATCGATCTCCTCTGCCCGGACCATGGCCCGGTAAGGCGCAGCGGCATTGCGGACATCATCGGTCTCTGGAAAACCTGGGCACAACAGAAGCCATCCAGAAAGGCCGTAATCGTCTACGATACGATGTGGCAGAGCACTTCCGCCCTGGCCGGTGCGATAGCCGACGGTCTCTCCTCCGAAGGGATATCCGTCAGAGTAATGCCCCTGGGAATGAGCCATCGCAGTGATGTGGCTACGGCAGTGCTGGATGCGGGAGCCCTCCTCGTCGGCACACCGACGATGAACGGCCAGATGTTCCCAACTGTGGCCGATTGCATGACCTACCTCCGCGGGCTGAAACCGAAGAACCTGATAGGTGGTGCATTCGGTTCCTATGGCTGGAGTGGTGAAGGAGTGCGGCATCTGGAGAAATTCCTCGAGGAGATGAAGATTCCGCTTGCCGGTGAGAGCGTCAGCATCAACTACGTGCCCGACAACGCAGCCCTGGAGAATGCCCGGGCACTGGGTGTGAGCGTTGGCATAAGGCTCAACGAAATATGCAGGGAGGGCTGAGATGGACATTTCAGCGCTTTTCACTCTGAACTACGGCCTCTACATCGTGGGAAGCAGGTCCGGCGATAAGCTGAACGGTCAGATCTCCAACGCAGTTTTCCAGATAACCGCTGAGCCGGTGAGAATCGCAGTGGCCATAAACAGGACAGAACTCACTCACGAGTTCATCATTTCGAGCGGTAAGTGCTGCGTCAGTGTCCTCAGCCAGAAGGCCGACCTCGAGTTCATAGGAAAATTCGGTTTTCGTTCCGGCAGGGATGTGGACAAGTTCTCCGATGTACCCTACAGTCTTGCCTCGTCAGGATGTCCATACCCCGACGGTAACGAGATTCTTGCATTCATCGACCTGGACGTTACCGGCTCGTTCGATGTCGATACACATACGATCTTCATAGGAAACCTCGTAGACTGCGCCATAACTGGCGAGGGCACCCCGATGACCTACTCGTACTACAGGGAAGTGCTCACGGGGAAAACACCGCCCACGGCGCCATCATTCCATTCGCAGCCGACAGTCTCATCAGACGGAAGAAAGGAACCGGTCAGCATGAGTAAGTACAAGTGCAGTATCTGCGGTTACCTCTACGACCCGGCAAAGGGAGACCCTGACAACGGAATCGATCCCGGAACGGCGTTCGAGGACTTACCCGACGACTGGGTATGTCCCGTCTGCGGAGTCGGAAAGGTTCAGTTTACGGAGGAATAGAAGAGTACACCTGGCCAACAGAAAAGCCCCGGGCGCAAAGCACCCGGGGCTTTTCTTCGCTGCGGGGTCTAGAGCAGCCTTGTCTTGGCGCTCGGCCTGGGAACCTTGACGACAAGTATCCTGAGGGGGCTGTCGCTCTCGTTGTACCAGCAATGTGGTATGTCCTTCGGGCTGTCGATTGCGGTGTCGGATGAGACGGTCTTCTTCTCGTCTCCTATCTCGATTACACCCTCTCCCTCCAGAACGTAGAACAACACGTCGACAGGTGTGATGTGTCTTATGAGCTTCTCCCCCGGCTGCAGAGTGAGGTGGCTGGCAAGAGCATGCTCACTGTCGTAGAGCCTGCGCACGTCAATGCCGTGCGGGTTTTCCGCCCTTGGCTGATTACGGTAGTCAACTGTTTTCATGATCGTACTCCTCCCGCTACGCCAGCATCGCCTTAAGATCCTCTTCGGGTGTGGTTATCGGGGCAATTCCAAACTTCTCGACCAGGATCGCCAGCGCCGCAGGCGTAATGAACGCCGGAAGTGTGGGACCCAGCTTGATGTTCTTTATTCCGAGGTGGAACAGGGTCAGCAGTATCACAACCGCCTTCTGTTCGTACCAGCTGAGAACCATTGAGAGTGGCAGGTCGTTTACCCCGACTCCGAACGCATCGGCCAGAGCGGATGCGATCATGATGGCCGAGTAGGCATCGTTGCACTGGCCTACGTCCAGCAGTCTCGGGATTCCACCGATGTCACCGAAGTCCAGCTTGTTGAACCTGTACTTCCCGCAGGCCAGGGTGAGAATGACGCAGTCGTCCGGAACCATGCGGGCCAGGTCCGTGTAGTAGTTCCTGCCGCTCTTCGCGCCGTCGCAGCCCCCGATGAGGAAGAAGTGTCTGATGTCTCCCGCTTTTACGGCTTCTATCACCTTGTCGGCGACACCCATCACGGCGTTATGACCGAAACCTATTGTGATGCGCTTCTCAGGAGAATCCTCGGTGAAGCCTTCCGCTGCGAGAGCGGCTTCTATCACCGGCGAGAAGTCACGATCGGCAATGTGAGCAACGCCCTGCCAGCGGACGAGGCCACAGGTGAATATCCTGTTGAAGTAGCCTTCCGCAGGCTTCTGGATGCAGTTGGTTGTCATGAGGATCGCACCGGGGAACTCGGCGAATTCCCTCTTCTGATCCTGCCATGCGCCGCCGTAGTTTCCCGCCAGGTGTGGATGCTTCTTCAGCTCAGGATACGCGAGAGCGGGCAGCATCTCTCCGTGAGTGTAAACGTTTATGCCCTTACCTGCCGTCTGTTCGAGCAGTTCTGACAGGTCGAGGAGATCGTGACCGGATATGAGGATGGCCTTTCCCTTGATCGGAGTCACCCTGACACTCGTGGGTTCGGGATGACCAAAGGTTCCCGTGTTGGCCGAGTCGAGAAGCTCCATTACCCTCAGATTCTTCTCCCCCACCTTGAGAGCCATCTGAAGGAGGGCGGGTACATCGTTCCCGCGGGTGAGGAAATCAAGTGCTTCATGGAAGAAGGCGAAGATCTCTTCGTCTGTAACCCCCAGGATGAGCGCGTGATCCGCGTAAGCGGCGGCGCCCTTCAGCCCGTAGGTGATAAGCTCCTCGAGTCCGGTGATGTCAGCGCCTTTTATCTCGAGTCTCTTCGCTATTGAGATCAACGCAGCCGCTTCTTCGAGGGCTTCGGTACCGGCTGGAAGTTCGAGTACGGCTGGCCCGTCGAGTATCGAGGGCTCTGTTCCGTTTGCGACGCATGCTTTTTCGTAGACGTTGCGCATCCGGTCGCGTATGTCTGCTCCCCTGCGTATGAGGTCGGAAAGCGTCTCGGTATCGAAATTCACATTCGTGACCGTTGTGAACAGCGCTTCGATTACGAAAGAATCCGCTTCGCTGTCAGTTATCCCGAGCGCTCTTGCCCTGAACGAGTACATGGACACACCTTTTGCCATGTAGATGAGCAGGTCCTGCATGGCAGCAGTCTGACCATCCTTGCCGCACACTCCGGCCACCGTGCATCCGGTGCCTTTGGCGGTCTGTTCACACTGGTAACAGAACATCTTATCCTCCAGTCAGGTTCATTATTCTGGTATATAGTATCCGAATTCCGAATTATGCTATTTTTGAAGAGATTGTCAACCCCTGTTCCCCGTTGCTTCATCCGCCCACTTCACGTAGCCGGGAGAACTGCCATCCACCTTTGTAACCAGGATCTCAGGGGTGTCATAGGGGTGCTTTTCCAGGATGTAGGAAACAAGATCCGCGAGCACGGATTCAGCTGTTTTCATGGTGCAGACCCATTCCTCGTCAGTATGCAGACTGCCCTCCCACCGGTAGAAACTGGTCACCGGGCCGGACACCTGAGCACAAGCCGCAAGTCTCCGTTCCACCGTCTGCCTGGACATATTTTCCGCTTCCGCCCTCTTCGGGAGTGCGGTCACAACGGAGACAAGCCCCTCTTCAAGAATCATATCGACCTCCGATACCCTCTTCATCAAGGCTAAGTGAAATTCCGTCCGTCTGTCAATACTCCGGACATTGCCCTGAACCGAGTCCGTAGGCAGATTCGGTGGTCGACATCTTACCGCCACCGCTTGATGAAAGGCTTTATGACCTGTCAGGACAATAAATTTTCGGAGGGCCTCGAACGCGTTTACAGGAAGTACAACCGACGCGAATACGTTCATCCCGATCCCCTCGAGTTCCTCTACCGGTTCGACAGGATCGAGGACAGGGAAATGGTAGGCCTTCTCGCGTCGGGGCTTGCCTACGGCAGGGTCCGCTCCATCCTGACCAGCATCGACAGAGTGCTCGATATCCTGGGATCCGAACCCTCTGCATTCGTCGCCGATACTGGAAGTTCCCGGCTGACGGGGCTCCTGGCCGATTTCCGGCACAGGTTCACGTCAGGTCCCGAACTCGCCGCCCTGCTCTCCGCGGCCTCTTCCCTTCAGCGTGAGCACGGTCTTCTCGGCAACATCGTCACCGATATGTGCAAAGATGTTACTCTTCGGGAAGGGCTTTCGGAGTTCGTCTCCCTCCTCCTCGGCAGAGCCGGTATCGAGAAGTGTACTCTCCTGCCGCGCCCTGCCCTCGGCAGCGCCTGCAAGCGTCTTCATCTCTACCTGCGGTGGATGGTGAGGAAGGACGAAATAGATCCCGGAGGCTGGGATGGGATGTCACCGGCGAAACTTATCGTTCCCCTCGACGTCCACATGTTCCGTGCAGGGCGTTCGCTTGGATTCACCAGACGGAGATCGGCGGATGTCAGGGCTGCAATGGAGATAACCGACGGGTTCAGACGGTTCTGCCCGGATGATCCCGTGAAGTACGATTTTGCACTCACACGATGGGGAATACTGGGCCTGAAAACGGATGAGCTGTTCAGGGAACTCTTCTCTAACCGACTGCAGTAACATCCGGGGTTCTCAGGAGTTTTTTCTCGAGCCACCAGCAGTATACGACCGGCACGATCAGCATTGTCATGAATTCGATCAGCATACCGCCGAATACGGGAAGAGCCATCGGACGTGAGAGTTCCGCCCCCCTGCCCGAGGCAAGTATTACCGGAATGAGCGCGATCAAGGTGGTGACTGTAGTCATCACCGCAGGCCTGATCCTTCTTCGTCCGGCAGCTACGACAAGCCTCCTGATTTCACCGGGTGTCGACGGTTTTTCCCGGCGGACGAGCTGATTGATGTAGGTTGCCATCAGCACACCATCGTCGACACAGATACCTAGCAGGGCAATGAACCCGACGATCACCGCCACGGTGAGGTAAATCGGCCCTCCCGACGACGTCGACATCAGACCAAGCGTATGGAACAGGTCCTGAAGCGTCGGCCAGATCTGCATGAAGAGCAATCCTCCCGCAACGGCGAGAGGCACGGCTCCGAGAAAGATGATGGCGGGAACGGCGAATGTCTTGAACTGCAAGTACATGAGAATGAAGATAACGGCGAGACAGAGAGGTATCAGAATGGTGAACCTCTCCCTTGCTTCGACCTGGTTCCGGTAGTTGCCAACCCAGCGGAAGTGGTAGCCGGCCGGCATGTCTATCAACCTTTCCTCCGGAGGCAGGTTCGCATCGGCTTCGAGGATTTCTCTCAGGAGCATGTCCGCATCCTCGACGAGTCCTCCCTCATCCCTGCCCGAAGAATTCAGCATCACGTAGCCGACCATTTCACCGTCGACGGACCTGATCGATGCCGGGCCGATCACGGTCTCGATATCCGCGAAAAGCGAAACGGGGATCATTGTTCCGGATGACGCTTCGACGTAGATCCTGCTCAGGTCGGCTAATTCATCCCTGTAGTCCCGGGCGTACATCACCCGGACACTGCTCCTTTCGCGGCCCGAAATGAGGGTTGTGGCCTCCATTCCGCCGAGTGCGGCAGCAATGGTCATCTGAACCTTTGCTACCGTAACACCGTATCTTGCCGCGGCTTCCCGATCTATGTCGAATTCGATGTAGGGCCTTCTCCCGATTCGAAGGGCGGAGACATCCTCGGCTCCGGGAATCGTACTCAGAATCCGCTCAATCGCTATTGCAACGCGTTCTATTTCCCTGTAATCGTCCCCGTGGATCTCACACCCGATGCTGCTCCGGATCCCCGACTGGAGCATCAGTATCCTGGTCTCTATAGGCTGCAGCCACGAAGGGGCGATTCCCGGCATGGATGCTGCCGTACGCAGCTCCGCGAGCACGTCCTCACTGGTTACCCCCTCCCGCCACTGATCCCTGGGGATGAGCGTGATAACCGTCTCGATCATTCCTGAGGGCGCCGGGTCGAGGGGGGAATCGGCCCTGCCCGCTTTTCCCACCACCCTGTCGACTTCGGGCACTTCGGCCATCATCGAATTCTGGATGATCATGGCATCTACCGTCTCGGTGAACCCCGCCTGGTTCAGAAGGGAGGGCATGAAGAGGAAGCTCCCTTCGTCCAGCGGCGGCATGAACTCCGTTCCCATACCGGGGAACAGACTTCTGAGTAATGCCGCCGGTCGGAATCCGTCCGTATCGAAGCCGACAGTATCCAGGGGTTTCAGCACCGTATCCGCCCCCGTCAGGGACAGCATGCCAAGCAGGATAATTGCAACTGGTATGGTTATGAACGCTTTCCTGTGATGGAGGCACCATTCGAGAACCGGCGTGTAGATCCGGACAATCCCTGCCGTGACCTTCTCCTGTTTTTGCAGATCAAGCCGCTCATTCGCGACTTTCCAGAGGAGGATGGAGGTTCCGGCGAAGACGGCAAAGGAGAGAAGCCATCTCTGGATCGGCAGCCAAGCAGGGGGCTCGATCGACCATGCTGCCCATGCTGCCAGGGCACCTGCTCCCACTGCGGCCAGCAGCAGACGGAACCTCTTCCTTACCTCCGGCTCCCTGGCGACGAAGAGCAGGGCGAGAACCGGAATCAGCGTTATCGCAGTAATCCCTGCCGCGGAGAGGACAAACGTTTTAGTCCACGCAAGCGGTATGAACAGCCTTCCGCTCTGTCCGGTGAGAAAGAAGACCGGAACGAAGCTTATGATCGTGGTGCCCAGAGATGTGAGTATGGCAGGTGCAACTTCTGCTGTCGCATCCCTGATCCTGGCCAGCGCCGTTGTTCCGTCTGCGCGCCGGGAGAGAGCGAGATGGATGTTCTCGGTCACCACTATTCCCATGTCGACCAGTGTGCCTATGGCAATTGCTATACCTGCGAAGCTCATGATGTTCGCAGAAATACCGAAGACCTTCATGGCGACGAAGCAGAGCAGCACTGCGTAAGGCAGCGAAGATGCGACAATGAGGGAGCTTCGCATGTGAAGGAGGAACAGGAGTATCACGATCAGCGTGATTATCATCTCGAGCATGATTGCCCCGGACAGGGTCTCGACGGTTTCCTCTATCAGTTCCCTTCTGTCGTAGTACGCGTTGATGGTGACGCCTTCAGGCAGACCGGGTTCGATTTCCTCCAGTCTCTCCTCAACTGCCTCGATAACTTCTACCGGATTGGCACCCTTGCGCATGACGACTATCCCGCCGACCAGTTCCCCGTTGTGGTCCGCAAGAGCGCCCCTCCTGAAGGCGGGACCTGTTCCGACATGGGCAATGTCACCAACGGTTACCGGGACTCCGTCTACCGTTGCCACAAGGGTTTGTTCGATGTCCTCGATGCCCTCCAGCTGACCGGTGCCCCTGATGATGTACTCCACTCCCGATGACTCTATCGTCCTCGCACCGATATCGATGTTGGAACGGGCCACCGCATCGACCACAGTCGAGATGTCAATCCCGTAACTGTAGAGCCTTCCCGGGTCTACCTCGATGGTGTACTCGAGCACAAAACCACCGATGCTCGACACCTCCGACACCCCTGAAACACTCTGGAGAGCGTATCTGATGGTGTAGTCCTGAAGCGTTCTGAGAGTCCCTAGGTCGTACGGTCCTTCCACCGTGTACCAGTAGATCTGACCGAGCGGCGTGGCATCAGGGCCAAGTACTGGATGAACATCTGAGGGCAGGAGCCCCCCGATTCCGGAAAGCCTTTCCAGCACCCGGGTCCGAGCCCAGTAGAAGTCCGTGTCGTCCTCGAAGACCACGTAGATCTGGCTGAACCCGAAACCGGACATCCCGCGCACCTGCCTGACCTCCGGGATTCCCTGGAGTTCGGTGGTCAGCGGGTAGGTGATCTGATCCTGGACGTCATCGGGGCTGCGTCCGGGCCATTCGGTCGAAACGATGATCTGGTTCTCTGAAATGTCCGGGAATGCGTCTACCGGAACTTCCCTGATCGCCCAGATGCCGAATGCTCCGGCGGCGGCGGCAGCCAGTAACACGATGAGAGGATTCCCCAGGCAGATCTCCACAAACCGTCTGATCATGCGGCTGTCCTAACGCCTGCCATCCGGGTTCAGCAGTGAAGGCAGACCGACAAGCTCCGCCTGGGAGTCTATCAGGAATGCGCCCTCGAGGGCTACTACTTCTCCCGGCTCCACTCCCGAATAAACCGGATAGAACTGGTTCCCTTCCCCATCGTGGGAGAGCGGCCCGGTAACTATCTCCCTTGACGAGAACCTGGCTTCCTCGATCAGCAGGCTGCCGTCATCCCCGGTCGAGTAGACAGTGGGTGCGGTGAGAACGTATACGAGTGAGCGCTGACCCAGGCGCAAAACGCTGCTCCTGGGTACTGAGAGAATTCTATCCTCATTGGCTCCGGTGAATGTCACCGCAGCGGTCTGACCGGGTAATAGATTTCCAGAGCCGTTATCGAGGGGAATGCGAGCCTCTGCCGCTCCTCCGGGCCTGTTCAGGAACGGCACGACGGTGTCCACTGTTCCCGAGAATTCCAGACCAGGCGCAGAGTCGAGGCTGAAACTGGCAGTCTGTCCTGATTCGACCATTCCTGCCTCATCCTCGGACAGGTAGGCGACAAGCCAGACACGAGAGAGATCTGATACATGAAAGAGGGGTTGACCGCGGGTGACGTATTCTCCCTCGGCAACGTGAACCGATGTGACGGTTCCTGCCGTTGGCGAGACGACCGTAAACATTGAATTAGGCTCTCCAGCCTGAAGCACTCTCTCGATCTGCGCGTTCGAGGCGCCCAGAAGACGCAGTTTCTCCCAGGCTGCCTCGATTCCCCGTTCACCGAGCAGCAGTGCGTCGTCGGACAGGATGAGAAGCTCCTGCTGGGCTGCGTACAGCTCGGGAGAGTAGATGTCGAGAAGAACGGAGCCATGGGTGACCTGATCTCCTTCGAAGCTTACGTAGAGCCTTTCTATGCGTCCTCCCGTCCAGGCTGTCACGGTGTATGTGTCGGTTTCATCGAACTCGATCCTGCCCGTTGCAGTGAACGACGTGTAGAGATCCCTTCCGGTGGCTTCAGCTACCGAGAGACCTATCATTTCCTGGTCGTGACGGCTGAGAACGACTTCCGTGCCAGTCGAGGCAAACGGCTCCAGGTCCATCCCGCATACAGGACAGGTGCCCGGAGCATCGAGTACAACACAGAGCATCGGGCATGCCCAGCTCTCGCCGCCCTCGTCGTCATGCCGGTGTTCTGCCACTTCCTCTGCAGTCATGAAGAGGATGCTGCGGGGCAGGAAAGCACCCACGAGTACACCAATGGTAATCCCAATGACCCATACGAGAACCTGCGGCTGTCGTTCGAGTAACTTCATTTCATCCTCTTAGTTCGTTCACATGGAGTGATCAGTTCCCCTCACCCCCACGAGATTCCAGGATCTCTGCGACTGCGGGTTCGTCCGCAAGTATCTCGAGATAGCTCTCGGGGTCGGAGAGGAACGCCTGGTCACATCCAGCGCAACAGAAGTGCACCCGCAATCCTTCCCAGTCGACGTACACACCCTCCATTACCGCTCCACCCATCACCGGACAGTTGGCGTTGTCCAGGTCGACTACTCCTTCCGGGAGTGGCTCAGGTGTTTCGTTCAGTGCGGCTGCAGGTTCGTCCGCGGCAGGAGGAACCTGTACTTCGGCTTCTGCCGAGTCCCCGGGCGAGCACCCGGTGACGCCTCTGACGAGTACGACCAGCATGAAACCGGCAAGTGCCGCTATCACAAGTCTTCCACCATTCGTTTTCACAGGAATTCTCCCCTTTCAGTTTCTCTTCCTTCAAGCTCGAGAATTCTGGCGTAAGTAACCACTATTTCCGCGTAGAGCCGTACCTCCTCGAACCTTGCTTCCTCGAGGTCACTGAGGGTGCCGATCACCGTGGTTACGTCCGTCCGGCCAGTCATCCAGTCACTGACAGCGAGCTCGTGTATGGCTTCGAGATTGGGCAGGACCGTTTCCAGAACGGAACTGTGCATATCGATTCGGCCAAGTAATTCG
>CBDUZS010000010.1:0-51794 GCA_965371785.1 uncultured bacterium
AGGTCCACCACGGCAGCCCCGATAATCCAACTCTGACCTGCATGCCGGTCATAAGACACCCGAACTTCCACGATCTCTCGGCGGACATCGACCCCGATCACTTCTTCCTCCTCACCGGGAACGAATGGGGAGCCGATGAGCTGAGGCCTGTCTCACTAACCGATTACATCGACAACCTCAGGTTCCACCTGAACGACCCCTGGTGCTGGCCGGGCAGGTACGACGGACTCCTCTGCGACCGTGACAGTCTCGTTCTGGTAAGCGCGCAGGCTGTTTTTCTGCCGATACAGGACTCCGGCACCGCTACGTTCAATCCGGTGCTCTTCAACTACCAGTCCTACGAGGAGAATCCTGCGGTGCTCACCATCCTGGCAACCCGTGAGGGAACGAGTGTGACCATCATCGACAACGTGCGGGACGGCGTTCCCGGCACCTGGAGCTGGGGACAGCGCCTCTTCTTCAACGAGGACGGCATGAGGGCGAGCCTGACCGGTCAGAGAATATCCGACTTCCTGGAGGAGAACACTGGAAGCGATTTCCCTTCAATCGAAGCCGCGGGGGAAGAGGGCCTCAACATGGTCCTCCTGATACAGATACCTCTGAAGCAGAAGGAGGTTGAAACCTATTATGGCTTCGACGAGCTGTGTTATGACGTATGTGCATCCGAAACCGCATCCGGAGCGGTCCTGATGCGGTCCGATGTCGAAGCAGCCGTAATCGGTCACGGAGACCTTGAAGGACCGTTCACCGAGATCGACGGCCTGAAGATCGAACGTGACACCAGGTTCCCCATCAGGGTCACGGTACAGTTCTACAAGGCCACATCGAACGGAGTGGCTTCCGAAGAGGATATCAGGGAGATTGCCGAGCAGATCGAGCGGGTCTACGACGATGCTGCCTACGTGGGATCCCTTGTGGTTCCCGAGCCCGACGAGTACAGACCCACGGACTGGAACCGGGATGACGTGGCCAGGAGGTTAACCCCCTTCTGGGAAGCCTGGAGGACGAAGTACCTGGCCAGCATAGGCAGGCTGGACCTCCTCAGCAGGTGGAACGAACGGTAGGAACAGGTGCATCGAAGGAAAAGCCCCGGGTCTCCCCGGGGCTTTTCTTATCTCGAATTCCTGCAGGAACTAGAAACGTTTTGCTATCCTCTCGAACAGCATCCCGGTACACCTGGTCAGCTCGGTATCGTGGACGTGCCAGAGGCGCTCGGGATGGAAATCGGTGTTGTTGGGTTCGGTATCGAATCCTGAGGGATACATGAAGGCCCCCAGGAAGTTGAAGTACACGGAAACCGCAAACAGTGAGAAGAAGAGAACTCTGCTCCATTTCCGTGGCTGTACGTACTTCTTCCAGCTCTCTGCAAGGAATATGATGAGAATCGGGATGAACTCGGACAGGTATCTGTAACCGAAGCAGTGCCCCCCCGACCATCTCTCCCAGAACGAATAACAGATCAGTGTTATGACGAAACCACCGACGAGGTACCTGTAGAATATTTTCCCGTTCTTCACGAACACGTCGCGGATCATGTAGATAGCAGAGAAGATGAACACAGGGCTGAATACTAGGAGACCTCTTGCAGGTGAAATGAGCATGCCTGGAATTGCAACGACCGGGTTTCCCGTGAACTTGCTGCCCTGTCCCTGACCGAGTGAGAGAATCGAACCCCAGTACTCCAGGGAGTACCAGATCATGAACGCAATCGGCAGCAATGCTGTCAGGATGAACGGAAAGATTCTGTCCCTCCTGTGAACGAGGACGTAGAGGAATATCGGCAGGACTATGAACGCATTTGCAGGCCGGTTGACACACATCAGACTGAGGAAGAAACCTGCCCAGATGAAGACCTTCTTCTTCTCGCTCTGCATCAGGAGGAGGGCGCAGCACAGAAAGAATATCGATGGTCCGTGCTGCCAGGTTCCCCTCGCAGCAACACTCCAGACAAGTGTTCCGAATGCATAGACAAGGGAGAGAAGAAATGACCTTCTCGGTCTCAATCCTATCCCGAGCAGGATGTAGAACATCAGCACAACGGAAAGAGCAGCCCAGAGCGATAACGATATCTTGTTGAGTTTCAGCAGATTCGCTTGCAGGTCGATACCTGCGGTTTTGGCAGCGAAGAATACCGGTACGTTCATCATTCCGGGTATTACAGTGTAGAGGTTGACTATCCTGCCTCTTGAGTACGTGAAGGAGTATGACATTTCTTCTCCTTCATCGAAGAACTCGTTGAAATCGAAGTCTCCTTCTCTCACCAGCGTTACGGCAAGAAGCTCAGATGCCACCGTATCACCGGATCCTACGTACCTGAAACCGTAGATGTAGATAGAGAAGGGCACGATGAAGAGGAGAAGAGAAGCGATCAGCTTCGTGCGCGGGGAGTTAGCGGGGTCTGGTAATTTCATCGTTCAGAAGGTCCAGCCTCTGATCCAGTTCCTGAAAACGCCTGGTCGTCACGTGGAGAATTCCACCGACTGCAATCGACAGGATACCGACTACTGCAAGAGCCGAATGCACAGCAGGCATCAGAGAGCCTGCAGCCGGGTCAGGGAATCTGAATACCAGGGAAAGCAACAGGAGAAGAAGAACGAAGAGCCCGAACCCCCCGAAGAAGGAGAGAGGCTTGTAGTAAAAGAAGAGGGAGAGGATCTCACCCATAATTCTCATCCCGTCACCGACAACGCTTATCTTGGAAACACTGTTCTCCCGTCTGGAACGGAGCAGAACCGGGATCTCCATGATCCTGAAACCTCTGTTGAGAGCCATTATCGTCATTTCAGTCTCGATTTCGAAGCCTCTTGCAAGGATCTGCATCCGCTTCACGAAACTGCGGTTCATCGCGCGGTATCCCGACAGCACATCGGAAAGATCTGCCTTGAACAGAGTATTTATCGACCACCGGAAGAACATGTTCCCAAGTTTGTTACGAAAGCGGAACTCACTCTCGGATTCCTTGGAAAGCCTCGATCCGACCACGATGTCCGCCGCATCGTCGAGTACGGGTGCGATAAGAGCCTTCACCCTGTCAGCGGGGTAAGTGTCATCACCATCGACCATGACGTAGACGTCTGCTTCTATCGAGCGAAATGCCTTTCTCATGGCGTAGCCTTTTCCCGGCTGCTTTTCTGAAATGACCTTTGCGCCAGCCTCGAGTGCCTTCGAAGCCGTTCCGTCTGTCGAACCGTTATCGATCACGAATATATCGGCCTCGGGAAGCTCATTCCTGAAATCCAGGATGACCTTGCCGATGGTCTTCTCCTCGTTCAGGCACGGAATAACAACGGCAATTGTCTTCACGAGGTTTCCTCCCTGGCAATTGATTCCTGTTATTCTAATAGATTCACACCTTTGAAAAGAAGTCCCCCTCTTCGTAGATTAGCCATAGCCGAAAGGAAATGAATGCGGCAAAGAACATCTGATAAATCTGTGTGGGATGACTTCTGGACACGGGACAGGGATCTGAGCGAAATCTACGACAACGATGACAGAATATGCATCGAGACCCTCTCCCGAATGAGCGTAGAGGGGCTTTTCGTTCTCGAAGTCGGAGCAGCAACTGCAAGGGACAGTATCTCCCTCTCGAAACATGGCGCGACATCGATTGCGCTCGACTACTCACATGAAGCGCTCAGGCTGGCCAGCGAAGCCGCCGGACGCAGAGAGGCGGATATTCTGCTCGTCTGCGCCGATGCCGAAGCCCTGCCGTTCAGGAATGACTGTATCGACATGGTCTTTCACCAGGGCGTTCTCGAACATTTCAGGAACCCTGAGCCTCTGATCTCCGAGAACGTGAGGGTTCTCAGAACGGGAGGTACGATTCTAGTAGACGTACCTCAGACGTTTCACGTCTACACTCCGCTCAAGAAGCTGCTCATAGCCTGTAACAAGTGGTTCGCTGGATGGGAGACGCAGTTCACGATGGGACAGGTCGCCTCCATCCTCTGCAGACACGGCATGGTGACAACCGGTGTTTACGGCCGGTTTTTCTCTCCGTCGCTTGCCTACCGGATATTCAGAGAACTGATGATGAAGCTGAGCGTCCGTCTTCCTCTGAGACCTGTTCTCGTCCCTCCGGTTCACAGACTGAGGAGCACTGTGAGAAAAGCAATCGAGGGGTCGGCACTGGGACCATATCTGGGCTGTATCGTTGGTGTATTCGCCCGCAAACAGGATTGCGCCCCTTAGAATGAGAATACTCGTTCTCAACTGGCGTGATCCCCGGAATCCTCTAGCGGGCGGGGCGGAGATTCATCTCCATGAAATACTCAAACGCGCTGTCATGGCAGGGCACGAGGTCGTTCAGGTTTCACATGCGGTAAAAGGTCTGCCCGGGAGTGAAACGATCGACGGAGTCGAAATCCTGAGACATGGCAGCTGGTTCTCCTTCAACCTCACCCTGAGGGGCTATTGCAAAGCCCTTGATCCTGATGGTTTCGACCTGGTTGTGGAAGATCTGTGCAAGCTCCCCTTTTACTCTCCGAGGTGGACGACCACCCCGGTAATGGTGATCGTGCCACATCTGTTCGGAACCACCGCCTACAGAGAAGTGCCCTTTCCACAGGCGCTGTACGTCAACATTCTGGAGCATTTCATCCCCTCAGTCTATTCCGCGTGCCCTTTCGTAGCCATATCGGACAGCACGAAACTGGATCTCATCAGACGAGGTGTTTCCCCTGAGAGGATAGAGGTAGTTCCCTGTGGAATCGATACCGATTTCTATTCCCCTTCGAATGAGATATCTCCCGAGCCCGGCAGGTTGCTCTTCGTCGGCAGACTGAAGAAGTACAAGGGCGTGCAGTTCCTCCTCTCGGCAATTGCCGTTCTTCTGGAGAGCGGAAGGAACATCAGACTCACGGTTCTCGGTTCGGGGAGTTACGGTGAAGAGCTCAGGAAAATGTCTGCATCGCTGGGATTATCCGGCATCGTGGAGTTTCCGGGGTTCGTATCCCAGGAGGAGAAGCTGACAGAGCTCAGACGCTCATGGATTGCCGTCCTCCCTTCGGAGAAGGAAGGATGGGGGCTCACGGTGATCGAGGCCAACTGCTGCGGCACTCCCGTTATAGCAAGCGACAGCGATGGATTGAGAGATTCCATCCGTGATCGCGAGACCGGCATCCTGGTCCCGAATGGTGATATCTCCGCTCTCGCACGGGCAATTGCCGAAGTCCTCGACAACACCGCACTCAGGGAAGAACTCTCCGGGAATGCCGTGAAATGGGGCAGGAGCTTCAGCTGGGACAGCACCGGAAAGAGAATGATAGAACTGATGGAGAAGGCAGCAGGTCGTTACCTGCCGCCGTAGAGCCTTTGCCAGAGAACATCCGGCAGATCAGCCATCCTGATCTTATCGGCAGCGGAATCTATATCGTAGTGAACACGTCTGTGCGACCAGGTACCTGCATCGGTATCGACCAGAAGGTACGCAGCGTCAGGATCTCTGTCCCGGGGTTGACCTACACTCCCGCAGTTGATGAGCCTGTGACCGAGCAGACTTCCTTCGGGGCTTTCGGTGAATCCACCCGATGGTGTCCAGGCACAGGCAAGATGTGTATGACCTATCAGACATGTCCTGTCAGGATGACTCTCACAGGCGGAGATCGCTTCGACCGGATTCATGATGTAGTTCCAGCCCTCGGGATTGGAAGGATCACTGTGGCAGATGTAGAGGGAACCGGCAAAAACCTCATCGATCGGTAAGTGCCTGAGCCACTCCTTCTCTGCTCTGGTCAAAACGCCTCTGGTCCATTCAAGGGCCGCCGCCCCGGGAAGATTGAATTTGTCATCTGGAAGAAGACCTGAGGCTCCCGAATCGTGATTACCCATGACAACGAGATCGCACACTTCCCGAACCGTAGCGATGCAGGCGGACGGTTCGGCTCCGTAACCGACGACATCTCCGAGGCATAGAGTGACTTCCGCCTTCCGGCCAGCTTCATCATCAAGCACTGCACCGAGTGCTTCGGTATTGCCGTGAATATCGGAAAGAATCCTGATGAGCACTATCGGCTCCCTCCGACCGCAGCCTCCATCCCTTCGGTAACTGCTGAGACGAACATACCGCAGTTGGAGCCGATCTGGTTTTCACGAAGCTCACCTATGCTAAGAATGGTATCGAATCCCTTCGCCAGAAAACCGTTGACGATTTCCTCGGATACGGAGGGTATGAATGGATCTATAACCCCTCGAATACCTTCATTCGCCGACGTGCGGGTAGGGTTCACAGGTGTCAGCTTCACCATGAATACATCTGTGGAAAAGGTGGATGCGATTACGGACGGATCCAGAGGATATCCTTCGACGGGAGCAAAATTAAGTGCGATCTTCCTGTCCCCTGGTGTGTAGAACTCGTTGCCCCATTCGCTCATACGTTTGTAGCTCCAGGTAGCCGCCGGTATAAGGGATCTCCTTGCTCGTTCACAGGAGGTGTGGAGGGAGAACTGCATCTGGAATCGCCCGCCGGAGTAGAATCGATTCTTGACCCTTGTCAGTTTCTCGAAGAATGTGTCCGTTCCCGAAGGTGCGATCGTCGAGATACATGGCATCAGCCCGGGGGCGTCGAACATGCCGGGCAGTCTCTCGAGAACGGTGATAACGGATGTGTTGAAGGCGGGATCACCCATTCTTGCGAACTGTATCTTGAGCTTCCGGACCGGAATGACATGATCGGGAAAGTTCCTGTCAACCAGGTACTCGATCTGGGACATCATCTCATCCGTGGACAGTATCCCACCGTACCTGATACCTGCATCACACATGACGCAGCTCACCGGGCAGCCCTTCAGAGTCGACAGGATGAAAACGAGCTTCTCCTCACGATGCACAGGCGGCTGAACGGATTCGACGAACTCGATCAGCTCGCCATCACCAAGTCTGGCGATGAAGACTGTGGCAAGATCCGGGCACCCTCGTTCTTCGATAACCTGCATTTATCCGTGACTCCTTCTTCCGATGAATTCGAATGCCCTGCCCGCCACCGTCAGCCCCTGTCCTGCTGCAGAACATGCCTGCCCCAGTACGCCAAGGCAGACGTCTCCTGCCGTAAAAACCCCTTCTACGCCTGTGTCAGCATATACCGATTCGATACGGAATCCACTCATCATCCGTGGGATCCTGCTCTTCCGACCGACGGCGATCAGAACCGCACCGAAGCTCGTCTCGTCTGAACCACCAGGTTGAACCGTCCGGAGTACGAGCCTTTCATTTCTTCCAGAGATCTTTCTCACAACGGTATCATACAGAATTCTTACGCGGTCATTCCGTTCGACCATATCGAAAAGTCTGCCGGCAACCGCCGGGGAGCCGCTCCGGACAAGGAGAACGGTATCAGCTCCCCGCTCAGCACAAGTAAGGGAGTAATCCCATGCAGCCTCGCCCCCGCCTACGATGGCTATTGAAGCAGGAAAGGGGTCCGGAATTTCTACGGGGCAGTAGAAAACCCCTCGTGCGGTTTTCTCTCCCTCGATTCCCGCATCTTTCGGAGACGTTCCGGTGGCAGCGATGACCGTGCAGCTCTCGAGCGCAGGGAACCCCCCCCTGGTCAGAAAACCACCTGCAGTCCTTTTTACCGAGGTGACAAGACATTCACGGACCGTAATGCCGAAGAACTCCAGTTGTTCCGAAAGCCTGCATGCCAGCACCTGCCCTGATACCGGTTCTGAACATGGAAAATTCTCGATCCGGAATGCATTCCTGACCAGTCCGCCGGGTTCACCCGTCTCGTCGAGCAGGGCAACGGAAAGACCCAGCCTGGTGCACTGAACTGCTGCGGCGCAGCCGGCCGGTCCGGCACCGATGATTACCGTATCGACCGATTCGCTCATGGTGCACTGCAGATATCCAGAATCGCGGGCGTATCCATCAGTACACCGAAACCGTCAGCAACGGACAAGAGGCTGCCGGTATGCAGGTTTTCACTGCTCGATGCGGTTGCATCTGCTGCCATGTACACCTCGAACCCTCTGACGAATGCGGATCTTGCAGCAGTTTCACAGCACAGGTGGGTGAGTACACCTGTTATCAGAACCTGCGTTATCGAGTTACCACGAAGTATTTCCTCGAGACCGGTCTCATGGAAGGAGTCGTACGTGTTCTTCCTGATGACGGTTTCTCCCGAATGTGGTTCCAGCACCAAACAGGAGTCGGGATCGGCACACCGGATGACACTGCCGTAGAAAACTCCCAGCATTCCGCCGGGGTCCTCAGAATCGTGGCAGTGTCTTGTGAATACCACCGTCCCACCCCTGCTCCTCCAGCATTCGAGCAGACGCGAAATCATGGGAAGAACCGCTGTGCTCGCAGGAAGCCAGGATGCTCCGTTCGGATCAGTGAAGTACCGAATAACATCGATGACGAGCAGCGCGCACTCTCGAGGCTTCAGACCGAGATGCGGTCTGGGTCTGACCGCTCTTGCGACTTGCTCCAGCCAGATATCCGTTTTCTCCCGGAGATTCTCCCCGGTTACGTAAGTGTGAAATTCTCTAGTCATCGGCACTGCCGTCTGTAGAATCTACGTGGAATAGAATCCTGTCTAGAATCCCGTTGATGAACCTCGGTGCGTCCTGGCCCTCGAACTCACTTGCGAGGCGAAGGGCTTCATCGGTAGCCACGGATGGGGGAATTTCCATGAACCAGCATTCGGCCACGGCCTGCTCGAGAATCAGTAATGTGAGAATGTTCAGGCGCTCGAGAGTCCAGTTCTGGAGGGTTTTCTCTATCGAAGCATCGATTTTTGTCCTGTTTTTCTCGATGAAACCGGCAAGGGATGTAACCCATTCTCCTATCTCGGGAGTAAGACGCTCCGATATTCCCAGGGTATCGAGATTTGAGAGGATATCCTCTCCGTTGAGCTGTGAGGCATACCTGCACTGCAAAAGGAATCTTCTGCCCCTGGATCTAGCGCGCAAACGTCACCGGCATTCCGGTCTCTCGGGGGAACCGCAGGCTTTTGTCGTGAGAGTTTCTGCTGCAGTGCATTTCCCTATTCGTTGTCCTCTTCGGGGGTTTCCTCTTCGTCATCGTCGCTGAATCCGTAGACGGTATCGTAAAGGCTGACCATCTCCAGCCCTGTCATTGCGGCATCAAAGCCCTTGTTGCCGACCTTGGTTCCCGCCCTGTCAATCGCCTGGTCGACGGTGTCGGTGGTAACGATTCCGTAAATAACCGGGATTTCTGCTTCCAGAGCCGCAAGGGAAATGCCCTTGGCGCTCTCCGAGGATACGTACTCGAAATGAGGGGTTTCACCCCTGATTACGGCTCCCAGGCAGAGGACCATATCGAAAGCATCTGTGCAGGCAAGCTTCATTGCCATTGCAGGAATTTCCCATGCTCCCGGCACCCAGAAAACATCGATGTCCTCTGACAGAACGCCGTGCCGCTCGAGACAGTCGAGAGCACCATCCAGCAACCGTCCAGTGATGAAACTGTTGAATCTCGAAACGACTATGGCCGGTTTGAGCCCTTCCCCGTTGAGCTGCCCCTCATGAATCCAGACCATCATCGACTCCTTCCAGCATGTGACCAAGCTTGTTCTTCTTGGTTTTGAGATAATTGACATTTTCCTTTGTTGGCGGGATCTCAAGGCTGATCCTGCTGGTGATGATGAGACCGTATCCCTTGAGTCCTATGATCTTTCTGGGATTGTTGGTAATCAACCTTATACTGGAAAGACCAAGCTCGGAAAGAATCTGAGCGCCTATTCCGTAATCCCTGAGGTCGGCTGCAAACCCGAGTTTCTCGTTCGCCTCTACAGTATCAAGCCCATGATCCTGAAGGTGGTACGCCCTGATCTTGTTGGCAAGCCCTATCCCTCTCCCCTCCTGGGCCATGTAGAGGATGACTCCCAGGCCTTCCTCCTCGACGAGTGTCATCGCCGAATGCAGCTGACTGCCGCAGTCACATCTGCGGGAAGAAAATACGTCGCCTGTCAGGCACTGGGAGTGTACTCTCACGAGTACGTCTTCAGCACCCTGCACATCACCTTTCACGAGTGCGATGTGGATTTCACCATTTACCGTGTTCTCGAAGACAGTGAGTTCGAATGCTCCATAATCCGTGGGAAGAACAGACTCGGCAACCTTCCGCACGAGCACCTCGGTCTGATGTCTGTACCTCACCAGTTCCTCGATACTCGTCAGGACGATGCCATGCCTATCGGAGAACTCACAAAGCTCTGGAAGCCTTGCCATGCTTCCATCCTCGTTCATTATCTCGCATATGACCCCGGCAGGCTGAAGTCCCGCAAGCCTTGCGAAATCGACCGCTGCCTCCGTATGACCCGTTCTTCTCAGAACTCCGCCATCTCTCGAAGCCAGCGGAAAAATATGACCCGGTCTGGCGAGATCCTCGGGCTTCGAACCGGGATCAATTGCTACAGCAATCGTTCTAGCCCTGTCGGCTGCGGAAATCCCGGTGGTTACACCTGTCGCCGCATCGATGCTCACCATGAATGCCGTCTCGTGCAGAGCGGTGTTCCTGGGAACCATCTCGTGAATACTGAGCTTCTCCAGGTTTTCCCTCTCCATGGCCAGACATATCAGGCCCCTTGCGTGGAGGGTCATGAAATTTATTTTCTCACCGCTGCACTTCGAAGCGGCAATGATGATATCGCCCTCGTTCTCCCGGTTTGCATCGTCAACTACTATGAGCATCTCACCCCTGCCGATGGCGGCAATCGCCTCGGCTGCGGGTGCAATCAAGTCAGTGTTCAAGGTTTCCCTCCAGGAAGGCTCTCAGCCTGGTTTCATTCTTCAGTGAAAGGAGGTGTCTCGCAACGTATTTAGCAAGAATATCGAATTCGATGTTAATCCTTGTTCCAGGTTTCCAGCCGCCCGCAGTCGTCCTCGTGAGGGTTTCGGGGATCACCACGACGGAGAACGTTTTCGATTCGGCTTCCGCAACCGTGAGGCTGATGCCGTTCAGAGCCACGGACCCTTTCCCGACAACGAGGTCTGAAAAGGTTCCGGGAAGGGAAACCCTTATCAGCCTATCCTCCCTGCTTCTCGAGATATCGAGAACCAGAGATGTGCAGTCGATATGTCCTGAAACCATGTGGCCATGCATCCTGTCTCCGATCTCGAGTGAAAGCTCGAGATTGACCGGTGTTCCCCTGGTGTAGTCGGCAGCAATGGTTCTCGACAGAGTTTCTCGAGATGCGTGGAAACTCACTTCCTGACCGGTGATACCGGTTGCCGTGAGACATGCTCCATCGATTGAAATACTGTCCCCCGCCCGAATCTCCGCTGCCAGCTGACTCTTGACGACTACCAGACTGCCCGTGCCGCGAACGACCTCTCCAACGTTCTCAATCAATCCTGTAAACAACGTCTCCCTGTATCTGGCTGTCCGAACAAATTTGTTGGTTTTTGTTATCTTCTAGACGGTTGCTTCGGGCTATCGACTCTATGCCCAGTCTTCCCAGGGCAGGAATTCCTTCATGCCCGAGGATGATCGGTGCACAGAAAATACTGATTTTGTCTACGAGCTGCCTGCTCAGTAGAGCAGTAGCCAGGGAATGACCCCCCTCGCACAGAATGAGGCCTAAGCCTTCGCCGGCGGTCTTCTGCAGAAGGAGCTGCAGGTCGACTCCACCGTAATCGGGAGGGACCAGCCATACCTCTGCACCGGTTGCGGTCACGTTCTTCCTGGCGGAGTCGCTGATATCGTCCGGCAGAACAATGATCAGCCTTGAATTCTCAGTGCGACATCTCTCCGCAAAGCCGATATTGCCGCTCCTGCTGACCACTATCCTTGCAGGCTGCTCCGATGGAGGACATTCGACATCTCTGACCGAGAGAGCAGGATTGTCCCGCCTGAGAGTTTCAGCGCCGATCATCACTGCGAATGCGTTCTTCCGCATCATGTGCACCCGTCTTCGAGACTCGGCACCCGTAATCCAGCGGCTCGAACCGTCTGCCGCAGCCGTTTTACCATCCAGCGACACGGCCAGCTTGAGATGGACCATGCTGCGACCGGTTTTCAGGTAGTGTATGTACAATCTGTTCTGCTGCCTTGCCAGATCTTCGAGCATCCCCGTCGTCACATCCATTCCGGCATCTCTCAGCATCCCCGCTCCGGCACCGGGAACTCCCGGATTGGGATCTTTCAGCCCGATAACAACCCTGCTCAACCCCGAGTCAATGATGGCATCGGTGCATGGCGGCGTCCGTCCGAAATGACAGCAGGGCTCGAGGGTAACGAAGAGAGTACCCCCCACGGACCTCTCACCGGCAGCCTTCAGAGCTTCTATTTCGGCGTGCGGGCCGCCACAACGTGCGTGCCAGCCCTCTCCCGCAATCTCCCCGTCACGATCGACTACCAATGCACCGACAAGAGGATTGGGGAACGTATGCTTTCCCCCTCTACCTGCAAGCTGCAGAGCCATCTTCATCATGTCCATTTCGGCAGTGACGGGGGGCATGCCTACTCCATCACTTCAGTGATGCTGAGCCTGCCCATTACAGAGTTTATCACGTACTGCGATTCAAGGCTGCCCGTGGCAAGTATTACGTGCGTGGGGTCTGCGACATTCTGGCTGAGTGTCGGATCCATCGGAACCCATTCACCAACCCAGACCATCGGCCAGGAATGGTATCCGAACACTCCGTTGAGGTAGACAATTCCTGCGCAAACCCGTGATGGTATTCCGGCAGCCCGCGCAAGTGCGACGAAGAGCACGGTATGCTCGTTGCAGTCGCCTCTGAGGTTCTCGAGAACATCGACTGCCGAAGGCAGTGACACGGTTGGGCTGTTGAATACCGCTCTATCGACGTAGTTGCAGATTCGGACCGAAGCGTCCCATGCGGTATGGACACCGGACGTGAGGCTGTCTGCGAGTCTGATTACCGACGCGTCATCTGACTGGATCATCGGTTCGGAGACCAGGTGCTCCCCCAAACCGGAAGTATCGCTTATGGGAAACGAAACGACCTCCGAAGGGATGCGGGTGGAGACGGTGATTCTAGCTCCCTCAGCGGTCTGGACGGGCGGGTAGTCGAGATCGAAGGCGGTCCAGTCTATCTCTCCGTGCATGTCGAATGTCCTGGTGCCTATGGTGCGCGGTTCATCAATCGTAGTGGAGGCAATCGCGAACACTTCGTAGAGGTCGCGGGTAGCGGAAACATCGCCCGCCTGATCGGGTGGGACACGGGTCAGGATCATCCCCAGTCCGGCTTCTTCCTCTCTGACGATCTGCCCCTCCCAGACCCAGACGGTGTTGTGAAGCCCGACCTGGCTGATGGACAGCTTCACTGCCTCTACGGTATCACCAAGGAGGGACATCCGTTCGAACCCGAGACATATCACTTCTGCATCGAAGACCATCCCCGTAGCGGGATCAAACGTTGGAAAGAGCCTTTCCTGTCCCTCCTCCCACTCCATCATCGCCGCGGCAAGATCCGCCAGCACAGGCAGGTAATCACCTTCGAACTCCGTACTCATCTCTATGTCTCTGCCCGCGGTTGTGATCGTTGTATGAAGCTCGTTTCCATCGCGAACCGAAGATGTGAGTATCTCAGATGTGCCATCGGTCATCCAGAGATCCATGGACGCCATGTCCAGATCACTGCCCGTTCGGGCTTCGAGAGTCATTGCCACATGCCTTCTGGTGCCCATCAGAATGAGATCCCATGCCGTCTCCTGAACGATCAGCAAAGAGTCGTCAGACGTCTGCTCCATCCTTATCTCCATGTAACCTATGTCTTCTCCCTGCAGGGCGACTGCGAATTTCTGCAAATCATTTGTCGCATACGAAGTAAGTTCGGATGATCCTCCCTCGCAGGCGAATCCCGCAAAGGAAAGGGCCGTCAGGATAACCGCCGCATTCAGGTTCTTTCGCATCTAGCCTCCGTTATCGATGAAACCGAGAACAGTTTCCGCAATTCTCCCACCTGACCGTCCATCCCACATAGGTATGAGCGGTGGTGTGTCGGGCCTGTTCTCGACGGAATGTCTGACCTTTTCGGGAATCTCCTCGGGGTGGGGACATAGAACGTTGGTCCCCATCGATATTGTAATCGGTCTCTCGGTATTCGGCCTGACGGTGACGCAGGGCACTCCCAGGACGCTCGTTTCCTCCTGAACTCCCCCGGAATCGGTGATCACTACCGATGCTTCCTGCTCCAGCCTTATGAAGCCCAGGTATCCCATCGGGGGAACTATCGACAGGTTGGGTGGAACGAGTTCTGACATGTTCCACTCATCGATATTCCTCATCGTCCTGGGATGAGCGGGGAATATGAGTTCGAAATCGGTCAATTTCCCCAGAGCAGACAGAATGGCTGCGAACCTGTCGGGATAATCTACATTTGACGGGCGATGTAATGTAATCAGACAGTATGGCTTACCTGGAATCTCGATGTCCAGTTCCCTCGATACGGGAAGAAGCCTCATCAGAGTGTCTATCATGGGATTGCCAACCATTACAATGCTGTCTCCCGGTCTGCCTTCCCTCAGCAGATTGTCTCGGGCCTCCGGGCTCGTGATGAGGAGAAGATCTGCGATCTGATCCGTCAGTATCCTGTTCACCTCTTCGGGCATACTCCTGTCGAAGCTTCGAAGCCCAGCCTCCACGTGAACGGTGGGAACCCCATGCCTTGCTGCAACCAGAGCACAAGCGAGTGTGGAGTTGACGTCGCCTACTACGAGAACTGCTTCGGGCTCCGAGTCCAGGAAGGTCTTCTCGTAGGACTCCATTATCCTCGCAGTCTGAACAGTGGCCGTCTCGGGGCCGATGTCCAGGTTGATGTCGGGTTTCGGGAGTCCCAGCGCCTCGAAGAAACTCTGCGACATACTGTAATCGTAGTGCTGGCCCGTGTGAACGAGCCGGAAGGAGCCCTGGTCAATATTTCGTATAACCGGGTCGATCTTCATGAAGTTCGGCCTCGCGCCGCAGATGATATCGATCATGTCAGCTCCAGGTTACGGTGTACCGGGTCAGAGTTCAAACTTGTCTGTTCGTCTCGCGTGGCGTCCCCCGTCGAAAGATTCCTTGAGGAACATTTCCGTTATTTCCCTGGCCAGGAACGGCCCGGTGAGTCCGCAACCAAGTGTAAGGACGTTGGCATCGTTGTGGTGCCGTGCGTAGTAGGCCATTTCCGGAAAAAGACAGAGGGCTGCCCTGATGCCTTTCCGGCGGTTCGCCGCGATGCTCATTCCGATACCCGAGTTGCAGACGAGAATACCTCTGTCCGCCCTTCCAGAAAGGATCTCATCGCAGAGCCTGAAGGCGAAATCGGGGTAGTCCACCGATTCGGTCGTTTGTGTTCCCAGATCGATCAAGGCATGCTGCGGCTGCTCCCCGAGCCACAGGGCAAGGGTTTTCTTCAGCGGGAAGCCGGCATGATCACTCGCTATTGCGATTTTCATTCTCACTGCTCGTCGTAAGCAGCAACAATGCCCGATAGAACAAGGGAACAGAGCTTCGATTCGGCGGAATCTGCCCTCGATGTCAGTATTATCGGATTGGTCGCACCCATTATTACAGCGCCGAGCTCGGCTCCGGCCAGGAAGATAAGTGCTTTGTAGAGGATGTTGCAGCATTCTATATCCGGTAGAAGGAGGACATCGGCACTGCCTGCCACCGGGCTCTCTATCTTCTTTATCCTGCAGGCGACCGGGGACACTGCAAGGTCCATGGCAAGGGGTGCATCGAAGAGGATGTCCCCGAACTCACCATTTTGCGCCATTTCATTCATTCTTGCGGCCTCGATCGTACGAGGCATCCTGTCGTACGGAACCTCCTTGGCGCAGACGTACGTGCACTTTGGAGGATCGATGCCGAGAGCTTTCGCAACGATTATCGCGTTCTTCAGGATCGTCACCTTCTGGTCGAAGTCGGGAGCGATGTTGATGGCGGCATCGGTGATGATGAGGAGTTTGTCGTAATTCGGAATGTCGAATGCGGTCACGTGGCTGAGAAGACCATCAGTGCGGATCCCGTGTTCCCGATCGAGAATGGCTTTGAGATAAGTACTCGATTCGACGAATCCCTTCAGCAGAACCTGTGCCTCGTCATCCTTTACGAGTTTCACACCCTGTACTGCGGCAGATTTGTCGTCAGGGACATCGATAATACGGATACCGTTCAGATCGAATTCAGCTTCCTCGGCGCACCTGCGGATCTCCTTCTCCGGTCCCACGAGGATCGCATCGAGCATGTCCGACAGTACAGCTTCCCTGACGGCAATGAGGGTCTCGACCTCGTCTGCCCTGACAACGGATACCGTTTTTGACGGCAGCTCGCGAGCACGAATTTTCAGCTCACTGAAATTCCGGATGGGTTCCATCTCTCCCCCTGGTGGTATGTTTATCATGTAATACTAAGATAATCAGATACGACAGCATTCATGGGAATATGCTTTTGTTCTCCGTTCCATGCAAGGAAGAGTTGACAAGGTTTCGAGCGGCGGTGAGATTTGGCGAGCACAGTCAAAACCGGCTGCATTTGCCGGTTTTCGCGGTACGGGTATCGATTCGCAGACGGATCATCAAACTCTATTGTGGACAAGGGTGGTGCGTGATGAGACACATTCCTGCAGCCGATGTGAGGAAGACCATCGCCAGCCACATGCTGGCAGACGGATTCGACATTGTTCTGGACCTCAGGAAGAGTAAGGGGCGTTCCATTCACGATGCCGCCTCCGGTAAGGACTACCTCGATCTCTTCAGCTTTTTCGCCTCTGCTCCGCTTGGTATGAATCCAGACGGTCTCAACGAGGAGTCCTTCCTCAGGTACCTCGCGGAAGTCGCAGTGAACAAACCGTCGAATTCGGATTTCTATACCGAGGAAATGGCTGTTTTCGTCGACACTTTCGCCAACACGATGATTCCCGACAGTCATCCGTACCTCTTCTTCGTAAGCGGTGGCGCGCTCGCAGTCGAGAATGCCCTCAAAACCGCATTCGACTGGAAAGTCCGGAAGAACATGGCAGCGGGACGCGGCCAGATCGGATCAAAAGTCATCCACTTCAGGCATGCCTTCCATGGCAGAACGGGATACACCCTCTCGATGACGAACACGGCCGATCCCAGGAAGTACATGTACTTCCCTCTCTTCGACTGGCCTAGAGTAGACCCCCCGGCAATAATCTTCCCGCTCGAGGACAACCTTTCGGAGATAGAGAATCGTGAGAAGGAATCCCTCAGACAGATAGACGAAGCCATCGCGACACATGGTCACGACATTGCGTGTCTCGTAATCGAACCGATACAGGGAGAGGGCGGAGACAACCACTTCAGACCGGAATTCTTTTCGGCGCTGAGGGAACGGGCCGACAAGCATGAGTTCATGCTCATATACGACGAGATCCAGACCGGTATGGGTCTTACGGGAGAGTGGTGGGCCTGGCAGTCGCTGGGAGTCGCTCCCGATATCTTCTGTTTCGGCAAGAAGACACAGGTCTGCGGAATAGCCTGCAGCAGGAGAGTAGACGAAGTTGCTGACAACGTCTTCCACGAATCCAGCAGGATCAATTCCACCTGGGGCGGCAACCTCGTGGACATGGTCAGATGTACGAGATACATCGAGATCATGATAGAAGAGAACATCCTCGAGAACGTGAGAAAACAGAGTGAAGCCCTGATGAAGGGGCTGAGCGCCCTTTCAGAGAAACACCCGGACTGCGTTACGAACGTCAGGGGCAGGGGTCTGATGTGCGCCTTCGACGTGCCCAGCAGTGAAATCCGCAACCGTATCATAGCGAAAGTCTTCGATAACGGAGCAATTATCCTCCCATGCGGGGAGCGGAGCATCAGATTCCGCCCGCCACTGAACATTACGGGCGATGAAATCCGACAAGCTCTGGAGATAGTGAACACATCGATGGAAGAGATCTCCGTCTAGATGACAGCCGACTCTACCTCCCTCGAGGTCACCAGGCATGATGTTGCGCTGACGGCAGCTCACCTGGCGCACATGGGCTGGGCAGAAGCCAATGCGGGCAACATCTCCGTCCTTCTTCCAGAGGGTGAGGGGCTGAACCACGACAGCGAACTCGTAACCGAGCAGCTGCAGGTTCCCGTTCCGGCACTGGCGGGACGCACGTTTCTCGTGACCACGCTCGGAAGCCGTTTCCGAAGGCTGGAGCGGGACATGGAGACGGATATCATACCCGTCAGGATAAGCAGCGACGGTAACACTGCGGGCCGCCCGAGGGGATCGCGGAAACCCACAAGCGAGTTCCCCAGCCACTTGCTGGCTCTGTCGGTAGCGGTCAGACGGGGCTGGGAAACCGCTTCACTCGTTCATACCCATTCGACGTGCATGCTTGCGCTTTCCTCCAGCGACCTTCCTGGTGACATGCTGGAGGAAGCCGTTACGCGGGCACATCCCGAGATCTCGATCTTCCTCAAAAGGGGAGTGCATTTCCTCGACTTCACCACTCCGGGCAGCTGGGAGCTCGGAGAGGCGACTGCTACACTCTTCGAGAGCGCGGACTGTGTGGTGTGGAGGAAACATGGCATCCTGGGTCTCGGGAACACGATCGACATCGCCTGCGATGTAGTCGAGATCGTTGAAAAGGCTGCAAGACTGCTCTTACTGGAGAAATCAGCATTCGATAAGTTCGTAGGACTCAAGGACCGCGAGCTGAAGAAGCTGCTCTAGTCAGCCCTCCAGATCCACGCCAAGACCGTCGGAAACCCTGTTCACGAACGCAAAGTAAGCGGTAATGCAGCAGATATCATGGATCTCCCGATCATCGAAACCTGCATTCCTCAGACGTTCGGTATCGTCGACGGTTATCTGCGATGAGGTCAGGGTGAGCTTGAGCACGTACTCGAGCATTGTACGGTGGGAAGGCTTGATCTCGTTGAAAACCAGTGCGTTCAGATCGGCAAGTATCAGCTCGATTCCCTCTTCTCCAACGCCTTCTGCAGCAAGGTTTCTCCGGAGACCCGCTCCGTGGTGCGTGATTCAATACTTGCACCGGTTAGCAACCGAAACGACCACTGCAATCATTTCGCGCTGTACGAGGGTCAGTGGACCGCGTGAAATCATGAGAGCCCTGTACAGATCGTAATGGCACTTCATCACCCTGCTGTTCACTCCATGGATTCGCAGGATGTTATCCTTGTCCGGAACCCGATGCGCTTCGGGGATATTCTGTTCAGCAACGTATCCGATGTGAGCCATGCCCTCTCCCCTGCAAATCGTATCCCTGTTGCCACTGTTACGGAGTCAGTCTCTTCACGTCTCTGGGGAACATCGTCGTGAGCCTGATGTTCTCCACTTCGAGAAGTCTTGCGGTAAGCCTTTCCAGACCGATTGCAAGACCACCATGTGGCGGAAGACCGTACTTGTGAGCCTGGAGGTAGCTCGAGAAATCTTCCGGATCGAGCCCGAAGCTCAGCAGTTTCCGCACCTGCATATCGTAATCGTGGATCCTCTGGCCACCGGTTGTGATTTCGAGCCCCCTGAAAAGGAGATCGAAACTGAGAGTTGTTCCCGGATTGGCAGGGTCATCGAAAGTGTAGAATGGGCGCTTCTCGGTCGGGAAATGGGTTACGAACAGGAACTCGCTTCCCCACTCCTTCTCCGAATGATCACAGAGCACTCTCTCCTCCTCGGGCTCCAGGTCCGGTTCTGAAGAGTAGTCTTTCCCGACAATCCCTCCGGCAATCTCGTGAGCCTCCTCCAGAGTGAGAGAAGGTATGGTACTGCCTAAAACCGGGAGTCTGGCTCCGAGAAGATTCAATTCTGCCGAATATTCTGCCTTTGCAAGATCGAAACAGTGCTTGAGGAGCCTGACTTCCAGGGACATGACATCGGTGTGATCCTCGATGAATCCCATCTCGAAATCCAGAGAAGTGTACTCGTTCACATGTCGAGATGTCTGGTGTGGTTCTGCTCTGAAGACCGGTCCGACCTCGAATACCCTCTCGTAGATGCCCACGCCGATCTGTTTGTAGAACTGGGGTGACTGTGCCAGGAAGGCCTCGCGGTCGAAGTACTGCACTTTGAAGATGTTGGCTCCGCCTTCAGCGCCAGCGGAGCAGATCTTGGGAGTGTGTATCTCGGTGAAGCCGTTCCGCAGCATGAACTCTCTGAATCCCCTCGTGAATGCTTCGGTCAGCTTCAGCCTTGCCCTTTCGACCGGATGCCTGAGACTCAGGGGACGGAGATCGAGATTTGTATCGATGTGGAGGTCGAGTATCTTCTTCGTCAGGTCGACCGGAGCACGTTCAGCCGGTTGCGAGATTACCTCGATTCCCTCAACGGATATTTCTACCGTTCGAGGATGAATCGATGGGTCTTTGATCGAAGCTTCCTTTACGGTACCGGTTACCCTCACGGCCTGTTCTTCTGCAAGTCTCTCCAGAATTTTCTCGTTGCCTTCGTTTGCCATGACGCACTGGACAAGGCCATCGTGCCTTCTCAGTACGATGAAAGCTCCCCAGCCCAGCCGACGGATACGCATGACCATTCCGTGAATGGTTACCGTCTGTCCGGTGAGTTTCTCGAGTTCGGCTGCGCTGACTGGCCTGTTCTCCCGTTCGATTCCGATTGGTCTCATGAATATTCCTCCTGCCGGCTGCAGGTTATGTTAAACAATGTTCTCAAACGCAGTTACAGATAAGAACCGCAAGTATAACCGGAATGGCACGGAAAGTACAAGCGCCTATTCATCACCTGAATGCATCAGGAATCGTACTCTTCGAGAACACCGAAATTCCTTATCAGCCTGTGGGGAGAAGCCGTGAACCACGCCAGTGAGGTGCGAATGAGTGCTTCGACCTTCTGGCAGAACTCCATTACTTCCGCAGCATCCTCGCCCTCCCTGATACGACTCCTTACTCTGAAAAGGCTGTTCAGAAGGGCAGCGGCTTCAGGCTGGAAGAAGATACGGCTTCGATCGACCAGTTTTTCGAGATCCTCGATGTCACCCGCATCGAGAGCATCCTTCTTCTCAATAGTGAATCTACAGCAGAGTCGTTCAATCGACTTCTCGAGGAAACCGATTTCCCTGATCAGGAGCGCGTCATGACCTGCTGCTTCAGTCTTTCGCCCGTTTGCCACTCTTTCCCTCTGCCTAGTAGAATTCAACGATAACCGGAACACGAATCCAGCCCATCTCCAGGTAGGAGGAGTCATGTCGGAGATCTTCAGAATACTGGTTATCAACCCCGGTTCCACATCCACAAAGATATCCGTGTTCGATGGTGAAAAGGAAGTCTGGACCAGCAAGCTGAAACATTCGGCGGAAGAACTTGCTCCATTCGAGAAGATCATCGATCAGTACGATTTTCGTGAGAATGTGATCCTCTGCGAGCTCGAGAAAGCCGGGTACGAGATAGGTTCTTTTACTGCAATCGTCGGGCGGGGGGGGCTTGTAATGCCCCTGGAGGGTGGAACCTACGAAGTCAACGAGAAACTGCTGAGTGACCTGCGGGCAGAGGTCCAGGGTGACCACGTTTCGAACCTCGGCGCCCCGATCGCAGAACAACTTGCGCGGGAGGCGGGATGCAGGGCATTCATAGTCGATCCCGTCGTGGTCGACGAAATGGAAAGCCCCGCCAGGTTCTCCGGACATCCGGCTCTGACAAGGCGTTCCATTTTTCATGCTCTGAACCAGAAAGCCGTTGCGAGAAAAGCCTGCGAAGAACTCGGAAAAGACTACTTTCAGGCGAACCTGATAGTGGTTCATCTCGGAGGCGGGATATCCGTAGGCGCCCATTGCAGAGGACGCGTAATCGACGTCAACAACGCGCTGAACGGTGACGGACCCTTTACTCCCGAGCGTTCCGGCGGGCTGCCCTCCGCGGATCTTGCTGCACTCTGCTATAGCGGTGACTACACGCACGATCAGGTGAAGAAGATGATCAAGGGAGAGGGCGGAGTGGTAGCATATCTGGGCACGAACGATATGCTGGAAGTCGAACAGGCTGTTGGATGCGGAAACACGGAGTACAGGGAAGTCTACTACGCAATGGCCTACCAGATTGCAAAGGAAATAGGGTCTCTTGCCGCCGTGCTCAAGGGTGATGTCGACGCTATCGTGATCTCGGGGGGAATAGCATACGATAAAATGTTCATCGGCTGGATTACCGAGAGGGTCGAGTTCATATCGGAGGTAAAGGTATACCCCGGAGAGATGGAAATGGAAGCACTCGCATACGGCGGTCTTCGCGTCCTGATGGGCGTGGAGATAGCGAAAACCTATACCGGCTAACCTCTATTGACTGTGGGAACTGATGCAGTATTTTCATTATATGTATAGTTAGTGTCGTTTACGAATGAAGGGGGATAACATGCGATCAGTACTTTTGGTTCTCGTTGCGGTTTCACTTGCGTTTGCCTCAACTGAGGTCAACGACGTCAGCCCGAATCCCGGAATTCCGGGGGGGGGCAGCAGTGGTTCCGATGCTCTGCTCGACCCACTTGCCTACATCGACCTCGAGCTTCTCGGACTTACCGTATACTGCGTTGGAGTAGGCTTTGACGGCACGAATCTCTGGGTCACCGACGGGCAGACCGGTCTCAACATCACGATCATCACGCCCGGTGGTGTGGTCGTCACGACCGTCTCCCAGTCCGGCACCAGCGGATGGGGTCTTCGTGACCTCTGCTGGAACGGCACCTACATGTTCGGCAGCCAGAGCGGCCAGGTACAGTACTACGACGCCACGTACTCCTATGTGAACTATTACAACTGCTATGCCTGCAGTCCTAACCGCGCACAGGGGTTCGACGGCACTTACTTCTACACGGGCAGCTTCGCTTCAACGATCTATCAGGTTTCCTGGGACGGAGTCGCGGGCAGCACAGCCGCCTATACCATCTGGTCAACGGTAGTGGCAAACAATGGAACCTATGGCGCAGCCTATGACGACTTCAACGACTGCATCTGGATCTCTACAGCCTCATCCGATTACATGATCTACCAGATCGACATGTCAGGTAATCTCATCGAGGCACACACCTCTTCAGTCTACATGGCTGGCGGATGCTCCCCAGGCGACCTCGACGGCTATCCGGGACAGGCACAGCTCTGGGTACTCGAACAGGGCTCACCAGATGCTCTTCTCTGCCTCGAACTCCAGCCGGTTGCCCTCGAAAGGGACACCTGGGCGGGAATCAAGACTCTCATCTAGAGACCTCGTCCGAAGCTGCAATAACGGGAGGGTCACATGACCCTCCCTTTTCCTTCATATTCAGGTACACTTCTGCGAAAGGAAGAACGCTCTGAAACGAACAGCATTACCTGTACTCCTTCTGGCTTGCGCTCTCGGCCTCATGTCCTGCGGAGGAGGACCGGATGGTGATACCTGGCTTATCAGGCTCGGCGAACGGACCATCACGGTTTCTTCTGCGGGAGAAGCATGGATAGCGCTCACTCCCGATGAGAAGGGCTATTTCCTTTCGAGGAACAACCAGTTCGGTGAATTCATCGTGTCACTCGCCAGAAGGGAGATGATAGTCAGCGAGATCGAGAGACTGGCCTACATGGAAAGGAAAGATGTTCTCTACATTGGAGAAGCCTGGATGAGAAGAGCGGCATTCTCTCGTGGACAGGACTACATCGATTCCGTCGTGGAAGCCTCCATCACGGAAGAGGACATCGACTACTTCATGGATCACATGGGAAAGACGGTCTGGTTTACCTTCTCTCCGGGCGCTTTCGATGAAACATGCAAAGGTCCTGATCACCTGCCTGAACTGCGGCGGGAACTGGCGATTCACCTGGATTCGATGCAGGTAGGAGATGCGCTGGAGATGTCCGATGGAACACCGGTAAGGCTTGATTCGGTTTGCATCACAGATCCCGAACTCGTGGATGCTGCGCTCGAGGATAGTACGGGAGTGTATGCATACGCTTCACAGAAGCTTCTCACCACATGGAGCTCCGCGCTGAGGAGGAGCGTTACCGATTCGGTTGTCGCGGCTGCTGACCCCGATATCAGAACGGATGCTCTGATGCGGCTGGCTGATTTCTATTCCGGGAACGGTCAGCTTCAACCCGATGACACGCTCATCGTGTCGGCACTGGGAGCGATGACCGCTGAATCCTTCGTCTACGAAATCGAGTTCATGGAAACCGAGATTCCGGTACAGCCATCGGATTCGGTCTGGCTGATGTGGCTCGCGAAGCAGACCGTATCCCACGAGGCGTTCCTGGATTACCTCTCGACGGTAACTCCTGAAACCCTGGAGGATCTGCTGCCGTTAAAGCGTGAATGGATGCTCGAAACGGCCTTTGAGCAGCTCTACACCGATTCGGTCAGCAGCCTGATCTCGATCACCCACGAAATGCTCCGAAACGAGTACGACAGGCTGAACGAGCTGCCGGTCATCCCGGAATCGAGAAGCATCCAGTGCGTCGAAGTACAGGGCAGCATGGTTGACGGATACCGGAGTGCTCTGCTATCCGGAGAGGTCGATTCGTTCATACTCGAGTGCGGCTTCTGGCAGCCTCTATCACAAGATTCTCCTCCGACATCCCGCACACGTCCATTGCTGGCGGAGGAAGTGCCGGGTGGAAACTATGAAGCGGTCTTTTCTCTGGACAGACACGATACAACGGGATGGTCTGACCCTCTTCCGCTCGTCGAGGACTACTCTTACTTCGCATTCAGACTGAGGGGTGTGTACCCTCCTCATGAAGCCTCGTTCGAGGAAATGGAAGAGGAACTCGAGCTGATCATCAGAACAAGGCTGGAAGAGGAGCGGCTGAATTGCTGGCTTCTCGATCTTGAAAAGGCCTGCGATCTCAGGATAAACGAAGAGATCCTGACCAGCCTTCCCTCGGATCCTGCCCTCTGGAAAGATCTCTGAGCATTAAAAAAATCGGTATTGACGTTCGGGTACGAATTTAATCCAGTCTATCTGTAGGATTGCAGGAATACTGATAACACTTGACCATCAAGCCCCATGTGGGCAGAACGGGAATCTGTCACCAAATGAAGGAGGAAACGTAATGCGAACCTTTGCCTTGCTTCTGGCAGCTGCACTGCTGTACGCTGTTCCAGTAATTGCTCTTGGTGCATCGGTAGACGATGCAGACATTCCGATCTCGGGTCAGAATGGATTCAATGCTGCTACCGTACCCATCTGGGATGGCCCGAAGGCTCTTCTCTACGACAACGGTCCTTTCGTAACGAGCATCGGCACGGGAGTCGGTGGAGCAGATGAGTCGATTGCGGGGCCGGATGAGGAGAACAACGGATTCGGCTGCCAGTTCGAATACGGTTACATGATCACGGATGATTTCGAGATTCCATCTGGTGAAACCTGGGACATCAGCTCGATCACCCTGTTCATCTACCAGACTGGCTTCGGCCCGCCATCCACAATAACGGCTGTCTACATCGAGATCTACGATGACCATCCGGAAGTCGGATCCCTTGTGTACGGTGATCTGTACCTCAACGTGCTCACGAGTACTTCCTGGACCAACTGCTTCAGATGCCTGGCGGCGGTTGCCGGCACCAGTGACCTCAGACCGATAATGGCAAACGTCCTGGAGTTCACCGATCTCACTCTCGGTGAGGGAACCTATTACCTCGTCTGGTGGGCAGAAGGCTCAGGCGACTCCGGTCCCTGGTGCAATCCCGTTACGATCACCGGTACCCCTGCTACCGGTGACTCATGGCAGTTCACCGATGTCTGGGCCGAAATTCTCATGGGCGGAACCGAAGAACCTCTGGGTATGCCCTTCCTTATCGAAGGAGACAACGTCGGCGCACTCGAGAACTCCACCTGGGCTGGTATCAAATACAGTTTCTAGCTTCTGGAAGTTTCTAAAGAAGGGGTATGGCGCTGCCATACCCCTTTTTCAACCCTCAGTCAGTCGAGCTTTATCAGGACGCGTGAGGCGGAAGCAGAACTGCCGAGAACCCGCACGAAGTACACACCGTTCTCGAGACCGGTCAGGTCCAGAATCGCGGTTCCAGCTTCAGAGAGTTCTTCCTCCAGGCAGATTCTGCCGCTCATGTCGAACATCCGGAGGACACACTGTTCCCCCGTGAAACCCGAGGTGCTGACCAATACGGATGCTGTCGCAGGATTAGGGCACAGTTCCAGCACCCGGACATCTCCGGGAGAAGGTGAGTCTCCTTCGATCCCGACCATGTGCATCGAGGGAATCAGAGTAGGGTCACCGATGAGTGACATGCCCAGATGCCATTGCATCTCATCCTGGTTGATCCCTCCCGATGAAATGTGAACCCACCAGTCGTAGAAGGCTTCTCCCATACTGGAGCCCTGCCCCATGGGGTAATAGAAGTGTGAGAACTGGAGCATCGAGCCGGTCTTCGTACTTCCGATTGACGCGAGCCCGCTTGCCGTACCCAGAGCGTATATCGACCCCATGTTCCTGGGAGTAGTGAACCTCGAATTCGAGCAGGCGAAGAGGTTGTAGAACCTTGATGGCGGGTTTGCAGGCACCAGATCACTCCATAGTGTCGACGGACCGGGATTCCAGGCGTGCGACGTTGGCCCGGAGTGGACGTATGGGCTTATCCAGACGTAATTCCCCGGAAGCCTGTTATCCCGGTAGTCCGTTCCGTTCGTTGCAGCAAGGTCGTTGACCAGCTCGACGTTCTCGTAGAGGAGCATCATGGCGTTCCGATAGGATGGACCCCATGCTGCCCAGTCGTCGTCGACGTAACAGAGCGTGTAGAGGGGTTCGGGATCGCCGTTCAGGCGCCAGGTGTGATTCCGCTCGAGATAGGCTTGCAGCATCTCGATGGGATCACCGACTGCGCTGATGCCATTGGGCCTCATCCTGCCGATGTATATCTCGGGATCCAGCTCACCGCTCCAGGTGTCGTACTTGCCATCCTGACCGGGATTCCCCTGGGAAGGATAGCCAATCCAGAGATCCTCCCACGTGCCGTCGAGGTCCATGTAGAAGTAATCCGTCGGGAATTGCTCCTTGTCATTCCACGAAGGTTCATCGAGCGCACACCATGGAACGGGCAGCTGTCCGACCAGTACAGCCCCCTCGAGCCCATCGACCAGCCTCGATATGAAGTAGTCCCTCAGCTCCCATGGATAGGAATAGGTTATCTCCAGAACTTCGGCTGTCAGACCCTGCTCTCCGATATCCGAAACCCATTGCTCCAGTGCTGTGGTTCCCAGGCTATCAGACAGACCTTCTTCGAGCAGTATCAGTATCTCGGCATCGTCATCGGCACCGATGATCTCGGTGACAACGAGGGGAACGAAATCGGGCTCACCGGATAGCCATTCCTCGTAGGTCTGAGGTACCCAGTGAGGGTCGGGATTGCGAGTGACTACAGTTTCGGAGTAGACGTCTCCCGTAAGAGTCAGAGCCATCAGGAAAATAAACATTAGTCAGTATCCTCCAAAGCAAAGAATTTCTACCATCTATTATCTGACTATATCGGTATACTGCAATTCAGTCATTCGGCTCGAGTCAGTGAAGGTAAGGAGAAATGCCGAGGAGACGGAAGGATATCCTCAGTACCGGTGTGAGAATGCTCGAGAACACTCCGAGGAAGAGCAACCCGAACACAATGTACATTCCGAACGGTTCGATTTTCGAGTAATTCCAGAGGGCACGGCCCTTGAGGAATCGCGCGACTATTCTGCTTCCGTCAAGCGGGGGAATCGGGAGAAGATTGAATACCATGAGTACGATGTTTATCAAAGCCGCCATTGCGATACTGTGCTGGAGAATATCCGGAAGCATTCTTCCCACCAGGTGGAGCAGCAGTGTGAAGACCAGAGCGAGAGCAAGGTTTGTCGCCGGTCCCGCTATGGCTACGAGCATCATTCCCTTTCGAGGGTTCCGGAAGTAGGCCGGATTTATCGGAACGGGCTTCGCCCAGGCGAATATAAAACTGCTTCCCGACAGCACGAGAAACAGCGGAAGCAGGATCGTTCCGAAGATGTCTATGTGAGGAAGCGGGTTGAACGTAAGCCGGCCCATCCTGTAGGCTGTTGGATCTCCCAGCAGGTAGGAAGTGTAGCCATGAGCAATCTCGTGACAGACTACACTGAAGAATACGAAGATTATTATCAGTGGTATGCCGAGATCCACTTACCGTCTCCTTCCCGCGAGAAGCAGCCAGATCATCTGCCCCAGTGAAGCGAGAGCGGCAGCGACGTAAGTCATGGCAGCTGCGTTGAGGACCCGTCTCACGCCGGTCATCTCGGTACCCGTCATGCCCGTCTTCTCCAGGTATGCGATTGCTCTTCTGCTCGCATCGAACTCGACGGGCAGAGTAGCGAGCTGGAACACCAGTGCTCCCGCGTAAAGGATTGCGCCTATGATGAACAGGTTTGCAATATGAAGAAAAAAACCTGCAAAGATGAGCGGAAACAGAAGCTGAGACCCGAGGTTGGCAATGGGCGCCAGTCTGTTCCTCACCCTGAAAGGCCTGTAGCCCATGGCATCCTGTACGGCATGACCTGCTTCGTGAGCGGCTACCCCGATTGCCGCAACTGAGTTACTATCATGAACATCCGAGGAAAGTCGAATCGTGTCAGTCCTTGGATCGTAATGATCCGACAACCTGCTCCCGGAGGACATTTCTATATCGATCTGTGCCAGCCCGTAGTTATCGAGAATCTTTCGGGCAATACCTGCCCCGGTCATCCCAAGACCTGAAGCAACGCGGCTGTACTTGTTGTACGCATGCTTCACCGCTGCCTTTGCGATAAGCCCGAGAACGAAAGCCGCAATGATTATCAGCAGACCCTCGTTCATATCCCATATCATGTAAAACATAAGGAATTCTGTTTCCCCTCAGCTGCAGTGGTTAACAGCACAATGGGTGAATATATACCTTTCTGAGAATAGTCCCTCGACAGGATATCAGTTCCCACCGTTCAGCAGATCGTCGTATCCGGCAAACCTCCTGGTTCTTCCAAGCCGCTCGATTAGAACGGGCACTGCACTGAAAAGAGCATCGGAGTCTGCATCCGAGGGATGAAGCGCCAGTCGTACCGTTTTCCATGGTTTGAGAACAACCGGAGCGATCCTGCACCAGACAAGTGATTTCAGCACTCTGAACCGGCTCCTGCAGGAGAAGCATATCACAGGCGAGTTGACGAGGGTTTCCCCGCTCGATGGAGACCAGACCTTCCTACGATCCTCTGCCCAGTCGAATCCGAGCTCTTCCAGTGCCTCCAGGCTTCCCCTGCCGTAGAGCCATGCGGGTGCGACGAAACCTCTCACTCGTTGCCCGGTCAGGCCGACCAGCTCCTCCCGGCCCTTCTCGAGCCGTAGTAATGCCTGAGGACGGGTCAGAGAATGGAACTCACCCTCTCCTTGAGTGCTCAACGCAGCCAGTAATCTGGATGCAAGCGAGCCGTGTCCCGATCCGTTGAGATGCGAGTAGCCGTGCAGGGCTATGTCCACTCCTCTCGAAGAGAGTTCTAGAAGCCAGTCAGTGAATTCGGGAGCATCCGAAAGAGGGTTTTCATTCCAGAAGTCGGGCACGACGAGCATACAGTATCTGTATGCCACGCCGCTGGTCTGGAGCATCTGATGGATGCGATGCAACCTCGATGCATTTCTAGAGGTAACGTCGTGCACACTTATGACGAGCTGCCGTGTGGAGGTTGTCATGAGGTCCACCATCCGCTTCCATGCTCCAGGCTGTCGAGATCGCTCTTCCCCGCGGCCTTGACTACTCTGGAGTAGAATTTCTTCATGATCTCGAAAGTTCTGTTCCAGCTGTATCCCATGGAAAAATCCCTGTTATGTGTTCCGACCTTGTCATCCGAGCTTCCGATAGCTTTTACGGCGACGGCAGCGAAAGAGGATGCGCTTCCCATTCTGAAGGGTTCGATAACCCCTGCGCGTCTGACAAGTTCTCCCGCACCTCCAGAATCCGGAGCGAGTACGATGGCTCCGGAAGCCATCGCCTCGAGTGTCGTCAGAGAGAAGGTTTCGAAGCCTCCGAGAGACAGGAAAACATCACAGGAAGCCATCATTGAAGAAACGGTCTCAACCTCCTGCTCATAGGGCAGCACGGTAACTTCAGGATATCTGGATGCGAACCGATCGACCCTTCGACTCATGGGACCGTGTCCGACAATGACCAGGACTGCAAGATCGGGCCGTCTGAATTCGGGGTACGCTTCGAGCAGAAGCCCGGTTCCTTTTTCCGGTGCAAGCCTCGACAGGTAGAGGATGAGCTTCCGTTCGTCCGATGCTCCCATCCGGTCGCGAAAATCTTCCGATCTCATGGAGGGATCGAAGATTCCATGATCGACTCCCAGAGGGACGTGGAAAAGGCGTTTCAGTCCTGCTTTCCGGAGCTTCAAGAGAACTGCTTCGCTTGCTGCAAATGTCGCACTCATCCTTCCGTAGACCCTGCCGATCCTGCTCCAGGCGCGTGCAACGGAACTCTCGGCCAGAGATGGAATCGCCTTGAGAAACCGCCTGACAAGGGTTTCCGGATAGTCGGAATGAAAGAAGCCTACAACCGGTATTTCCCGAGCCTCCGCGATCTTACAACAGATTCGGGGAAGAAAATAGCCACTCCCGATCTCAATGATATCCGGTTTCCAGTCATCTATCACTGCCTCTATCCGTTTTCTTCTGATGACCATCCTGTAGCCGGATCCACCAAGCGGCAAAGCGGGAACGTGGTAGACAGCCGAACTGCCTGACACATCTTTCGACCAGTGGTCTGAGGGAACGACCAGTGCCGTTGAGATGCCGTCATCCCTGGTGAAGTACTCCCGCTTCCTGTGGTGATAGGTTCTCACCCCGCCACCGGTCGGAGAGTAGAAGTTGTTGATGTCGAGGATTCTCATCTCGGAAGGCAGGCGGTTCCCCTACCTGATCCGGTCTCCCGGGAGTGCTTCAGATCCTGGTTCAACAAGCATCACACCCCCCGATCCATCCGAGGCAAGGATCATCCCGTTGCTGCTCACCCCTCTTATCGTCACCGGTTCGAGATTGCACACGACGGCAACGTTCCTGCCGATCAGCTCATCGGGAGTGTAGAATGGCCTCATTCCTGCAACGAGCTGTCGCGTTTCGGAACCGAGGTCTACCAGAATTTTGTAGAGTTTATCCGCGCCATCGATTTCGTCAACTTCAGTGATACACCCTACTCTGAGATCCATCCGCTTGAAATCCTCGAACGAAATGAGTTCAGGAACAGCAGATTTCTCGACAGCCTTTTCCGCCTCGAACTCGCTGAAGATGCTCTCAAAACCTTCCTCCAGCTTCTGGAAGAGGATCTCCGGCTCTTCAAGCGGTGCCCCGGGAATGAGATTGAGAAGCCCCGCTTCACTCCAGAGAACGGTGTCCCGGTGGAGCATTATACCGATCTTCTCACAGGTGAAGGGAATGAAGGGGGAGAAAAGGATCCTGAGCGTATCTATCAGCTGCAGGCTGTAGTGAATGGCACTGGCACACCGGTCCGGATCGCTCGAAGCGGTTTTCCAGGGCTGTGCCTGGTCGAAGTACCTGTTGCCTTCCCTGGCCAGCAGCATGATTCTGGCGCATGCCGCCTTGAGCCTGAAATCCTCCATGAGCAGGCTTACCTCGGATGCGGTTTTGGCCGCACTCTTCATGAGAGCCTCTTCAGGGGGTCCGGGAGATGGTGCGGATGGGACCGTACCACCGAATTGCCTGTGAGCGAATTTCATCGTTCTATTGACGAAATTTCCGAGCACATCGGCAAGTTCGTTGTTTCGAACCCGGAACTCATCCCATGAGAAATCGGTATCCCTGTTCTCCGGAGCATTCACTGCAAGAGCAAACCTCATGGGATCCGGAGGCATGTGCTCGAGGTAACCGTGTATCCAGATGGCAGTCCCCCTGCTGGTGGATTGTTTCCGCCCGGATATGTTCAGGAATTCGTTTGCCGGAACGTTCCAGGGCAGAACGTAATCCCCGAGACCATGGAGCACTGAGGGTTCGATAACGGCGTGGAACACTATGTTGTCCTTGCCTATGAAATGAACCAGACGCGAATCCTCGTCTTTCCAGTACTTCTCCCACTGATCCGGTTTGCCTTTGAGCTCGAAGTACTCCCTCGTGCTGCTGATGTAACCCAGAAGAGCTTCGAACCAGACGTAGAGAACCTTTCCTTCCGCCCCCTCTACGGGGACGGGAATTCCCCAGCCCAGGTCTCTGGTAATCGCGCGCTCTCTGAGGCCTTCGTTCAGCCAGCCTCTGCAGTAGTTGAGAACGTTGTCGCGCCAGTCAGTATGTGAATCAAGCCATTCCGAAAGCCAGTCCTGGAATAGATCCAGCTTCAGGAACCAGTGGCGAGTCTTCCTTGGCTCGGGGGAGGCTCCGCAAATGCAGCATTCGGGTGACACGAGTTCAAGAGTCTCGAGCCAGCTGCCGCAGGCCTCGCATTGATCACCTTTCGCCCCTTCCTCACCACACTTCGGGCATGTTCCGATGATGTACCTGTCCGGAAGGTATCTGTTGCATTCCCCGCAGTACAGCTGTTCCATCGAGTGCTCATCGATGTACCCCTTCTCGAGGAGCTCACAGAAAACACTCTGCGCAAAACGTATATGCTCAGGCTTCGAAGTTCTCGAGAAGTTGTCGAAAGATATTCCGAAGGATTTGAATTCGTCGGCAATAATCCTGTGAAAATGATCAACCACTTCCAAGGGAGTAATACACATCTTCTCAGCGGTCAGCGTGATAGGGACACCATGCTCATCGGTGCCGCTGACGAACAGGACATCACAACCCCTGCTGCGAAGGTATCGAACGTAGATATCAGCTGGAAGGTATGCACCGGCCATCTGGCCGAGATGAAGCGGACCGTTTGCATACGGCAGCGCACTCGTAACCATGTATCGGGTCATTTGTCCCGCCTCCTGTCCGGTCTGCCGCTCTTCTGCTTATCCGATCGTTGGCTTCCCTTCGATCTGTGGAAGGTTTCTACACCCATGACTTCCTCTTCCCCGTTTCCGTCGAAGAGCAGCGTGACCGTTTCAGAGAAAAAATCGGTTCTCACTACTTCAGCCTTGCGTTCTCCCAGCACAACCTTTTGTCCCGGTAACGGATACAGCCTGGCAGCTCTTCGATAGAAGTCTGATTCATATGCCAGACAGCACATGAGTCTGCCGCACGCACCTGAGATCTTCGAGGGATTTGGTGACAGATTCTGCTCTCTTACCGTCTTGAGAGTAACGGAATTGAACCAGTTGAGAAATTGTGAACAGCAGAGGTTTCTGCCGCACAGGCCTATACCGTTCTTGTGTTTGGCGTCATCCCTTACACCGATCTGTCTCATCTCAATTCTTGCTTTGAACTCGGCGGCGAGGTCCCTGACAAGACCTCTGAAATCGGTGCGCTGATCCGCTGTAAAGAATATCCTGATTCTTCTCCTGTCGAGTTGAACCTCGCAGTCAGTCAGTTTCATCTCGAGTTTTCTGACCCTGACACGTTGAGAGCAGTACCTGAGAACATCATGCTCGAAACGGGTGTTACTCTCGTGTCTGTTCATATCTTCCGGGGTTGCGGTTCGGAGAAGTCTCCCGTCCAGCGCCTCCCTGTGGAACTCGGATGGTACGTATTTCATGAGCACGCGACCAAGATCCTCACCCCTGTCCACAGACACCACAACGAACTGACCACTGTCAACCGGTACACCAGTCTCGTTCGAGAAGTACTGCAATCTGCGTGTTTTGAACGAGACCTGAATGTACTCGGTTACACGCGGCTGCTCTTCGTACTCATCGGATTTCACTACTTCGCCATCTCTCAAGCCTGGCTTCCCCCTTCTCTCAAAAGCTTCCAGCAACCGATAAGGGTTGCATTCAGTGCCATTGCGGGCATCACGTTCCGAGACAGCATCGATTCGCATTCAGTGAATGCGGACAAGACACTATCGAGGTAGTCATCAATCCCCCCCCCGGGAATCGGTTCCGGTTCCACGCCCAGAGGCAGTCGATCAGCCTTCCGTCTTCGGATATCGTGAACAACTGATCGAGCGTCTCTGCAGAGAACGAGAAGTCCATCCCTGCCCGACTCCTTCACCAGTCGGGAGGCAAGACCCGAAACATCGGATGACGAATCGCACTCGGCAAGTTCGGAGAGGATATTTACGGATATGCTGTACTCCGACCTGTCCTTCGAGGTGAGAAGGAGCGCATCGCCGATACTTCCGTCCGATGCAGAAGCTATTTCAGAAGCTTCCTGTTCGTCTATCCCCATGCGGTCGACGAGTTCTCGAGCGATAAGCTCGACTGGAATCCGGGAAAGACGGATCAGGTGTGCCCTTGACCTTATGGTGGGAAGAATTTTCGTGTAGAAGGAAGTAGTCAGAACTATCAGAGTCCCGTCTGAGGGTTCCTCGAGAGTCTTCAGCAGAGCGTTTGCTGCCTGAAGAGTAATCCTGTCCGCATCCAGAACAAGCTCAACCTTGCCTCTGCCCTCAAAGGACTTCTTTGCCATTCTGCGAATGAGTTCCCTTACATGTGAGATCTTGATGGAAGTGTTCCCTTCGAACCTGAGAGGTGTCATCCCGTCATCGCGTCTTGCCAGAAGCAGCTCCATTATCTGCTCGGGGCTGATCGATGAGGTGACGGGAAGCGTAAGGCGAACATCAGGATGTGTGAAGTCGAAGATTCTTCGGCAATGAACACAATCACCGCAATAACCGTTCTCTTCCGAGGAACACAACCAGGATGCAGCGAGATCCAGTGCGATCGATAGCCGTCCGGTGCCCTGCGGACCGGTCAGCAGATAGGCATGTGCAAGTCTGCCCGATTCCAGCGCTGCGGAGAGAATGGATACGGCCTGTTCCTGTCCCCTGATTCTGCTGAAAGCTCTCACATGAACTCCATGTAGCCAACCGGATCGACCGGTTCTCCAGACCGGCGCACCTCGAAGTAGTAGCCGGTACGACCTTCGGGGATGACTCCGCAGTTCCCGAGTCTCTGGCCTTCCTCAACTGAGTCATTCTGGTTCACATCGAGGCTTCCCAGGTTAGCGTAAACAGTGAAGTAGCCATCCTGATGATCGATAACCACCATTCTTCCGAGGTTGAGAAACTCATTTGCATAGATAATGACACCCTCACAAATGGAGTTGATACCTGTGCCCGGGCTGGTCGCTATCCTCACACCGTCACAGACGGTTTCGGTACCGTAAACAGGATCGGTTGCAACTCCGTAGCGGCGTACAATGTCTCCTCTGCAAGGCCAGCCGATTCTGCCCCGCTCCCGCTCGAGAAAGCTGTCTGAAGATGGCTCTGAAGGGAAATAGGTTCCACTGCCGGCTCCCGAGCTGGAACTTCCCAGCTGTGTAACGAATCGTGAAAGCTGCTGCCGTTGCTGTTCGATTGCAGAAGCTGCTTCCGCTGCAGCTTCGATCTCGGTTTCAAGCTGGAGCCTGAGAGTGGATTGTCTGGCTTCTTCCTCGTAGGTCCTTATCTGAATTTCCTGCATCCGTTCCCTCAACCCATGGATATCATCTCTCAGTGTCTCCAGGGAATCCCGGTACTGGGCAAGGGAATCGCTGCTGGAAGAAAGCATGTTGACCTGATCGGCTGCTCTCGAGGCCAGGTAGCCAAGATAGGCATACCTTCTCAGAACTCTGTCGAGTCCGCTGGAGCTGAAGACCGTTCCGGACGAGGTGAGCTTCCTGTGTGAGTAGATATATCTCAGATACGCAGAAAGGCTTCTCTCGAGATCCGCTTTCAGAGAGTCTTCGTAAAAGTACCTCTCCGAAATGTACTGAAGCGTCTCAACAACCTCTGTTTCTCTGAGTGCAAGTTCGTTGTAGTAATCCCTTGCGATTGCCAGGTGTTCATGTATGGCAACCAGGATCTCGCTGGCGGTAGCCTGTCGGGCTTCGAGGCTTGCTATGAGCTGCTGCGTCTCCTCGAGCCTGGCGTCGAGACTGTCTCCCGGAAGAGCACCCGTCAGAAAGAGGGATATGAGAAGAAACGAAACCATAGATACAGCCTCCCGGTAGCAACCATCTACAGAAAGTTCTCACAGCAGAAGAGATGACAGGTCATCTTTGCGATCAATCCTCTCCCAGGAGAACGATCCATCATCGCCAAGCTCTCTTCCGAAGTGCCCGAACGCCGCAGTCTTTCGGAAGATCGGATTCTTCAGACCGAGATAGTCAATAATATCATATGGTTTCAGAGGGAAGACCTCGCGGATCGTCCTGATTATCGAAGAAACATCTTTGACCTTCTCGGTGCCGAACGTGTCGACTCTCACCGATACGGGTTCAGCCTGCCCGATAGCGTAGGCAAGCTGTATCTCACATCTCCCTGCAACACCAGCAGCAACGATGTTCTTCGCGATGTGTCTTGCCATGTAGGCTGCCGATCTGTCCACCTTGGTTGGGTCCTTGCCTGAGAATGCCCCGCCTCCGTGCCTTCCGGCTCCGCCGTAAGTGTCAACGATGATCTTTCTCCCCGTAAGCCCTGTGTCGCCGTGAGGGCCGCCTATGGCGAATCTGCCCGACGGGTTGTAGAGAAGGTGGCTGTTCCAGGGAATGGAAGGCACAAAGATTGCGAGAACAGGCTCTATTACCTGTCTCTTCACATCCGCCTTCATCTGCTCCATCTCGGCATCCGATGAATGGTGGACCGACAGCAGTATCTCTGTAATCCCTTTCGGAGTATTTCCTTCGTACTCGATCGTCACCTGACTCTTTGCATCCGGTCTGGCCCATTCGAGCTTCCCGCTTCTTCTTGCTTCCGACAGTTTCTCGAGAAGCCTGTGAGCCAGTTGAATCGGATAGGGCATCAGGGCGAGTGTTTCATTGCATGCGAAGCCGAACATCAAACCCTGATCGCCGGCACCCATGTTGGCCACGACACCATGGTCGATGTCAGGTGACTGTGCATGAATTCTGATCTGGTATGTATTCTCATCGAAGTGAAAACCGATATCGGGCAGATCGTAGCCTATGCCCCTGATAGTCTCCCTGGCGATACGTTCGTAATCCACCTTTGTGTGGCTTTTCACTTCTCCTGCGAGGAGACAGAAATTGGTTGTGACAAGTGTCTCGCATGCCACATGAGCATCCGTATCATGTAACAGATGAGCATCCAGAATGGCATCTGATATCTGATCGCAGATCTTGTCAGGGTGACCCTCTGAAACGGATTCACTTGTGAAGAGCTTACGCATTGAGTTTGCCTGCCTCTCGACCGGGTGCAAATAGAAAAAACCGTCTGACCGACGGTCTGAGGCTAGACTGACGGCTTTTTAGCACTTTTTTTTAAGTGGTTGCAATACGCCCCAAATCACTCCACTATCCTGCAGCGGAGAAAATACATAGAAATCCGCTGTTATGTCAACGAAACTTCCTGAAAACCAGTAAACGAAGTATTCCAGGGAATGAACAGCCTTTTCCCCTGTGAATTATTCTAGTAGTGTCTAGTCCGTAATCGAGAGGATTCTCCTTGAATATCACACTTGTCTACCCACCGTACGGATACGGGAAAAGATCCCGCTACTTTCCTTTCGGGCTTGCTTACATCGCAGCCCTCCTCGAGAAAGAGCATGCTGTAACAATCGTTGATATGGAAGGAGAGGATCTGGATCTGGATTCTGCCCTTGCAAGGATTATAAAGGCGGAACCTGCACTGGTCGGCTTCGGCGGCATGATAACCAGGTTCAGAATGGTCAGAGATCTTGCGCAAAGGCTCAGAAGTGAATTGCCTGGTGTATTCCTCATCGCAGGCAACAGCGGTGCAACGACCATTCCCGAGTTGTACATTTCATCGTGCGATTTGGATGCAGTCGTGATGGGTGAGGGTGAAGTGACATCCGTGGAGCTGGCTCGTGCAGTGGAATCGGGAAGAAACTGGCATGATGTCCCCGGAATTGCCTTCAGAGATGACAATGGGAAGCTGGTCTACTCGAAAACAAGGGAGTTGATCAGCGATCTCGACTCCCTGCCGTGGCCGGCCTGGGACATTTTCCCCATAGAAACCTACATCTCCAGCATAGATCACAGACAAAAGCGCACACGTCACCTGGAAGTTGTCGCAAGCCGGGGATGCCCGTTCAACTGCGTGTACTGCTACAGAATATACGGACGGACTGTCCGCAGACGTTCTCCCGCCTCCATAGTCGATGAGATATGTGAGCTGGTAAGGCGATACGATATCCACTACACCGGGTTTCCCGATGATCTGTTTACCAGTAACAGAGAGTTCGTACTCGAAACGTGCCGTCTTCTTCTGAAGAGGGTTCCCGATATCAGATGGTCATGTCTCGGAAGAGTGAATACCGTAGATGAGCAACTGCTCTCCGAGATGAAACGAGCCGGATGTGACTGGATTTCATACGGCATCGAAACAGGGAGCAATGAACTCCTCTCGGCAATGAAGAGAGGTGTTACTTCTGAGGAATGCCTGAAGGCTATCAGGCTTACCAGGAATGCCGGAATACACGCAGAAGGCAGTTTCATGATAGGCATGTTCGGAGAAACAAAAAGTACGGTTGGAGAAACGATTGATTTCTGCAGACAGGCTGACATAACTGCTCCAATGCTGTTCGTTACCCCATACCCGGGAACCGAAATCTTCGATATTGCCTTGGAAAGAGGGATGATCGAAGATGTCGAGGGTTTTGTCGAGAGCATGAACGCAGCAGATCAGCTGCTCGTCAACCTGACCGACATGTCCGACTCGGAGCTGATCGGTCTCCGGAACTGGGCGCAGGGCACCATCGGCAGGAATTATTTGTGGCGCAAACCGTTAACGAGGTTCCCCAACCTTTTCCTTCGTCATTTCTCTCTGAAAGGTGCCAGGGCTCTGTATACCGATCTCAAGGAGCTTGTAGCATCCTTCAGAAGGAGAAGAGGGGCTTGACCTCCGGGTATCCCGCAGGCAAGTATTTGTCCGTCGCATTTTCGACTGAATAAGAACGGATTTACATTCTTTGGTCCATCACCTTGGGAAAGGTTTGTGTGAAGGGGACGCGAAACCGTATCGTCGATCTAGTCCGGCAAGCGAAATGTGAGCTGGGATCCGGCAACAGGAGCAACGCACTAGGTTTGCTGAAGAGAGCTCTCTCCATGGATCCAGGCGGCAACACGATAACCGAGACCATTCTCACAATTGAGAAGGAGCTGACCGGCAATACTCCTCGGGAAGCTGGAAAGAAGACCACGACGAAATCCGCACCCCCTTCTAAAACTGCTGTTTCAAAGCCCCCACCCCCTGCAAAAGCATCTGCTCCGGAACCGATCACATTGAAGAAGACACCGGTCGTGAAACCTCCAGCCGCAGTGAAGAAAACCGCTCCGACACCCACACCTTCCCGGAAAACTGCTTCTCCCAGGCCCTCACCCCCTCTAAAGGCATCTGCTCCTGAACCAGGAACAATGGAGAAGAAACCGGCAGCGAAGTCTCCCGCTGTAGAGACCACTGCAGATAAGAAGACCGTATCCGTGCCCGCACCGGCTCCAAGAACTCCCGCTCCGAAGCCGCGAACCGTGGAGAGAAAACCGCTCGAAAAGGTTCCAGCCGTGGAGAAGAAGACCGTACCCGCGCCCACACCGGCTCCAAGAACTCCCGCTCCGAAGCCGCGAACCGTGGAGAGAAAACCGCTCGAAAAGCCTCCCACTGCCGTGAAGAAACCTGCTGAGAGGCCTGGTTCTGTTTCCAACATTACGCGAAGCCGCAGGGACAGTCCAAAAGCATCGAGTCCCACGAAGGATGAGGAGAGTTCACAGAAGCGCCTTATCAAGGAAATATTCGCCATTTCTGATTCCGCACTCATCGCGGGAGATGAAACAGGCGCGCTGGAGTGCCTGAAGAGGGCAAAAGTTCTCTCTCCTGACAATCCTGAAGTAAAGAAGAGGATGGATGCCCTGAGAAGAACCCTCAAGGCCAGGGTAATGATCAAAACGGGTTGCGACCTGGTTGCGAAGGGCAAACTTGCAGAAGCAGTGAAATCCGCAAGAAAGGCATTTAACCTGGTTCCGGGATTGAATGGTCTAAGGGAGCTGATATCGGATATCGAAGATTTCGCCAGCAGAGAATCCCCGAGCAAGAAAAATGCTTCCGACTACGAAGACGCTGAAGTATGGGTCAGCAGGATAAGATCAAGGATTCAGGAAGGGGCGTTTCCGCTAGCAGCCGAGCTTGCGGCAGAAGCTTGTGCGATCTATCCCGATCATGAACTTATCAGGACTTTTGTCGACAGATTTACAAAGATGAAGCTGTTGCCGGGCTGACGAGCATTCAGCCGGCAAAGAAATCGGGGACACAGGTCAGAAGAATCCCGAGAACAAGAGTGCACACACCAAACAGAAAGACCAGACCCGACACGATTGAGCCCGTACTCTTCCTTCCGAGCAGGATGAATCCTCCCATGGTCATAGCAAGACCCGGAACAACAAGCAGCAGGTAAATGTAATTCAACCAACGCCTCTCTTTCGCTCTCTACGATGATATACTCGTCGTCTGTCGATGCGACCAGAAGCATCGAGATCAATACTTTAGAGAATAGTAAACCGTTCTGCCACTACGTGATATTGTCAGGAGGGCTTCCCTCCCGGAGTTGACCATCGACATGTACAGATCTTCAATACCTGAAATGACCGAATGGTTAATGCAGAGTATTATGTCACCGCTCTGTAAGCCGGCATCAACAGCAGGGCCGGTAATTGCGATCCTGTCGATCTGGACTGCTCCACTCTCCAGCTCGGAGATGGCCCAACCCGGGTTGAGTCCCGTGAACGGTGTAGCCGCTGAGAGTGGGAGGTTTTCCGGGCGTTGCTGGAGTTGTACCATCTCGCTCAGAAGAGTGTCTCCTCTCAGCAGGACAAGCTCTATCATATCGTCAGGATGATGGGAAGCTATCTGGAAGCTGAAATCATACGTCGACTCGACCTCGAGCCCGTCCAGCTCAACAACGATATCACCCCTGATAATTCCGGTTTCTTCTGCTGCAGAACCGGGCAGAACGACCGCAACGAACAAACCGTTCTCGAGGTCTTCCCGCTCTGCGATCTGAGAGGGAGTAAGCGGTCTGACCATCATTCCGATGTAGCCCCGCACCACTTCTCCCCTGTCCATTATCTCCTCAATGATCACCGCGACAGAGCTCACCGGTACCGCAAAACCAATACCCTGATAGCTGCCGCTGGCGGTTGCGATCGCTGAGTTGATTCCCACCAGCTCACCACGAAGATTCACGAGAGCTCCTCCGCTGCTTCCGGGATTGAGCAGAACATCGGTCTGTATGTAGTTCTCGTAGTCAACGAATCCCAGATCGCTCCTGCCGAGGTAGCTTACAATGCCAAGAGAAACCGTCTGGGTGAGTAAAAACGGTGATCCGAATGAGAGAATGAATTCCCCCACCCTCAGCTCTCCGCTGTCACCAAGAGGAATCGCAGTGAAGTCACGTCCGAAGATCCTGATGAGAGCGATATCAGTGCTTGCATCGTATCCTATCATATCCGCGGAGAACACTTCGCCATTACCCATGTATACTTTTATTTCGTAAGCCCCCGCTACCGCATGCTGACTGGTCACGATGTAGCCGTCCGAGGTTATGATCACACCACTGGCCTGTTCTTCCTGAACGAGTACTACATGCTCTGCATCAGGGTTACGATACGTCCAGTCGGCTCCAAATGGATCGATGCTACGGTTGAGGAGTATTGAACCAGGTACCTCCCCTGTATCCTCAGAGATCACGGTCCGAGTGATGATTGTAACCACGCTTGGTTGCACCTGTTCCGAGATCTCACCGATCACCTGGCCGAATTCCTCCAGGGATGAGGTCTTAACCTCTTCTGCAGAAGCAATCGATACAATCAGCAATGCTGCCGTGAGTATCATCTGAGAAAACACCCCATTCTCAGAGAATTGAACACCTCAGCAAGTCTCCTTGAGCTTCTCCCAGGCCAGCTTCTGAGCCTCACTCAGAGTATCGGGAATGGACACATCTACATGGACATACTGATCACCGCGAGTTCCTCTGTAAAGGATCCCCTTCCCTGAAAGCCTGAGCGCTGTTCCAGGCTGTGTGCCGGGTGGAATCTTGAGCTTGACTCTGCCGTCGAGTGTGCGGATCATGATGGATGTACCGAGTACTGCCTGGGGAGCCGACACCTTCACCGTACAGCGGATGTTGCGGCCATCGCGACGGAGGAACCTGTCAGGTTTGACCCGAATTCTCACAAGAACCGTGCTGCCGTCAGAGGTAGATAATCTGAGAACGGATCCGTCATCGGATCCTGGAGGTATGGTCACTTCAACGGATTGAGTATTCCTGATCTCACCAGATCCGTGGCAGAGTGAGCAGATGGATGTCAGTACGGATCCGGCTCCTCCGCATGACGGACAGCTGTGCATTGTGGAGAACCCGCCCTGCTTGCTGACAATCCTGCCGGAACCACCGCAGGCGTTGCAGGCTTCGCGTCCGGAACCGCCCTCTCCTCCGCAGGAGGGACACCTCGATGGCAGGTCGATTTCTGCCTTGACGGAACCTCCGGTTGCTGCGGTATGAAATGGAATCAGAATCTCCGCGGAATGTGCTCTTCTACGGGGCCCATGACCGATATCCCTGCCGAACATGGAACTCAGAATATCACCGAGGTCTCCGAATCCCCCCGCAAAGGAAGCGCCGCCATCCTGGCCGAAGAAACTCCCGCCGCCCTTTGTCAGAGCATCGTACTGTTCACGCTTCTCAGTATCGCTGAGGACGTCGTAAGCATCGGATATCTCCTTGAATCGCTCTTCAGCCTTCTGGTCCCCCGGGTTAGCATCCGGGTGGTACTTCTTTGCGAGTTTTCTGTAGGCTTTCTTGAGCTCCTCAGGGGAAACCTTCTCATCGACTCCAAGTATCGAGTAGAGATCCATTTCGGTCTTTCCTACTGCTCTTCTCCATTCCCATGAGTTGCTTTTCCAACCCTGACGCGGACAGGCCTGATAAGCTCCGAGCCGAATCTGTAACCCTTCTGCAACACCTGAAGAACCGAATCCGATTCGAGATCATCTCTGTCCTCGGCGATCATGGCTTCATGAATATTGGGGTCGAAAGCATCCATGTCTTCGGTCTTTATCTCCGATAATCCATCCCGTTCCAGAACGTTTCGAAGCATTGTAAGGGTCTGGAACAATCCTTCCGATATTTCCTCGGACGAATGGCTGCCATCGTTCAGTTCCTCAGCACGATCGAGATTGTCAAGAACGACCAGGAGTTCCAGGATCAGATCTTTCTTTCCCTGGTTGCAGAGTCTGTTGAAATCCCTGGCCTGGCGTTTCCTGTAGTTGTCGAACTCCGCGGTGACCCTGAGGAGCCTATCCTTCAGCTCCTTCAACTCCTCTTCGGAGGAGGGGGATTCTCCATTGGCTTCCTGCTCATCAGTGATGAACGGGGGTGGAGGCGGAGGAGGCAATGGTGATTCAACGGGATTCGCGGCTCCATCCTTCTCCTCGAGGCGCTTATCACCTCTTCTTCCCGAATGAGTGCCGGATCTGCTGCCGTGGCTGTTCATTGAGCGTCTGGGATCACCCGGAGGCATCAGTCATCCACCACTTCGTAATCAGCGTCCACGGCATTGTCGGAGTCTTCCCGCTGCTCTCCGCCAGGTTCGGCGTCAGTCTGCTGCGCCTGTTCATGGAGTCTCGCACCAACCTGCTGCCAGATTCCAGAGAGTTTCTGCATCGATGAACTAATGAGGTCATCGTCTTCACTCTCCAGAGCGCTTCGCATATCGGTGAGAGCCTGTTCAAGCGATGCTTTGTCGGCTGGATCGATCTTGTCACCGTGCTCCTTGAGCTGCCTTTCGACTTCCAGCGCCATGGCATCTGCCTGGTTACGGCGCTCTACCTTCTCACGCTTCTTCAGATCCTCTTCCTGGTGTTTCTCTGCGTCCTTCACCATGTTTTCGATCTCTGATTCGGACAGACCGCTGCTTGCTTCTATCTTGATCTTCTGTTCCTTGCTGGTTGCCTTGTCCTTTGCCGATACGTGAACTATCCCGTTCGCATCTATGTCGAATGCCACTTCGATCTGCGGCAGACCTCTCGGGGCCGGCGGAATACCATCCAGTATGAACCGTCCAAGGGTCCTGTTGTCAGCAGCCATCTTCCGCTCGCCCTGGAGAACGTGAATCTCCACCGATGTCTGATTGTCGGCAGCGGTGCTGAAGACCTGACTCTTCCGGGTAGGAATCGTTGTGTTTCTGTCGATTATCGAGGAGAACACCCCGCCCAGCGTTTCTATCCCGAGCGTGAGTGGAGTTACATCCAGCAGCAGGACATCGTTAACATCCCCTGACAGCACTCCCGCCTGTATGGCCGCACCGATTGCTACCACCTCATCAGGATTCACGCCCTTGTGGGGGTCCCTGCCGAATATCTCCTTCACGATTTTCTGAACGAGCGGCATTCTGGTCTGACCACCGACGAGTATCACTTCACTGATATCACTGGCGTCGACCTTTGCATCCTTGATCGCGTCCAGGCAGGGTTTCCGGGTTCTGTCAACCAGGTCACCGACAAGCTCGTCGAGCCTGGATCTCGACAAGGACATGTTTAGATGCTTGGGTCCACTGGCATCTGCGGTGATAAAGGGCAGGTTGATGTCAGTGGTCTGAGTTGTCGAGAGTTCGCACTTCGCTCGCTCTGCAACTTCCTTCAGTCGCTGAAGCGCCATCTGATCCTTGGAGAGATCGATGCCCTGCTGTTTCCTGAACTCGTCAACGATCCAGTCGATTATCCTCGAATCGAAATCGTCTCCACCCAGATGGGTGTCTCCGTTCGTGGATTTAACCTCGAAAACACCATCACCGATCTCCATGATCGATATATCGAAGGTGCCTCCACCGAGATCGAAAACGGCTATCGTGGAGTTCCCTGACTCCTTGTCAAGACCGTACGCAAGAGCTGCGGCAGTGGGCTCGTTCACTATCCTGAGAACGTCGAGACCGGAAATCCTGCCGGCATCCTTTGTTGCCTGACGCTGGCTGTCATTGAAGTAGGCAGGTACGGTTATTACCGCTTTTTCCACGGCTTCGCCGAGGTAATCTTCAGCGGTCTGTCTCATCTTCTGAAGAACCATCGCGGATATCTCAGGAGGTGAGTACTTCTTACCGAACACCTCCACCCAGGCGTCACCGCTTTTTCCTTCCACTATCTTGTAAGGAACCCTTTTAACCTCGTCAGCTACCTCTGAGTATTTCCTTCCCATCAACCTCTTGATCGAGAAGATCGTGTTGCCTGGATTTGCCACTGCCTGTCTTCGCGCAACCACTCCGACATGTCTTTCACCGGCATCGTTGAAAGCCACGACCGATGGCGTTGTTCTGGCACCCTCCGCGTTGGTGATCACTATGGGCTCTCCACCCTCCATCACCGCCACACAGGAGTTGGTTGTGCCAAGGTCTATCCCTATTACCTTTCCCACAGTCCTGATCCTCCTTACTCTCTATTCTTCCGTAATTGGTATTGTTTTACGCTCATGCTTCTGCTTCGGTATCTTCAGCACAAGAAGGCCGTTTCTGAATTCCGCCACGATATCAGCAGTGCTGAGAGATTCATCCAGAAGGAATGTTCTCAGAAAATGACCACTCGGTATCTCACTGAGCAGAATCTGCCCCTGTTCGGTCCAGGTTCTCTTGCCCGATAGCGTCAGTCTGGTGTTGTCGATGGTTATCTCCAGCGTGTCCTTCTCGATACCGGGAAACTCGCAGCGTACGATGTAATCACTCCCGATATTCGAGATGTCCGCAACGGGGACTCTGACCGGCTTCGCCATCAGGATCCCTCTCCGGAAATATCGATCCTCAAGGGCTTCTCCACGGGAATCCTGGGCAGTGCGATCCTGAGAAGACCGTCTCTGAATACTGCTGTCGCCTTTGCACCGTCGATAACTCCCGGAAGAGAAAAGGTTCTCTCGAACTTCCCCTGGTTCCTCTCCATCCTGGAGTGAACCTCATCCGTGAGCGAACCATCCGAGCGATTTCCGCTTATCGTCAGAACGGAATCCGATACGTCGATCGAAATACCTTCTCTGCTTAAGCCGGGGAGCTCGGCTACGACGACTATTTCATCCTCTTTCTCGTAGATATCCACAAGGGGTGACCAGCCACAGTCTCCCAGGAAGCACCTTGTCATTCTTCCGGACGCTTCTTCGAACATCCTGTTGATCTCCTCCTGGAGATCCCTTATCCCTTCTCTTTTCCAATCGGCGTACAGATACATGGATTCCTCTCAATACTCTGATTCGTTAGATGCAAAGCAAGTGTCGTGCCACACTGGATGCGTAACGTAATTCGCTGTCAATCATAACTATATGACCTATCAAGCCCATCTGGAAGCATACCTCGAGCGTTCAAAGTGCAATTGTGGCACAGCTACGGCAACAGTTTTCTGCATCAGGGGCTGAGGAGTGTGTATATTGTAAGATTGTGGTTAACCCGTATTCAGGGGAGAAGCATGGATTGCATCATTGTAAAAGGCGCCGGGGAACACAACCTGAAGAACATCGATGTTACCGTTCCAAAGCACAAACTCGTAGTCCTGACAGGAGTATCCGGCTCAGGTAAGAGTTCGTTTGCCTTCGACACCCTTTATGCAGAAGGACAGCGAAGGTACATCGAGTCACTGTCGGCATACGCCCGGCAGTTTCTCGGCCAGCTCGAGAAACCTCTATTCGAGAGCATCGAGGGACTATCTCCAGCGATTTCCATCGAGCAGAAAACGGTCAGTCACAATCCAAGGTCCACGGTTGGCACGGTAACGGAGATAACCGATTATCTCAGAGTTCTCTACGCTCGAGTAGGCTCGGCACATTGTCCGGACTGCGGAAGACCGGTAACAACGCAGTCGATTCAGAAAATGGTCGATACGATCATGGCTCTTCCCGAAGGCTCCAGACTCCTTGTCACCGCACCTCTCGTAAAGAATCGAAAGGGCTCTCACGCAGAGCTTGTCTCCGATATCAGGAAAAAAGGTTACGTTCGCATTCTTCTCGATGGAGAGATCCATCAGCTCGAATCCCTTCCCACGATCGACAAGAAACGGAAGCACGATCTGGCAGTCGTCGTAGACAGGCTTGTCATTGGCAAGGGGATTGAGAGCAGACTTGCTGATTCGGTGGAAACCGCGGTCAGAGAGGGGAAGGGAATACTCTCGATCATCGACACTGAATCGGGTTCTGAGATACTCATGAGCGAGCACAACGCTTGCGTCTACTGCGGAATCAGCATGCCCGAGCTCTCACCTCAGCTTTTCAGTTTCAACAACCCGGTGGGCATGTGTGACAGCTGCTCCGGGCTTGGCTACCAGATGAAACTCGATCCTCTTCTGGTGGTGCCGAGATCTGCCCTTTCGATCAATGCAGGTGCGATTGCTCCCATCGGCACACCCAAGGGCTGGATGGGCAGGAAGCTCAAAGCAGTGGCTGACGTATTCGACATCAACCTGGGAGCTCCATGGAAGCGACTGTCCGAAGAGCAGCAGAACGCAATCCTGTACGGCAGCGGCGACAGGAAGATACTCTTCCGCTGGGAGGGTGAGAAATCAAAGGGACAGTGGGAAGATACCTGGGAAGGGATCATTCCCATGCTGGAGCGGAGATACCTGACCACATCCAGCCAGGACAGCAGGACCAGCTACGAGCGCTTCTTCAGAAAAGTAGCCTGTGAGTCTTGCGATGGCGCAAGACTGAGACGGGAGGCGCTGTCAGTTCTCATCGGCGAACTGGGAATACACCAGGTCTCGACGATGACCGTTGGGGAAGCCGTCACCTTCTTCAGGAATCTCGAACTCGACAGCTTCAGCAGGCAGGTGGCCAGTGAACTGCTGAAGGAGATCATCGGACGGCTTTGCTTTCTTGCGGACGTCGGTCTGCACTACCTCACACTTGACAGACCCGCACCCACTCTGTCGGGAGGTGAAGCCCAGAGGATTCGTCTTGCCAGCCAGATCGGCAGTGGGCTGACGGGAGTGCTCTACGTACTGGATGAACCGACCATCGGGCTTCACCAGAGAGACAACAGCAAGCTCATATCCACCCTCGAGAACCTCAGGGACATTGGCAACACGGTCCTCATCGTCGAACATGATCGGGAAACCATTATGCGGGCGGACCATGTAATAGACTTTGGTCCCGGAGCCGGTTCGCGGGGGGGTGAGGTCATTGCAACCGGAACTCCCGAAGAGATAAGCAAGCTAAAAACCTCACTCACGGGGCGATACCTCTCTGGCAATAAATCCATCTCCAGGATGAGAACACCCCGAGTACTGTCTGCGGGCAAGATAAGGCTGAAGGGTGCTTCTCTCCATAATCTCAAGGGTGTTGATCTCACTATCCCGCTGGGCAGATTCGTCTGTGTAACGGGAGTCTCGGGTTCCGGCAAGAGCTCCCTCATTTCACAGACACTCTACCCGGCGTTGTCCACTTGCCTGGGAGGTTCCTGCGGGATCAGACCGGGGCCCTACAGGCGTCTCGATGGAACCGAACATCTCGATAAGGTGATCAGTATTTCCCAGGATCCCATCGGAAGGACTCCCAGATCGAATCCCGCAACGTACACGAAGGTATTCGACCATATCAGGCGTCTTTTCGCAGAATTGCCGCATGCCCGGGTCAGGGGCTACAAACCGGGCAGGTTCAGTTTCAACGTAAAGGGCGGCAGATGCGAAGACTGCAGAGGTGCGGGAGTAAAACGGATTGAAATGCACTTCCTGCCCGACGTATTCGTGGAATGTCAGACCTGCAATGGCAGGCGCTTCAACAGTGAAACCCTGAAGGTCAGGTTCCGGGACCACAGTGTTGCCGATGTTCTCGACCTCACCGTGTACAAAGCCCTGAAACTGTTCGAGAGGGTTCCCCACATCTACAGGATTCTCAAGGTTCTCCAGGATGTAGGTCTCGGGTACATCCAGCTCGGCCAGCAGGCACCCACTCTGTCAGGGGGAGAAGCCCAGAGAGTGAAGCTTGCAAAAGAGCTCTCCCGACCGGGATCTTCCCATACTCTCTACATCCTCGATGAACCTACGACCGGTCTTCATCCACACGATGTCAGAAAACTTCTCCAGGTGCTTGACAGCCTTGTCAGGGTTGGAAACACCGTGATCGTGATCGAGCACAACATGGACGTGATCAAGAATGCGGACTGGATAATCGACCTCGGACCTGATGGAGGAGATGCGGGCGGGGAGATCATAGCCGAGGGCTTGCCGGAGAAGATCGCCGCCTCTCCGGGCTCCTACACCGGCATGTATCTCAAACAGCTGGAATCGTTCACCACGTAAGCGATGGGCGGCCTCCAGGGATCACGTACTCACTCGCGGAACCGGATGATCATGACCGTGCTGCCCGGTCCGATCCTGTCACCGATGTCCTTCCCGAGCCCAGACAGCTCAACACTCGTAAAACCAATGGATTCGTAGAGTTCGATTGCTCTTCGGTTATCGGTTGACACGACCAGGCAGAGGCTTCCTTCTCCCGAGCGTGATGCCTGTTCCATAATCATTTCGGTGAGCCTTCTCCCGATGCCGCCTCCCCGGAACAGAGGGTTCACCCTCATGCTGAACAGCCACTGGTATCTGGAGAAAGGCGTTCCGCGTGAAAACCTCACAAGCTGGGCCGATCCGATCACCCTTCCCCTGAGGGAGGCTTGAAACAGGTCCCATGTGCACTGGCCTCCCGATCCGGCACCGCACTGCTCCCGAGGAATCACTTCGTATTCCACCACGGATCTCAGGATGTACCCAAGGCATCTCCTGACGGGTCTGAGAAAGGTTATGGCGGACAGACAATACAGAAAGGCTTTCCCGATTGCTGATCTGACCAGCCTCAGCATGTAGATCGTCGAAACGCGAAGCCTTCTGGCAGGTGAGTAATCAAGGGGCAACGGCTGCGAGTCTCGAAGAGCTGAGACAACGGTTCCCAGAACTTGTTCACCGGATATCCCATACGTTGTCCAGGGCCGGGCATCACATGACAGGATCAGACCGGACCGCAGGCTTCCGCTGCCGATCGCTGCAACCCTGTGGACTGCGGCTCGGCCGTCAGGCGCTCTGTAAAGCAGGACATCACCTGGCCTGATGGAACTCGATTCAGCCGGGACGGCTGTGAGGAGGTCACCGTCCCTCAACGTCGGCTGCATGCTCGAGCCCACTACCCGGAAGGAGAGGCGGCCACCGCGCTCCAGGATCTCAGCTGCCAGATCCGCCAGATCCTCGGCGCCAAGGCTCAATCTCTGCATCTGATTAACTCAACCACCCTGCTGTCGGGAAAGAATGAAAGCTCGTTGCATGGAACAGTGCTTTCCAGCCTGCTGCAGAAATCCAGGGAGAACTCCATTCCAGCCGGGCTCCAGAGAGGAAGGAAGCTTCTCTTGAGCAGCATGGATACCGCCTTGGCACCGGTTACCCTGCTGATCCGATTCTCATTGCCGTGGAAGAGGAAATTTACAGAGCTGAGTTCGACCCCCTCCGCCGATACGTCGGAAAGATCGCCATGCCAGGGTGTACCGTACATCAGGATTCTATCACCTGAATGCCTCAGAATGATTCGGTCATCGTTGAGAACTGTGGCAGTTCCCTTCCACAGACGGGCAATGGTGGTCTTGCCATGAGTGGAATTTCCGGGGAACAGAATTCCTCTGCCGTCCAGACTGATACCGCAGGCATGGACCATAAGGCCCCGCCCCTGTGCCATGAGACAGACGGTGAGAACCTCAGAAAGCGGGAACTCCAGCGGATCGTAACCGGTGTAGCCGACGGCCGCACCCGATCCTGAAATGGTAAGGATCTCCCCGTTTCTGAAATCCTTGTCGAATGTGGCCAGTCTGTAGGGCAGACCACCCTGCCCGGGTGACCTGAGCAGAATGGAGATGCTGTTCCCCGATTCGTACAGGCTCCAGACCGTTCCGGTATCGAATACCTCGTCCTCGGGTGGAAGCAGAATATCGGATGCGTTGCAGATGGCGTCGTTCAGTGTGATACGGAGGTCCGGACTGGTCTCGATGCAGCGGAAACTGCTGTATCGATCCGAATTCAGTGCTTCGAGCTTATCTGAGTCTCCCACCACACCGATGGTCAGGTCCGCTATCCTCAGAGTAACCTGTGCTGAACTCATAGAGTGGCTATTCCCTGAAACAAGTGGCTGGATTGTTTATCGAGGAACGGGGAGTCAGGTTCCCTTTATCTGGCAGGGACCCGGTCCTCCAGGCTGCTGACAGGATCCAATCAGGGGTCCCATTGTCCCGCCCCCCTTGCAAAAGGTGAGAACGGTCTCCTGAACCTCGAGTTCAACTCTCTCGACCTTCGGCTTCGAATAATGTCGCTTCTTCTCCTGCATTTCCGTTCTCCGATTCGTAGTCGGTATCATAAGATGTCTACTCGCTAAGACCAAGCATCCTTGCTCTCATCCCGGCAACGCTGCAGAGGTATTCCACTTTCTCTTCCGGGTCCCCGTGCTCGAGGTAACCCCATCCGGGACACTGGCCGCACATGGACTTCAGGCTGCAGGTCCTGCATTCAACATCACTGCTCCATTCCCTTGCCAGTACTCGTGGTATGAATGAATACCATCCCTCCCGAAAAGTTCCCGTTCGCAGATCGAAGCTCTCCTCCCTCGACATCATGCACACGCTGAGCTTTCCGGTGGCGTCGATATGGAATGTGCTTATTCCTGCACCGCACTGGTAAATGCGGTTGTGGTCGATATCCTGACCGGAGAAACGCTGTGCCTGCTCCATCCAGCTCCCCATCCTGTCCTCGTTCTGACGATCGAGATCGAGTGTCTCCTCGGGCGATAACCTGTAATCTACGGGTGTGCTGTCTCCATCCAGACGGCAGTTGAGCATTGTGTCGAACCTGAAAGGCACTCCAAGCCGTTCTGCAAGGGACTTCATCTCCATCACTTCGTGTGCGTTCAGGCTCAG